>DGHJ01000133.1:15645-15848 GCA_002392625.1 Oscillospiraceae bacterium UBA3851
CCGTCATTGCCACCGGCTTTGAGGATGGCAACAAGTCCGACGAGCAGGAGAAGCCCGGCGCCCAGGACAAGCCCGCCCTGGAGCCTCTCACCCAGGTCGACGAGCCGGAAAAGGTCGACACCGACCCGAATTTCGACGATATCCTCAATATCTTCAAAAACAAGAATTTCTAAACCTCACAGACATTACTGGGCCGCCGCTGC
>DGHJ01000044.1:0-11135 GCA_002392625.1 Oscillospiraceae bacterium UBA3851
CACTTGGCGGCGCAGAAGGGGATGTGGATATAGAGCCCCAGAGACTTGTCCATGCTACACCTCCCGCCGGGGCGGCAGGATGGTCACGGCCCCGAAGGGGCAGTTGACCTTGCAGGAGCGGCAGCCGATGCAGCTCTCCGGGTCCACCTGGTAGAGGCCGTCCGGCCGCAGGAGGATGCACTTCATGATGCAGAACATGGCGCAGTAGCCGCAGCCGGTGCAGCTGACCGGATCGATGACGGCCAGGGCGCGGGCCTTGCGGCCGAAGGGATGGGCGGAGTCGGACACGGCAGAGCCTCCTTTCACGGTTCGTTGTGTTCAGTATAGCGGGTTTCCATCTGTTTGACAAGCCGATGTATGAAATTCCCGGCCGGGGACAAACTACGGGGGAAAGGATGTGATCCCATGGACATGACGCCCCGGGAGTACCAGGCGTATATCAAGGAAAAGCAGGACGTCTCGCCGCTGCTGAAAAACGTGGCGCTGGCCTTCGCCGTGGGCGGGCTGATCTGCGTGCTGGGCCAGCTCATCGCCAACGGCTGGGCAGCCCTGGGCCTTAACAAGGAGGACGCCTCCGCCGCGGCGTCTATCTCCCTGGTATTCCTCTCCGCCGCGGCCACGGCCCTGGGCCTTTACCACCGGCTGGCCCGGTTCGCCGGGGCCGGCACCCTGGTGCCCATTACCGGCTTTGCCAACGCCGTGGTGTCCCCGGCCATCGACTTTCGGGCCGAGGGCGTCATCACCGGCACGGCGGTGAAGATGTTCACCATCGCCGGGCCAGTTATCGTGTTCGGCACGGCGGCCAGCGCCCTGTACGGGCTGATATTGTGGCTGATCGACGTGCTGTAGACGAAAAAAGCGAGGGGATCGCGCCCCTCGCTTTGATTGTTTTACAGATCCACGGTCTTCAATTCTTCCTCGTCCACCTTGCGCAGCTCCCGCTTGTTGAGCATGTCGTACATACACGGCACCACGAACAGCGTCATCAGCGTGGCGTACAGCAGTCCGCCGATGCACACCAGCGCCACCGGCTGCATCAGCGAGGTGCCAACGTTCCGCTCCAGGGCCATGACGATGAGGCCCAGGATGGTGGTCAGGGAGGTCATGAGGATGGGCCGCATGCGGGTGACGCCGGCGTCGATGATGGCCTCCCGGCGTTCCATGCCCGCCTGGCGCTGCTGGTTGATGTAGTCCACCAGCACGATGCCGTTGTTGACGATGATGCCCACCAGCATCACGAAGCCGATGAGGGAGATGACGCTCAGCTCCATGCCGGAGATCAGCAGAGCCAGGAAGCCGCCGGTAAAGGCCAGCGGGATGGTGAACATGACGATAAAGGGGGACTTGAGGGACTGGAACTGGGCCACCATGATGAAGTAGACCAGGGCGATGCCCAGCACCACCATCAGCAGCACCTGCCCCATGGCCTCCAGAATGGCCTCGCTCTCGCCGTCGTAGGCCAGGGTGACGGAGTCTGGCAAAGCCAGACCTGCGGTGGAGCGCTGCACGGCGGCGGTGACCTTGGTCACGTTGTACCCCTCGGCGATGTCGGCGCTGACGGTCAGGTAGCGCCGCTGCTGCTCCCGCTGGATGGTGCTGAGGCTGACGGTCTCCTCCACGGTGGCCACCTCGCCCAGGGGGAAGGATTCAGTTGCGTCGCCGCCGCTCTCCGGCAGGCTGAGGCCGGCGGAGCCGCCCATGGCGCCCATCATGGCAGAGAGGTCGCCGCCGGCGCCGCCCATCATGGCGGACATATTGCCGATGGAGCCGCTCAGGGAGGACAGGGAGCTGCCGGTGCTGATGGGCAGCTCCAGCAGCGTCTCGCGGGTGACGCGGCTGCTCTCGTCGGACTCAATGATCACGTCCATGCGGGCGTCGTCCAGCGTCATGGAGCCAGTGGTGGCAGAGTCGGTGAGGGCGGCGGCCACCTGCATGTAGATCTGGGCCACGGTGAGCCCGCGCTTCATGGCCTCGGTGCGGTCGATGGAGATGTGGAGGGCTGGGGCGGCATCCTCCAGCCCGTCGGACACGTTGGCGGTGCCGGGCACGGCCACCATGGCCTCGGCCAGCGTCCGGGCGGCGGACTGCAGGTCCTCCATATCCTCGCCGTAGAGCTTGGCAGAGATGCCGGAGCCGGTGAGCATATCCATGTTCATCACCGTGTCGGCGGTGACCTGGCAGGGAAGATCGGCGCACAGGGCCTCGATCTTCCGCCCGGCCTCCATGCCGAAGGCGCCCTCCGGCAGGGTGATGTACAGCGTCACGTCATAGGTTCCGCCCTGGCCGCCGAGCATGGTCAGCCCGGAGCCGCTGCTCATCATGGCGCCCACGGTCTCCACGCTGTCCACGGTCATGGCCCGGCGGGCCACCTCGTCGGCCAGCTCTACGGCGGTCTCCCGGTCGCAGTCCTCCGGCATGGTGACGGTGATATTCACGTTGTTCATGTCGATCTCCGGCATGAAGGTGAAGCCCCGGCCCACGGCGCCCCAGGCGGAGCCCGCCAGCAGCGCCAGCGCCAGCAATAAAACCACGGCCTTGTGGTCCAGGGACCAGGCGGCGGCCTTGCGGTAGACGGGGTAGACCCGGTCCAGCAGGCCGGGCCTGGCCGGCTTCTCTTTTCGCAGCAGGCCGCTGGCCATGGCGGGCACCAGGGTCAGCGCCACAATGAGGCTGGCCAGCAGGGAATAGCTCATGGTCAGGGCCAGATCGGTAAAGAGCTGGCGGGTGATGCCCTCCACGAACACGATGGGCAGAAAGACGCACACGGTGGTCAGCGTGGAGGATACGATGGCCCCCAGCACCTGCCGGGCGCCGGACACGGCGGCCTGCACCACCGTGGCGCCTTTGGCCCGCAGGCGGTAGATGTTTTCGATGACCACCACCGAGTTGTCCACCAGCATACCCACCGACACGGCCAGGCCGCTGAGGGAGATCATGTTGACGGTGACGCCGGTGAAGTACATAAGCACCACAGCGAAGATGACGCTGGTGGGGATGCTCAGCAGCGTGATGAGAGTGGGCCGCCAGTCACGCAGGAACAGGAACAGCACCACCACGGAAAACAGCGCACCCCACAGCAGGGAGGAGATGATGGTCTTTACGATCAGGTGGATATAGTCGCCCTGGTCCATCAGAGTGTGGAAGTGCAGGCCGTCGTACTCCTGCTCCAGTTTGGCAAAGCGGGCGGCAATGTTGTCGGAGGCCTCCGCCGTGGCGAAGTTGGACTGCTTGGTGAAGCTGAGGATGATGCCGTTCTCCCCGTTGAGCTTGGCATAGATCTCGTCGGAGTTGTCGGTGATGAACACGTCCGCCACGCTGTGGAGATAGATGGGGTCCACGCCCTCGATTCCCAGGTCGAAGAGGAGCAGGTCCTCCAGCTGCTTGCGGCTTTCAAAGGCGTCGCCCACGGAGACCATGTAGCGCACGCCGTCGTCGTCATTGATATACCCGGCGGGCATGGAGAAGTTCTGGGCCGTCAGGATGCCGGAGACGGTGCTGATGCTCAGCATGCCGCTCAGATCCGCCTGCTGCGCCACCTGCTCCCGGTACTCGCTGACGGAGGCAAGTCCCTGGTCGATCTGGGCCAGTGCCTGGGTGATCTGCACGGTGCCGGTGCTCAGTTGAGTGATGGCGTCCAGGCCGGAGATGAGGCCGCTGGTTACCTGCTGAGAGAGGGCGGCGATGGTGGAGTCCTTGGTGAGATTGTCTATGGTGCTATCGAGCTGGCTCAGCGTGCCGCGCAGCGCATCGATCTGCTGCTGCGCCTCCTCCGGGGTGGTGCCCTGTGCGGCCATACTGGCCACGACGGATTCCCGCATCTGGCTCAGCTCGGATTCTTCCTGCCGCAGTTTGGCCAGCTGTTCCTGGTCCGCATCCTCATCCAGCTGCAGGGCGGCAATCTGCGCCCGTATGGATGCCAGCTGCGCATCCGTGCGGGATAGAACTTCGGAGAGCTGCTCCAGACGGTCGATCCGCTCGGCCAGCTCGTTGCGCTGCTGCTGCAGGGTGGTCAGTCCCGCCTGTACAGAGCGGAGAGCGTCCTCCACCGCACCGCCGATGGCGGACTGCTCGGCGTCCTTCATGGCCTGCCGGGCCGCCTCGATCTGGTCACGGGCCTCACGGAGCTGCGTTTCCGCCTCATCCAGCTGTTTGTTCAGCGCCTCGGAGATCACGCCGCTCAGCACGTCCAGCTTCTGCTGGCTCAGCACCACGTGGGCCTGAGTGGATACGGTGCCGCTGACGGCCACCTGGGCGATGCCGGAGATGCCGTCCAGCTTGGCCGTCAGCGTGTCCGTCACAAAGTCGCTAAGGGCGTACACGTCCTTGCCGGCGTAGGACACGGCGGCCACCTCCACCGGCAGCATGGAGGGGTTGATCTTCAGCACATAAGGGGTGGCCACGGCGTCGTCCCACTGGCCCTTCAGCAGCTCGATCTTCTGCTGGATGTCCACGCCCACGGTGTCCATGTTCACGTTGTCCTCAAACTCCAGCACCACCAGGGACATGCTGTCCCGGCTGGAGGAGGTGACCGATTTGATGCGGTCCAGGGTGGCCATGGTCTGCTCCATGGGGCGCGTGACCACCGCCTCCACCGTCTCCGGACTGGCGCCGGGATCGGCGGTGACGATGATGGCGTAGGGGAAATTCATGTTGGGCATCAGGTCCGGCGTCATCTTCAGATACGCCACCACGCCCAGGATCAGCACGGCCAGCACGGCCACGAAGATCGTCAACGGTTTTTTTACGCTGAAGCTCTGCATTGTCAGATCTCCTTCGACACAAAACGGAAGCGGCCAGGCCGCATATTCATCCATCATAATGATAAAGAAGTCTACCACGGCGGCGGCGGGAAAGCAAGCGACGGGGCGGATTGTTCACGCAATCGTTACAAAAAAGATCGGCCGCCCGGAAAGGGCGGCCGATAGGGGAGGAAAAAGTTTACTTTTCGACGGTTTCTTCGTCGGGATGATCCACGGAATACATGTGCTCCATCATGCGCACCACCATGTTGCTGTAGCCGAACTCGTTGTCGTACCAGGCGATCAGCTTGACGAAGTCGTGGTCCAGCATGATGCCGGCGGTCTCGTCAAAAATGCAGGGGCAGGGGTTGCCGATCAGATCGGTGGACACCACCTGGTCGGAGGTGTAGCCGATGATATCCTTCATGGTGGTCTCGGAGGCGTGGCGAATGGCGTAGCAGATCTCGGCGTAGGTAGTGGTGCGGCTGAGACGGGCGGTCAGGTCCACCACAGACACATCGGCGGTAGGCACGCGGAAAGACATACCGGTCATCTTGCCCTTCAGGGAGGGGATGACGCGGCCCACGGCCTTGGCGGCGCCGGTGGAGCTGGGGATGATGTTGTTCAGAATGGAACGGCCGGTGCGCCAGTCGCTGCCGCCGCGGGAGTCAACGGCCTTCTGCTTGGCGGTGGAGGCGTGGATGGTGGACATGAGGGACTGCTCGATGCCGAACTCATCGTGGATGACCTTGGCCAGGGGGGCCAGGCAGTTGGTGGTGCAGCTGGCGTTGGAGATCACGTCCATATCGGGCTGATAGCCCTGGTGGTTGACGCCGTACACGAAGGTGGGGGTCACCTCGTCCTTGGCGGGGGCGGTGATGATGACCTTCCTGGCCCCGCCCTTGAAGTGGCGCATGGCCTTCTCCATGGTGCAGAAGGCGCCGGTGGACTCGATGATGTACTCCGCGCCGCAGGTGTGCCAGGGGATCATCACGGCGTCGTTCTCGCTGAAGACCTTGATCTTATGGCCGTTGATCACCAGGTAGCCGTCCTGGTGCTCCACCGTGCCGTTGAAGCAGCGGAACACGGAATCGTACTTGACCAGATAGACCATGTAGGGCAGGTCCGCCTTGCGCAGGTTGATGCCGCAGATCTCGTACTTGTCCGGATGCTCCGCCAGGATCCGCAGAATGACACGGCCGATACGGCCAAAACCGTTGATACCGACTTTGATGGGCATGATAACCGTCTCCTTCCTGATGTGCCGCGCAGCGCGGCCCTTTTTGTTCCAAGTTGATTATACCACAAAAACTTGTACTGTCAGCACCTTTTGCATATAATCCTGTACGAAAAAAAGAGCCTGTTTTTGTGGGATATTCACATTTTTCACAACTTTTCCACAAAAGAATAATAGAATGTTCCATACATTTGCAATCATGCCCACAAGCAAAAAACCGCCCCCGCGCAGGCGGGGGCGGAAAAGGGGTCAGTCGATGGAGCGGGCAAAGGTGACGCCGCTCTTCTGCATATGCACGTCCAGCTTCACCCGGTCGGAGCGGAGATAGCTGCAGGTGTACTCGTAGATGCGGCCATCGTCGGTGCGGGTGCGGCGGCGGTGGTAGAAGGCGCAGGAGCCCTCGGACACGCCCAGCAGGGCGGCGCAGCGGGCGTCCAGCACCACGGCCTCGTAGGTTTCCTCCGCGGCGGCGGGGGTGATGCCCACGTGGTAGAGCAGGCTGTAGAAGCTGTGGGTCTCCACCATGTCGCGGGTCAGGTTGGGGTAGATGTACTGGGGGTAGTAGCTGGTCTCCAGGATCAGGGGCTGGCCGTCCACGTTGCGCACGCGGGTGAAGCAGTAGACGTTGGTGCCCTCCGGCAGCTCCATCTTGCGGCAGATGTCGTCATCGGCGGGGATCACGGCAAAGTCCACCAGGGTGGAGGAGGGCGTCTTACCCATGGAGGAGACCTCCGTGGTGAAGGAGTACTGCACGCCCCGGCGGGTGGCGTTGGGATCGGAGACGAAGGTGCCCTTGCCCCGCTTGCGCACCACCAGCCCCTCGGCCTCCAGCTCGCCGATGGCCTGGCGCACGGTGTTGCGGCTGATGTCCAGCGCCCGGCACAGCTCCGACTCGGAGGGCAGCAGCTGCCCGATGGCCAGGGCGCCGGAGGAGATATTGTGCTTGATGATGCCCACCAGCTGGGCGTAGAGGGGAATGTCGCTGTCCATGCTGAGCCGGCTGGTGAGGATATGGTGTTGTGCCATGACAGTAAGGTCCTTTCCGAACGGGGCGCGTATTGCCCCGCTTCGTGATTTGCGGCGGATGGAAATAGCGCCGCCCCGGAGGGGGCGGCGACATTTCCGGAACAAAAAAGGAAGGAAAACAGGTATAGGGATTATTTGTGATCCACAGAATACATGTGCTCGATGAGGCACAGGATCTTGTCGGAGTAGCCGATCTCGTTGTCGTACCAGGACACGACCTTCACGAAGGTGTCGGTCAGGGCGATGCCGGCCTTGGCGTCGAAAATGGAGGTGCGGGTGTCGCCCAGGAAGTCGGAGGACACCACGGACTCCTCGGTGTAGCCCAGGATGCCCTTCAGCTCGCCCTCGGAGGCGGCCTTCATGGCCTGGCAAATCTCGTCGTAGGTGGCGGGCTTGGCCAGGTTGACGGTCAGATCCACCACGGACACGTCCAGAGTGGGCACGCGGTAGGACATGCCGGTCAGCTTGCCGTTCAGGGCGGGGATGACCTTGCCCACGGCCTTGGCGGCGCCGGTGGAGCTGGGAATGATGTTGCCGGAAGCGGCACGGCCGCCGCGCCAGTCCTTCAGAGACACGCCGTCCACGGTCTTCTGGGTGGCGGTGGTGGAATGAACGGTGGCCATCAGGCCCTCGGTAATGCCGAAGTTGTCGTTCAGCACCTTGGCGATGGGGGCCAGGCAGTTGGTGGTGCAGCTGGCGTTGGAGACGAAGACCATGTCGGAGGTGTAGGTGTCCTCATTGACGCCCACCACGAACATGGGGGTATCGTCCTTGGAGGGAGCGGACATGACTACGTGCTTGGCGCCGGCCTGGATATGGGCGGCAGCCTTCTCCTTGGTCAGGAACAGGCCGGTGGACTCGATGACGTACTCAGCCTCCAGCTTGGCCCAGGGCAGGTTGGAGGGGTCGCGCTCGGCGTACACCGGGATGCTGTGGCCGTTGACGATGATGGTGTTTTCGGTGGCGTCCACGGTGCCCTCGAACTTGCCATGCATGGTGTCGTACTTCAGCATATAGGCCAAATAGTCGGCGGGGCACAGGTCGTTGATGCCGACGATCTCAATGTCAGGGTGGTTCAGACTGACGCGCATGACCATGCGCCCGATACGGCCAAAGCCGTTGATACCGATTTTAATGCTCATAAACTACGTCCTCTCTAATGGAATATATCAAATGTATGGTACGTTTAGTATTATATGCAAAAATACAGAAAATGCAACCCTTTTTTGCAAAAATTTTCCCGACGGCGCCAGGTCGACATTTTCCTTGTTTTTCCGGCGCCGTTCTGCTATAGTGAAGCGTGAAAGAAGGGGCTTTTGGCGGGATCTTCCGGGGATATTTTTTCCCAGGTCTGCCATGCTTATACATGAGGAAAGGGGGGCGTGACGTGGAGCGAAAACGGGACACGGAGCTGCTGAGCCAGGTGCTGGGCAGCGTGGCGTCTCAGATCAGCTCGTCGCTGGGCAATATCCATACCGCTCTGCAGTACCTGAATGCGGAACCGGCACAGCGCGGCGCGGAGGACGGGAAATACGCTGCCATTCTGACCCAGAGCTATTACCGGATATTGCGCCTCGTGAACAACATGTTCGATCTTTCGCAGCTGGAGGGAGAGAGGGTCGTCTGCGGGACGGAGCTGAATATCGTACCGTGGCTGGAGGAGCTGGTCCGCCTGGCACAGCCCCTGGCGCAGGAGCAGAAGCTGACGCTGACCTTCCGCAGCACCGAGAAGCGCCATATGGTGAGTATCCACGAGGGATACGGCGAGCGGATGGTGTGGAACCTGCTTTCCAACGCCATGAAATTCACCCCCGCCGGCGGGCACATCGACGTGTCGCTGGATTTCCGGAGCGGTCAGGTCCTGCTGACGGTGGCGGACGACGGCTGCGGCATCCCGCCGGAGCAGATGGAGCTGATCTACGAACGATATCTGCACCCGGAGCGGACGGATCCCTTGCCTCACGGTCTGGGTCTTGGCCTGCCCCTTTGCCGTCGCATCGCCGAGGGCCACGGCGGGCGGCTGCTGCTGACCTCCCGCCAGGGCGAGGGGACCACGGCTACGGTAGCGCTGCCGGACCGGGCGAGCCAGGAGTATACGCTGGAAACGGACATTTTTGTGCCGGACGGCGGATTCCCGCGGGAGCTGGTGGGGCTCAGCGATGCCCTGGGCTACCGGGCGTTTCTGCACGCGCAGCGGGGAGAAGAAGGCCAATGAAGAACAAAGTGCTGGTGGCCATGTCCGGCGGGGTGGACAGCTCTGCCGCCGCCGTGCTGCTGCTGGAGCGGGGTTATGACTGCGACGGCGCCATGCTGAAGCTGCTGCCCGGCGACGACAGCAAGTGCTGCAGCGCCGAGGCCGCCGAGGAGGCGCGGGCTGTGGCATACCGGTTGGGTATGCAATTTTACGTGTTCAACGAGGTGGACCGATTCCGCCGTGACGTGACGGACCGGTTCGTGGCGGAGTACTGCGCCGGGCGCACGCCAAACCCCTGCATCGACTGCAACCGCTGCCTGAAATTCGGCGCCCTGCTGGAAAAGGCGCTTGTTCTGGGCTACGACTATCTGGCCACCGGGCACTACGCCCGCGTGGCTTATGACGAAGCCACAGGCAAATACCGCCTGCTGCGCTGCGCCGACCGGGGCAAGGACCAGAGCTACGTGCTCTATCAGCTGAAGCAGCGCCAGCTCAGCCACCTGCTGCTGCCGGTGGGGGACTACGACAAGCCCGCCATCCGGGAGCAGGCCCGACGGGCCGGCCTCCGCAACGCCGACCGGGCGGACAGCCAGGACATCTGCTTCGTGCCTGACGGCGACTACGTGAGCTTTCTCCGGCGCAGCGGCGTGACGCTGACGCCCGGCGATTTCGTGGATGAGAACGGCGCGGTGCTGGGCCGCCACCGGGGTTTGCCCTGCTACACCATCGGCCAGGGGAAGGGGCTGGGCATCAGCCTGGGCCGCCACGTGTACGTGCTGGACAAGGACCCGGTCGCCAACACCGTGACCCTGGGGGACAACGACCGCCTGTTCCGCACGGGCCTCACCGCCTGCGCCGTCAACTGGATCAGCGGCGAGGCGCCGGAGGGACCCATCCGCTGCACCGCCAAGACCCGTTACCGCCAGACGGACGCCCCTGCCACCGCCACGCCCCTGCCGGATGGGCGGATGCAGGTGGATTTCGACGAGCCGCAGCGGGCTGTCACCGCCGGACAGGCGGTGGTGCTTTACGACGGGGACACCGTCCTGGGCGGCGGAACGATCGAATAATGGAATATATGGAATATAAATAAAGCACCCGCGTCTTTGAAGTGACGCGGGTGCTTTTTCATCTGTCGCTGATCTCCCGGACATCGCCGAAGATCAGATCGTCGATATCGCCGCTGCGTTCCTCGCCCACAGGACCCCTCCTTTTTCTCTTTCCCCTATCCTATGCAGGGAGGGGAAAAAGAATGACGGGCAGTCAGTCGGCGGGGGTCTCCAGGGGCTGGGGATCGGAGACGGAGACCTGGTGGTCGTACCACTTCCCCTTGGCGCCCACCAGGGCGCAGGGGAACTCCTCATCCAAAGCGGGCACGGGGATGTCGAAGCCGTAGACCTCGTCAGAGAGACCGTCGGAGTAGGTGACGGTATCCACCGTGGGCTGGAGCAGGACGGCGCCGTCCTTCTGGGCGTCCTCTGCCGTGCCGGGGAAGAGGTTGAGGATGTTCTTGGAGGCCAGGGACACGTGAATGGTCATCTGGCCGTCCTTCACCGTCAGAACGCCCCTGCCCTCGTTGGCCTCGCTGACGTGGAACATGCCGTTATCGGTTTTGAACGCGGCGGTGTAGGTGCCGTCCGGCAGGGCGGGCTCCTTTTTGCCGCTGCCGCCGCAGGCGGCCAGCAGCGTGCAGCACAGGGCCAGCAGCGACAGCAGCGCAAAAAGCTTTTTCATGGAAAGACACACCCCTGCGTTACTTGGCCAGCTCGGCCATGACGGCGCCGGTGTGGTCCACGTACAGGGCCTGGACGTCGGCAATGCGGCCGAGGCCGGCGATCTGGGTGTCGACCTTCTCGAACTTGCCGCTGGCGTTGAACATGCTGATCCAGGACTCGGCGTCTTCAGGATCGGCCATATCGTTGTTGGCGTGGTCGCCGGC
>DGHJ01000044.1:11247-32355 GCA_002392625.1 Oscillospiraceae bacterium UBA3851
ATGATGTTCTCGCAGGCGGTCTCCTCCGGCTCGCCCTCCACGGTGCCGATGAAGACGTTCTTGTAGCCCAGGGTGTTCATCTGGGTCTGCATCTGAGAATAGGTCACCTTGGCGGTGTGGGCGGTGCCGTGGCCCATGAACACGAAGGCCACACCGGCCTTGTCAGCGGCCTCCAGGGAATCGAAGCCGGCATCCGCCACGGCGGCGGCCACCACGTACTGGGCGACGGCCTGCTTGTCGGCGTTGATGACGGTGGCGTCAGAGCCGACCTCGCCCAGCAGGGGCTCGGCCACCTTGACGGTCTCAAACTTATCCTCGTAGTCCGCCAGAACACCCATGAGCTCGTCGTACTCGGCGCCGTGCATCAGGTGGGTGGGCTGGATCACCAGGGTCTTGACGCCGTTGGATACGGCGCGCTCCAGAGCCTGCTCCACGTTGTCGATCTTCTCGCCGTCGCGGGCCTGGACGTGGTTGATGATAATCTGGGCGGTGAAGGCGCGGCGGACGGACCAGTCGGGATAGGCCTGCTGCAGAGCGTCCTCGATGCCCTTGATGTCCTCAGCGCGGCTCTCGTTGAAGGAGGTGCCGAAGCTGACCACCAGCAGCTCCTTCTCGCCGATCTCGTCGCCGTTGCGGGGATCGTCCTTGGCGGCGTCGCCGGTGTCGCGGCCGAAGTAGTCGGGATCGGCCTCCTCGCCCTCCACCAGCTCCTTCTGGGCGTCGGTCAGGGCATCCCAGGCGGCCTTGGCGGCGGCGCACTGCTCGTCGGTCTTGTCGGTGCGCTCCTGGACGTAGATGGCGTCGATCAGAGCGGCCACCTCGTCGGCCTTCTCCTGATCGGTGGGCTCAGTGGGAGTGGGGTCCTCCTGCTGGCCGGGATCCTCCTGCTGGCCGGGATCTACGGGGTCCACGGGAGCGGGGGTCTTGCCGCCGCAGGCAGCCAGGGCCAGGGCCATCACAGCCACCAGCAGCAGGGCAATAAGGGATTTCACGGGTTTCATTGCAATCTTCCTTTCTTTTTCTTGTGATCTATGTATAGGGGAATGACCCGATATACCGAAAAAACAAACCGCCCGCGAGCTGCTCGCGGGCGGAGAAGGGGCGTGATGACGCGACAAGAGCGGCCACCGAAATGGCCGGGGAAACACGCCGTCCACAACTCCGGAGATCCGCAGAGCCGAACGCACCACATTCGTGGCGGGGGAGCAGGCAAGTATTCTGACTCATTGCGCGGGGTCTTCCCGGCGGCGGACGCCTTCCCGGTTTCCCAGTGGCTTCTTGTCCGCGGCTTGACGCAAATGACAGCAACGGCCTTGTGCGGGACTCTCACCCGACTTCCAATACCTGCTCCTGTGTACGATATTTAATGAAGCGATGGCATTATAACACCGGCTGACGGGGCGTGTCAACCCCCTGGAGCGTCACCTGCCCAGGGGCAGTGTGACGATGAAGCGGGTGGACCGGCTGTCGCTCTCGCAGCGGATGGTGCCGCCGTGCTCGGTGACAATGGACTTGGCGATAGAGAGGCCCAGGCCGAAGCCCTGGGCGCCGGACCGGGCGCTGTCCGCCCGGTAGAACCGGTCAAAGAGGTGCTCCACCGCCTCCGGGGACAGAGGCGCACCGCCGTTTTCCACCGTGAGGCAGGCGGACTTGTCCGCCCCGGTCAGGGTCAGGCGGATGGGCTCGTGCTCCGGGGCGTACTTGATGGCGTTGTCCAGCAGGATGCCCACCAGCTGGCGCAGCTTGTCACCGTCGCCGCTGGTCTGCAGGTGCTCCTGGATGTCGTAGAGCAGCTGTCGGTTGGCCTCAAAGGCCACCGGCTCAAAGAGCAGCGCCGTGTCGGTGACCACGTCGCTCAGGTCCAGCGGGGAGAACACCAGCCTGTGGGCGCCATCGTCGGCGCGGGACAGGGTCAGCATGCTCTCCACCAGCTTTTTCATCCGCCGGGACTCGCTGCGGATGTTGTCCACGTAGCCCTGTCCCTCGTCGCCCACGGCCCCGGACAGGAGATCCGCCGAGGACAATATCACCGTCAGCGGCGTCTTCAGCTCGTGGGAGGCGTCGGAGAGGAACCGCTGCTGCTCCTGCCAGGCCTTCTCCACCGGGCGGGTGACAAGGCCGGAGAGCAGATAGCTGAAGCCGAACAGCACCGCGAAGGCCGCCAGGCCGATGAGAGCGGTGGTGCCGGTGAGGGAGCGGAGGGTGGACTGCTCCAGCGAGCTGTCGGCATAGGCGATGCGGATGGACAGGGGGCCGTTCTCCCGCAGATACCGCAGGTGGTAGTCCTCCAGCACACCGGAGTCCTCCCGCCGGGAGAGGGTGGCCGTCACGATCTCCAGCAGGGTGTCCTCGTCGTCCAGGTCGAAATAGCTGCTGCCGCTGACGCGCACGGTGCCCCCGGCGTAGACCTCGGCGGTGAAGCAGGGGATGCCGCCATCCTGGCCGGGACGCATAGGTCCGTCCAGCGCGCCCTGGAGCGCCTGCTGCAGCTCCTGGCGGGTGCGGCTCTCCATGGCGGAGCGGGAGGAGAGGAACACGGCGGTCAGTGCCAGCAGCAGCACCGCCGTCACCACGCTCATGGTGACGGCCACCACCTTCCAGCGCAGTTTGCGGATCATGACTCCACCTCCAGGCAGTAGCCCACCAGGCGGATGGTCTTGATGCGCACGGCGGAATGGAGATGGGTCAGCTTCCGGCGCAGGAAGGAGATGTAGACCTCCACGTTGTTGTCCTCGGCGTCGGAGTCGTAGCCCCAGACTTTTAAGAGCAGCTGCTCCTTGGTGACGATCTGGGAGCCGTTGCGCATGAGCAGCTCCATCAGGTCGTACTCCCGGCGGCTCAGGCGCACGGACCGCTCCTGGCAGTTCAGGGTGAAGGTGCCGCTCTCCAGCCGCAGATCGCCGCAGGTCACGGCGTCGTCCAGCCTGGCCTCGCCGCCGCCCCGGCGCAGCAGCAGCCGGATGCAGGCCAGCAGCTCCGTGGGTTCAAAGGGCTTGGTCAGGTAGTAGTCAGCGCCGCTGTCCAGCCCGTGGACCCGGTCCGTCACGTCGCTGCGGGCGGTCAGCATCAGCACGGGCACCGCGTGGCCGCCGCCGCGGAGCTGGCGCAGCAGGGTGAAGCCGTCCATGCCGGGCAGCATGGCGTCCAGCAGCACCAGGTCATAGATGCCGGAGGCGGCGTTGTCCAGGCCGGACACGCCGTCGTGGCATACGTCCGAGGTGTAGCCCTGGCGCTTGAGCAGGTCCGCCAGCGTCTGGGCCAGCCGCACCTCGTCTTCAACGATCAGAATTCGCATGGTCCGTACCCTATCCTTTCCAGGTCCGCACCGTTTCCAGCGCGGATGCGTCCATGAGGTAAATGGTGGTGTCCTCGTTCACTGTGACGTAGCAGGACGCGCCGTCCTCCGTGAGGCCGCCCACGGTCAGCGTGTAGGAGTTCTCCGCCTCGGCGCATATCACCTGCACCACGGCGGCGGGAGGTTCCAGGCCGCACAGCGCCGCTGCGCCTGCCGAGGGGGCGAAGTCCACGCACCGCGTCAGCGACAGGCCGCACAGGGACGAGAGCAGCTGCTGTACGTCCGGGTCCACCGTCACGTCGCTGCCGGAGCGCAGCCACCGGCCGTCGGTCGTGGTCAGCCGGTCGGTGTAGCCGTCCCGGCTCACCGACACCTCCCGGAGCTGGTCCACCGACGGGGCGGGCAGGTCGGGCAGCACGGCCATGGTGTAGATGCCCTGGCCCATCCGCGCCAGCAGCGTGTCGGGGGCCAGGCAGACGCGCTCCAGGTCGGCGTCGGAGGAGCAGTAGTAGGCGCCGTCCTCCGACTGGGTGCCGAAGCGCCAGGTGACGGACGTGCCGTCGGAATATCCCAGCGTCACGTATTTTCTGGCGTCGTAGAGACCGTAGGTCTCCGGCCCGGCGGGATCGGGGACGGGGGCCAGGTCCTCCAGGGCCAAGGCGCAGGCTGCCAGCTCATCCACACAGGAGCCGTCCAGCGGATAGGCGGTGTTGTCCGTCCACAGCCAGGCGCCGTCCTCCCCCTTGTGGAAACGGAGGGTCAGCTCCCCATTGCTGCAGACCAGGGAGGTCAGCCGGGGCGCCTCCGGTTCCGGCCGCGGCCCGCCGGGCACGGGATCGACGCGCTTTTGGCCGCAGGCGCACAGCAGCGCCAGGCACAGCGCGGCGCACAGGACGGCCCATGTTTTTTTCACGGCAACGGCCCCCTTTCGGGCAAATTCTCACTCTAACATATCAGTATAGCAAATCCTGGCAAAAAAGGGAAGAAAAATAATCCACCGGCTTGAGCCCGGCGGCGATTTGTGGTAGGATGGGGCGGAGAGGAGGCGCGAGCCATGTCCACACTGCTGCTGTTCAATATCGCCCCGCAAAAGCGGGCGGCGCTCCAGGTCATCGCCCTGCGCTGCGGCTGCCGGACGCAGACCGTGCTGCGGTCGCAGTGGGGCATCACGCTGAGCCAGCTCCTGTCCGGCCAGGCGGGGGGAGAACCTCCGACGGAGCCGTTTACGGAGGAGCTGCTGGTGATGGCGGACCTCCATGAGCGCCAGCTGGACACGGTGCTGGCGGAGCTGCGCCGCAAGAAGATCCGCATAGCGCTGAAGGCGGTGCTGACCCCCACCAACGCCGCCTGGACGCCCCAGGAGCTATACGCCGAGCTGTGCCGGGAGAGGGAGGCCATCCGACAGGGCGGCCAGGCCCATGAATGAAGAAAAGAGAAGCTGATCGGGCCGATCAGCTCCTCTTTTTTTATAATGCCGCGGCGCCGATGATGCCGGCCTCGTTGCCCAGCCTGGCCGCCGCGATGACGGGGATGGCGCCCTCGCGCTGGCCGAAGCAGTGGGTGGCCACGTACTCCCGGATAGGGCCCAGGAGCCGCTCGCCCTGGCGGCTGACGCCGCCGCCGATCAGGATCCGCTCCGGAGCCAGGGCGTTCACCAGATCCGTAAGCCCTGCGGCCACGTATTCGCAGTAGCGGTCTACCACGGCTTGGGCCGCCGCGTCGCCCCGGTCGGCGGCGTCAAAGGCGGTGCGGCCGTTGATGTCCTGGGCGGGGATCTGTGCCAGCAGCGAGTCCGGGTGGGCCAGAGCGGCCTGCCCGGTCTGGCGGATGAGGGCGGTGGCGGAGGCGTAGGCCTCCCAGCAGCCCCGGCGGCCGCAGGTGCAGCTTTCGCCGTCCAGCACCAGCACGGTGTGGCCCAGCTCGGCCCCCGCCGAGCGCATGCCGGCGTAGATCTTGCCGTCGATGATGATGCCGCCGCCCACGCCGGTGCCCAGGGTGATGAGCACCATGTCCCGGCAGCCCACGCCGGCCCCGGCCACGTATTCGGCCAGGGCAGCGCAGTTGGCGTCGTTGCTGAGGCGGGCGGGGATGCCGAAGCGGTCCGTCAGCATTTGGCAGACGGGCACCTCGTGCCAGCCCAGATTGTAGGCCCGCACCACCACGCCCCGGTCGGAGTCGCAGGTGCCGGGGGAGCCCACGCCGATGGAGGCGCAATCCGCGGCGGTGAGGCCCGCCTGGTCCAGCGCCGCCTGCACCGCGTCGCCCATGTCGGCGATGACGGCCTCGGCGCTCCGGTGGGCCAGTGTGGGCACGCTGGTGTGGGAGACGATTTCATAGCGCTCGTTGACGACGCCCACGGCGATGTTGGTGCCGCCCAGATCGATGCCGATGCGATACATAGCCGAGCCCCCTTATTCCGCCGGGCCGAAGGCCACCGTCAGGGCACAGCCGTACTGCGCCGTGTAGCACACGGTGACGCCCTCCGGCAGGGCGAACTTGCTCAGGCGCAGCAGGGGACCGTGGCCGGTGAGCTTGAAGATGGCCTCCTTGGCCGTCCACAGCTCCCAGAAGCGCTGCTGCACGTCGCCGCCCCGCTCCACGTAGGCCAACTCCTCCTCGCTGCACACCCGGCGCATGAACTTCTCATCCACGTCCCGCACCGTCTCCACATCCACGCCGATGGGCCTGTCGTCCACGGCGCAGACGGCGTAGGCCCCGGAGTGGCTGATACTGACGTACAGCCCGGTGCCGGGTACCACAGGCTTGCCGTTGTCGTCCCACCGAAGGGGGACGTCGGCGGGGGAGCAGCCCATACGCTCTGAGAGCATCTCACGGGCCAGATTCTCCCCGGCCACGGTGCGCAGCCGGTCGGCCTCGAAGCGCATGGCCTCGGCCCGCTGCCGCCGCTCCTCGCTCAAATAGTCGGTGGAGGGCGTGCCGTCCTCCTGCAAAATATCGTACCAGCGCAGCTCCATGGTCTGCAACCTCCTGTTTTTTCGGATGGGACAAGTATAGCACAGCTCAGCGCCCCTTTGCCACTGCTTTTTTTGCTCCGCCGGGCATAAAATAGGGTCAGACTTGCATTTTGTCGAAAAAGGCGATACACTGAGACCGTGTGTTAAGGAGGGATGCCATATGGTATCGATCGTGGAAGTGACGACCAAGGCCCAGCTGCGCAAATTCGTGGACCTGCCCAATGAGATGTACAAGGACGTGCCGGAGTTCGTGCCTGCCACCTATGACGACGACCTGTCCGACTGGGACCCAAAAAAGAACCCCGCCTTTGCCTACTGCGACGCCCGGTGCTGGCTGGCGTACCGGGGCGACGAGATCGTGGGCCGCATCGGCGCCATTCTGAGCCGCAAGGCCAACGAAAAATGGGGCACCAAACGGATGCGCTTCACCCAGGTGGACTTCATTGACGACAGGGAGGTATCCCACGCCCTGTTCGACACCGTGGAGAAATGGGCCGCCGAGAAGGGCTGCGACGAGGTGCAGGGGCCTCTGGGCTTCACGGACCTGGACCGGGAGGGCATGCTGGTGGAGGGCTTCGACCGCCGCAGCTGCTTCTTTACTTATTATAATTTCCCCTACTATATCGACCACCTGACCGCCCTGGGCTACGGCAAGGACGTGGACTGGGTGGAGAATTACATCACCGTGCCATACGACGAAAAGACCCTGAACCGCTGGCAGAAGCTCAGCGATTTCGTGCTGCGCCGCTATCACCTGCACCTGGTGGTGGCCAAGAACCGCCTGGCCTATCTGCCGCTGCTGAAGAAGTTCTTCCGGCTGGTGAATACCGCCTACTCCCCCCTCTACGGCACGGTGGAGCTGACGGAGGAGCAGATCAAAAAGTACTCCATCAAGTTTGCCCCCCTCATCAACCCCAGACTGGCGGGCTTCGTCATGGACGAGAACGAGGAGATGGTGGCCATGGGCGTGGGCGCGCCGTCCATCGCCGCAGCGCTGCAGAAGAGCCGGGGCCGGATGCTGCCCTTCGGCTGGGTGGATATGCTGAAAGCCTTCCGGAAGAACGACACCATCGACCTGCTGCTGATCGCGGTGGACCCCAAATATCAGGGCAAGGGCGTCAATGCCGCCGTGATCAACAAGGTGGTCCACGGCTGCGTGGAGATGGGCATCACCCACGCCGAGACCGGCCCCATGCTGGAGACCAACGAAAAGGTGCAGGACCAGTGGAAGGACGTGCCCCTGGAGCAGCACAAGCGCCGCCGCTGCTTCATCAAGCGCATCGCGGAATAAAAATATAAATAGGAAAGACGTGCTGCAACAGGTTACGCAGCCCGTCATTCCGAGCCGGTGACCGACGTCACCGGCGTGGGAATCCGTCTCCTTTTGCCGGAATACGGATCGCCACGGCCCCGTTGGGGCCTCGCAATGACGGGATGTTTCTGCCGCAGCGCGTCCTTCTTGCTTTTGGCGGGATTTCTGGTATGATAGGGGACAGATCATCCGAGGAGCAAACCGAATGAATATCTACCTGCAAGGTCTGCTGCTGGGCCTGTCCTACTGCGCGCCCATCGGCATGCAGAACCTGTTTGTCATCGACACGGCCCTGACACAGCGGCGGAGGAAGCTGTATCTCACGGTGTTGATCGTGATTTTCTTCGACGTGACGCTGGGCCTGGCCTGCTTTCTGGGCGCCGGTGCGCTGATGGAGGCGGTGCCGTGGCTGCAAAAGGTGATCCTGGGCGTGGGCAGCCTGCTGGTCATCTATATCGGCGTGGGGCTGATCCGCTCCAAGGCCAGCCTGGAGGGCGGCAAAAACGTGAATGTGCCCCTGTGGAAGGCGGCGGCCACCGCCTGCGTGGTCACCTGGTTCAACCCCCAGGCTCTCATTGACGGCACCATGATGCTGGGGGCCTGCAAGGCCACGCTGCCGGAGGGAACGGACGCCTTTTTCATCGGCGGCTTCGCCTCCGCCTCTGTGATCTGGTTCAGCGCGCTGGCCACGGTGGTGTCGCTGGTGGGCAGCAGGGTCAACGAGAAGGTGCTGACGGTCATCAACAGGATCTGCGGCGCGGTCATCGTCTTCTACGGGCTGAAGCTGCTGTACGATTTTGCCCGGCTCATGGGCTGGCTGTGAGGTGTGAATATGAAACAGAATTACAAGCTGACCGTGGCCTACGACGGCACCCGGTTTTTCGGCTGGGAGCGCCAGCCGGACGCGGACACCGTCCAGGGCAAGCTGGAGGCCGTGCTCTCGGAGCTGACCGGGCAGGCTGTGGAGGTCATCGGCGCCGGGCGCACCGACGCCGGCGTCCACGCGCGGGCCATGACGGCCAGCGCCATGCTGGACACCGACAAGGCCCCGGAGGAGATACGGGACTACATGAACCGCTACCTGCCCGACGCCATCGCCGTGCGGGAGGTGAAGCCCTGCGGCGAGCGGTTCCACGCCCGCTACAACGCCCTGGGCAAGACCTATCGCTACACCTGCTTCGTGGGGCCGGTGAAGCCGGTGTTCGACCGGCGCTACGTCACCGTGCTGGACTACGTGCCCGACGTGGAGCGGATGCGCCGGGCGGCGGCGTATTTGCAGGGGGAGCACGACTTTGCCAGCTTTTGCGGCAACCCCCGCATGAAAAAATCCACCGTCCGCACGGTGGATACCATCCTCATCGAGGCGCGGAAGGACCGGATCCTCTTTACCTTCCACGGCAACGGCTTTTTGCAGAACATGGTGCGCATCCTGGTGGGCACGCTGCTGGAGGTGGGCCGGGGCTACTGGGAGCCGGAGCATGTGCAGACGATCCTGGCGGCCAAGGACCGCCGCCTGGCCGGCCCCACCGCACCGCCGGAGGGCTTGTGCCTCATGAAGGTGGACTATTAAACTGCCCCAAAACGGCAATGCCGTTTTGGGGCAGAAGGCTTGCAACCTGCTGCGCGCACAGCTAACGCATAAGCTCGCCCAGCCAAATCAAAGATTTGGGGGCTTACTTATCGCTTGCGTGAGACGCTCGCACACTTGCAGGCTGAGCGGTGTATTTTGCCACGTACTACGACTCGCTTCGCTCGCATGCATAAGTTCGCGCAGCCAAATCACAGATTTGGGCGCTCACTTAACGCCGCGGCAAAATACGATCAAATATCTTCGCGCCGTGCGCCAGCCTTTGTCCGCGACGAAGGAGCGGCAACAAAGGCAAATGCCCTTGGGGTACGCGGCGCGAAATCTGCGATGCTTTTTTCGACAAGCTGAACGCGGCCGCCCCCAGGGGCGGCCGCGTTTTACGTTATTCCATGTGGCGGATGTCATCCAGAAGTTCGTCCAGATCCAACATATCGTCCAGGGACATGTGGCTGATTTTATCGCCGACGTCCGCCGCTGCGGGGGGCTGGGGATCGGCGGCCTCCGGCGCTTCGGGGATCGCTTCCACCGGAGCGGGCGTCTCGGCCACGGGTTCTTCAGGGATCGCTTCCACCGGGGCGGGGGTCTCGGCCGTGGGTTCTTCGAGGACCGCTTCCGCCGGAGCGGGGGCCTCGGCCACGGGTTCTTCGGGGGCCGCTTCCGCCGGAGCAGGCGTCTTGGTCACAGGTTCTTGGGACACCGTCTCTTCCGGGGCGGGCAGTTCCGTCTCCGGCGCTTCGGGGGCGTCCGGCTCTTCAGAGGGCGCGGCCTCCGGAGTCTCTTCGCCGTCCACCGTCTCCGCTACGGCGGCGGCCGCCTCCGCCGGAAGCTCCCACGTCTCGTCGCCGGCCACGCTGGCGGCGACGGGCACGACGTCGCCCTCCTTTAGAGCGGCCTCCTGCTCCTTCCGCAAGCGGCGCAGCGTGCGGCGCTTGCCTACCGCCCGGCCGATCAGCGTGCCGATGAGATAAAACAGCAGCAACAGCAGTCCCAGCGCCACGGCGGCGGGGATCCAGAGGGGCAGCGGTCCGGTGAGATCCGCCACGTAGGGGATGGAGACGCTCTCCGTGCCCACGGCCAGCAGCCTGTCCCAGACGGTGGGCTGAGGCTCCGGGTCCACGATCGGCTCCGGATCGTCTACGGGCGCGGGCTTTTCCGCCAGCGCGCCGATGGCGTCCCCAATGGCCTTGGCCATGTCGTCCACGTCCGCCTGCTTTTCGGCGGGATAATCGCGGACCACCGCGTCAACGGCCTTCTGCAGGGCCTGGACGCTTTCGTCGGTATAGCCGCTCAGGTCGGCGGGGACCCTGGCAAGGACCCGGTCCACGGCGGTGTAGTCGGCGGGCTCTCCGCCGGTGATCTCCGGCAGAGTGCCCTGGTATTCGGGCATCCGGTATACGTGTACCGTGTATGTCGCCTGGGTGGCGCCGTCCTCTGCCGTGCAGACCACGGTCAGCTCGTTGTCCCCTGGCTCCAGATCGGCGGAGCTGCCGGCGACGGACCGGGCCTTGCCGTCCTGGGCAACGCCGCTCAGGTCAATATGGTCTGTCTCATAGGGGACGTACACCACGTAATCCGTCACGTCGGCGCTGAAGGCGGGGCTCAGGGTGCCGGCGCTGACGGACAGGGAGGACAGGTTGGCGTTGCTGCTGGCCCGGTAGTTGGGATCCTGCTGCCGCGTGGCGTAGATCACGTAGTTTTTCGTATTGCCGTTGGGGGCCGTGACCGTGACCGTGACCGTGTTGGAGCCGACGCTGAGGCTGTTGCCGGACACGGACACCCTGGCGCCGCTCTCCTGGGTCGAATAGTTCAGGGACAGAGAGGTGACGGAGTAGGGCACGGTGACGGAATAGGTGGTAGTGGAGGCGGAGAACGCGGGGGACAGGGTGCCGCTGCCGCAGCTGAGGCTGCTCAAATTGGCGTTGGAGCTGAGGGGCGCGGCAATGGTGGCACTCCAGGAGGCGGCGCCGGCGTAGTAGTCCGCCTGACCGTCGGTGGCGCTGATGTTGTCGATGGTGGCGGTCACCGACGTGCCCGCCGCCACGCTGCTTTTCACCCGGAACGTGACGGAAAAGACGCTGCCACCGCCAAAGGGCGCCGCCTGGTTGGGGTCCTCCAGCATGATGGTGGAGGTGCCGTCCATGCTCCAGCCGTTGCCGATGAGGTTGCTGGAGCTGAGGAACTCCAGGCTGCTGTCATAGTGCAGGCTGGCGCGGATGGAGTACAGGTTGGAAGCGCCGCGCAGGGCGAAGGTCACCGTCACGCTGTCGCCGGCGCGGAGGCTGCTGCTGCCCGAAAAGGACGCGCTCATGCCCGCCGCTTCCGCCCGCAGGGGCAGCGCGGACAAGAGGATCGCGCATACGAGGACGGCGCAGAGGATCAGGGAACGTAGTTTCTTCATGGTCATCACTCCTTCGCCTATCTGGGCGTGATCTCACTGCGTCCCAGCATGTAGGAGCGCAGCTGCACCATGTCGGTCAGCGTCAGCTGGCCGTCGCCGTTGAGGTCGGCGGCCTGGAGAGCCGCGCCGGTCAGGGTGCTCCGGCCCAGCAGGTGGGCACGGATCTGCACCATGTCGGTCAGCGTGATCTGGCCGTCGCCGTTGACGTCACCGGTGACGACGATCACGGCGCTGTCCACGCTCTTGCCGTCCACGGTGAGGTCCACGGTCATGCCGGTGCCCACGACGCCGCTGACCGTTTCACCGCCCTTGTGGACGGCGATATAGTCCCTGGGGGACAGGGTGGCCAGGAGCTTCTCCGCCGTGGTGCCCGCCGGGATGGCGCGCAGATAGCCGTCCACCAGGTGGAAGGCGCCGGTGGCCACGATCTCTGTGTATTTCTCCACAGGGTGCTCCTCATACTCGGCCACAAAGGAAATGTCGGACTTAGGCATGGCCATGCCGGGGGTATAGCCGGACCAGCCGGCAAAGGTGTAGTAATAGTCATCCGTGGACGGGCGGGCGGGGTCCTTGGGCAGGGGGATGACGTCGCCCCGCCGGAGCTTGCCCGTGGCAAGAACGGTCTGGCCGTCGTGGTCGTAGAAGGTGTAGGTGAACAGCGGCGCGTAGTGGGCGGTGAGGATCATGTCGCGGGCGGGCATGACACTGGTGCCGGTGACCAGCTCCTCGTCCTCGTCGTACCAGCCGATGAAGACCTTGCCCTCCTTGGTGGGCACGGGCAGCTCGCCCAGCACCTGGCCGGGGGAGAAGACCATGGTCTTCACGTCGCACACGCCGCCGTTGGCCCGGAACGTGACGGTGAACGAGTCGCCGGCAACGAAGAAGGGCTCACGCAGCTTAAAGCGGCCGCCGGAGGCGTCTCTGGCGGTGATCAGCAGGGTATAGGACCCGCTGCCCAGCCGGCCGAAGGTCATCTGATCGTCCATCTGGCTCAGGTCGTAGTACAGGGCGTTGGGCGCGGCCTCGGCATAGAACATAGTGCCGTCATTGGAATCCCGAACCTCCGCGCGGACCTTGGTGATGGAATAGGTGCTGCGCAGAATGCCCCGGAAGGGGAAAGAGGACGAGCCAACGTGGAGGCCGCTGGCGTAGGTGGGGTAGGATGCACCGGTCAGCGTCCAGTTGGCGTCGCCGGGCACCAGCTGCCACTGGGCGGCATCGTCGGCCACGGTCACCGCGCCGCCGGCGGAGAAGCTGGCGGCGGACAGATACTGCCCGGTGGCCCGGTTCTGCAGGGCAAAGCCGCTGTTCAGCGGCACTGCAGCCCAGAACTGGGCGCGGTCCGCGCCGGGAGCGGCCAGGGTCACGCCGTCTCCTGCGGCTGTCAGTCGCTGGGCGCCGGCGCTGTCGGTGACGGTGTAGTAGCCGCTGGCGTAGTACGTCAGGCGGAACTGCTGGTCATCCTCGCCGGAGAGGTTGTTGATGGTCAGGCCAGAGGCACCGGGCGTCACGGCCAGATTCTCGTTGTCCGCCGGGCAGATGAGATAGCTGCCCTCCCCTACGGGGGCGTCGCCGTAGCCGTATTCGGCCAGCATGGCCAGGGCGTTGGCCGGCTCGTTGATCCGCAGCCGGACGTAGACGCCCAGCTGAACGTCGCTGGAGCAGCTGCTGTAATAGGCCAGGGACTTCCCCTCCACGCCGTAGCGCCGGGCGGAGGCGCCCCACATCTTGATGGAGCCGCTGTCGGTGAGCCGCCCGCTCTCGGCGTAGATGGCGTTGATCAGCTCGCTCTCCGGCTGGTTGGCAAAGCCGCCCAGGGCGTCCATGGCGCGGGTGAACACGTTGGTGGCGCCGCCCACGCCGTGCTGAATGGCGCGGGACCACAGCACGTTGCGCAGGGCGATGCTGTAATTGGCCACGTCGAAGCCGGCCACCGCCTGGGAGATGGCGGCCACGTATTTGTCGTAGAAATCGGCGCGGACGTAGTCCCGCTGGGCGTGGCCGAAGCCCTCCGGGTTGTCCGCCGCCAGGTCACGCCACGCCTGATCGAACATGGGCCCGTAGCCGGGGGTGCCGTAATAGTATACCTCGCTGAGGGTATTGCCGACGCCCTGATAGTAGGCGTTGGAGGAGGCCTGGCACCACTGGAAGAAGGCCTTGGGCGTGTCCGCCGAGCTGGCAAACATGTACAGGCCGTAGGACTTGCCGCCCGGATCGCCGGCCACCGAGGCGATGGCGCCGGGGTTGCCGCTGGACTCGTAGGTGGCGCTCAGCTCGCCCAGCATGCTGTCCTCCAGATCGTCCGCCACCGAGGCGGCGGCGCGGGGCAGCACGAAAGCAGCCGCAACCCCCAACAGGATGCAGCAGCACAGTATGATCGACAGGATCTTGCGGAAAGCTCTCATGGACACCACCTGCTCATCGGCCCTCAAACTGATTTACATAACGATAGATGGTATCAGTATAGCATGGGCGCAGGGGAATGTCCACCGTAAAATGGGGAAATGTGCAAAAAAGAGGAGAACTTTGTCGGCCGTGCCGCTATATGGGGGTGGAAATCCGGGCCGAAACGTCGTATAATGGGGAAAAACAGCGAAAGGAACTTTCTATTATGTCTACTGCGCAACAGGGCGAAAAGCCTCGCGTCAAACGAAAAAAACCGGCGCTGCTGCCGCTGCTGGCTGTCCTGGTGTTGGTGCTGGTGGGCGCCGCCGTGTCGGTGCACTTTCTCCATGAGCAGGAGCCTGAGCCGACGCCGGAGCCGGAGCCGGTCCCGCTGACGCTGGAGACGGCATACGTCGCCTCCGACACGGAGACGGCTGCCGCCACGGTATACGATGAAGAGGGCCAGCCCCACGAGCTGACGCTCCATCGCGGCGCCGCGGTGCAGCGGGTGGTGGAGGAGCTGGAGGAGGGCGCTTTGCCCCGCATCGTGCTGGATGAGGCCCAGGAGCAGTTCGCCTTCGTTCCGGCAGAGAGCCTTGTCTCCGATCGGGAGCACTGTGTCACCACCGCCGCCGTCTATGCCCGGCGCACGGTGAACCTGCTGGACCAGGCGGGCGTCACCCCCGGAGAGCTGGTGACGCGGGGCCAGGCGCTGGCCGTCACCGGCTATGAGGGTCTGGACGAGAATGGCGCCGTGGCGCGCTGGCAGGTGGAGGGCGGCTGGATCAGCGCCGACCTGACGGCCCTCACCGAGGCGGAGGCAACGGCCGTATCCGATCCGGAGGCGTTGGCCTTCCACGTGGAGCGGGGCAACCCTTACGGCGGCGGCGAGGCCGGGGACCTGGACTTTGAGCCCTATGAAAAGGTCCGGTTCCAGGACAACGTGATGCCCCAGGAGGTGAAGGCCCTCTATCTCAACGTGGAGGCCATCACCCGCGCGGACGACTACATCGCCATCGCCGACAGCTGCGGCATCAACGCCTTCGTGGTGGATATCATGGACGGCGGCGCCATCGGCTATCAGTCCCCGGTGATGCAGGCCTTCTCCCCCAGCGCCTACGCCGGGGCGTACAGCAGTGTGGAGCGGTATCAGACCAATGTGGCCAAGCTGAAGGCGGCAGGCTACTACGTCATCGGCCGCATCACCGCCTTCAACGACCCCAACCTGGCGGTGGACCGGCCGGAGTGCGTCATCTCCGACCTGAACGGCAACCCCCTGAAGGTGGTGGGCATGTACTGGCCCAGCGTCTACGACCGCACCGTGTGGCAGTACAAGGTTGACCTGGCGGTGGAGGCGGTGGAGCTGATGGGCTTCAACGAGATTCAGTTCGACTACATGCGCTTCCCCGACGGGGCGTGGAAATATGAGCAGGCCGGCACCATCGACTACCACAACACCTACGGCGAGAGCAAGGCCCAGGCGGTGCAGCGCTTCCTGGCCTACGCCGCCCGGCGGCTCCACGACAAGGGCGCCTATATCTCCTGCGACGTGTTCGGCGAATGCGCCTTCGGCTACGTCACGGCCTACGGCCAGTACTGGCCGGCCATGAGCGCCGTGGTGGACGCCATCTCCGCCATGCCCTATCCCGACCACTACCCCGCCCAGGGGGACTATTTGCCCTGGGAGCACCCCTATGACACGGTGCTGAAATTCGCCCAGGACGCCTCGGCGCGCCAGACGGAGACGCCGGGCGAGCCGGCGGCGGTGCGCACCTGGATCCAGGCCTACAACGCCATTCGGGAGCCCTACCCCCGCTACGGCCCCGACGAGGTGGGCGCGGAGATCCGGGCCCTTCACGACGGCGGCTGCACCGGCGGCTACATGACATGGAACGCCGGCTCCTCGGTGGAGAAGTACTGGTCCCTGGCACCGGCGTTTGAATAACTGCAAAAAACGGGAGGAGCGGCCGCTCCTCCCGTTTTTTGCCGTTACTTTGCCTTCTGGGCGAATTCGTTGGTGACCAGGGTCTCGAAGGGCACCCGGTCCGATTCGGCCAGCTGGCCGGCCCCGATCATGATCGACTCCACTCTCTCCCATGCTGACGATTCCATGACGGGATCGGCGTTCCAGGCCTCAATGGACCGCAGACGCCCCACCACCTGGGCCACCACGGCCGTGTCCGTGTCGGGGAACTGGGGCGCGATGACAGCGGCCACCTCCTCGTCGGTGTGCTCCGCCACCCACTTCTGGCCCCGCGCGATGGCGTTGGTGAACTTCTGCACCGTGTCGGCGTGGTCCTTGAGATAGCTCTGGGCGGCGAAATAGCAGGTGTAGGGGACGTCGCCGCTCTCGGCGCCCAGGGAGCAGAGGATGAAGCCCTGCCCCTGGGACACAACCTGTGTGGCGCTGGGCTCAAAAAGAGCCACGTAGTCGCCGCTGCCGCCGGTAAAAGCCCCGGCCATCATGTTGAACTGCACCGAGGTGTCCACGGTCACGTCCACGCCCGGCTCCAGGCCGTTCCGGCGCAGTACGTACTCCAGGGTCATCTCCGGCATGCCGCCCAGCCGCCCGCCAATGACGGTCTTGCCCCGCAGGTCCTCCCAGGAGAAGGCCGCGTCGCTGCGGCCCACCAGGAAGGAGCCGTCCCGCTTGGTCAGCTGGGCGAAGATGCGGGGATAGTCCTCCTTGCCCTGATTGAAGACGTAGATGCAGCTCTCACCCCCGGCCAGACCGATGTCGCTCTGGCCGGACACCACGGCGGTCATCACCTTGTCGGCGCCGCCGCCGTTGGTCAGCTCGATGTCCAGCCCCTCGTCGGCAAAGTAGCCCAGCTCCATGGCCGCATACTGCGGCGCGTAAAACACCGAGTGGGTCACCTCGTTGAGCCGGACCTTTTCGGCGCCGCCCTTTCCGCCGCAGCCGGTGAGCAGCGCGCCCACCGCTGCCGCCGCCAGCAACCACATGATCCATTTTCGTTTCATTGCATTACCCCCAATAGACGATTCAGAAATTTTTCCACCCGCAGCACCAGCCGGTACATGATCACCGCCGCCACCGCCAGGATCAGCACGCTGGCCATGACCAGATCCATGTTGAACACCTGGGAGCCGTAGACGATCAGGTAGCCCAGGCCGGCACGCGAGACGAGAAACTCACCCATGATGACGCCCACCCACGAGAGGCCCACGTTTACCTTCAGCGTGGCCAGCAGCGTGGCGTAGTTGGCGGGGAACACCAGCAGCCGCAGGATCTGGCCCCGGCCGGCGCCCAGGGTGCGCATGAGCCGGAGCTTTTCCGCGTCGGTGTTCCGGAACCCCTGGTACATATTGAGGATGGTGACGATCAGAGAGATGGCCAGCGTCATGGTGACGATGGCGCCTGTGCCGGCCCCCATCCACACGATGAAGATGGGCCCCAGCGCCGTCTTGGGCAGGGCGTTGAGCACCACCAGATACGGGTCCAGCACGCGGGATAACCCATCCCACCACCACATGCACACCGCCACCGCGGTGCCCAGCACGGTGCCGGCGGTGAAACCGATCACCGTCTCCAGCACGGAGACGCCGATGTGCTGCCAGAGCTGGCCGCTGCTCCACAATCGGCCCACGGTGGCCGCCACGCGGCTGGGGCTGCTGATGAGAAAGCCGTCGCTCCAGCCCAGGCGGGTGCTGAGCTCCCACAGAGCAAACAGGGCGAGCAGCAGGATAACCTGCCAGCTCCGGATGATCCGCGCCCGGCGGGCCTGGCTGCGCAGATACGCCAACCGGCGGGGGGAAGGAGACGGTTCAGTCATAGAGATCCAGCTCCTTCCAGATGAGATTGAAGTAGCCGGAGAAGACGGGAGAGTCCCGCCGTTCCAGCGGCGGCAGAGCTTTCAGCTCGCCCATGTCGAAGGTGGCCTTCACCACGGCGGGCCGGCGGCTCATGACGAAGATCCGGTCCGACATGCTGATGGCCTCGGAGATGTCGTGGGTCACCAGCAGCGCCGTCTTGCCCTGCTCCCGGATGATACGGTAGATGTCGGATGACACGTTTAGCCGCGTCTGATAATCCAGGGCGGAAAAGGGCTCATCCAGCAGCAGGATCCGGGGCTCGGTGGCCAGGGTCCGGATCAGAGCGCACCGCTGGCGCATGCCGCCGGAAAGCTGGCTCGGCCGCTTATGGGCAAAATCCGCCAGCTCGTAGCGCGCCAGCAGCTGCCGCACGCGCTCCTGCCGCTCCGGGGTGTTCTGCTTTCGCACGGTCAGGCCCAACGTCACGTTGTCCCAGATGCTGCGCCACTCAAAGAGCTGGTCCCGCTGGGGCATGAGGCCGATGCGCTCCGAGGGGCCGGTGACCTCCCGGCCGTCCACCTGCACGCTGCCCCGGTCCAGCTTTTCAAGTCCTGCGATGGCCCCCAGCAGCGTGGACTTGCCGCAGCCGGACGGCCCCACGATGCTGCAGAACTCCCCCTCCTCCATGGCGAAGGATACGCCGGCCAGGGCTTCTACCTCGCCGTCGGGGGACTGATAGGTCATGGCGGCGTCACGGAGCTCAATGATCATACTCATATGACCTCCTTGTGTGTAAAGTGATGGAGAAGAACTCTCCGAGGTCATTTTATGGCGTCGGTATCGCCGGGGTGCTTGCTCCAAGGCCGCCGATGTGGTACAGTGAAGAAAAGAGGGGGACGAGCCATGGAGCGTTTTGCGTATTATCAAACCGACCTGGGAGTGCTGGAGGTCGGCTGTGCCGGCGGCGCGGTGACGCACCTGCGCTGGGTAGAGGAGCCTGCACACGCCCACGAGCCCACGCCCCTCTCCGATGAGGCGGCGGAGCAGGTGCGGCAGTATCTGGCGGGGGAGCGGCGGACGTTCGAGCTGCCCCCGGCCCCGGCGGGCACGGACTTCCAGCGCGCCGTGTGGCGGGCGCTGACTGCCATCCCCTACGGCCAGACCCGGACCTACGGGGAGATCGCCCAGGCCCTGGGCCGTCCCGGCGCGGCCCGCGCGGTGGGCGCGGCGGCGGGCCGAAATCCCCTCTGGCTGATGATCCCCTGCCACCGCTGCGTGGGGAAGGGCGGCGCCCTCACCGGCTACGCCGGGGGCTTGTGGCGCAAGGAAAAGCTGCTGGCGCTGGAGAAAAGGCCTTTTAACGCGGACAAATCTATGCTATAATTGACAAAAATCGACAAGCGGAGGACAGACATATGGGCATCGTGGTACTGGGCGCGGTCTTTGTGGACATCAAGGGGTACCCTATGGACACCTATATCCCCGGCGGGCGCAACGCCGGGCGGGTGGAGAATTTCCACGGCGGCGTCAGCCGCAACATCGTGGAGGACATCGCCAACGTGGAGCTGCGCCCCACCTTCGTCAGCCTGGTGGACCGCACCGGTGCGGGGCTGGACGTGCTGGAAAAGCTGCGCCGCCACAAGGTCAACGTGGACTACGTGTCCGTCACGCCCGACGGCATGGGCACCTGGCTGGTGATCTTCAACAACGACGGCGACGTGGTGGCCTCCATCTCCAAGCGGCCGGACCTGCGGCCCATTCTGAACACGCTGGAAAAGCACGGCGACGCCATCTTCTCCCAGGCGGACAGCGTGGCCATCGAGATCGACATGGACCCGGACATCGTCAAGGAGGTGTTCCGCTGGGCGGATAAGTACGGCAAGGACGTGTACGCCGTGGTGTCCAACATGAGCATCGCCGTGGAGCGCCGGGACTTCCTGCGCCGATGCGGCTGCTTCGTGTGCAACAAGCAGGAGGCGGGGATCCTGTTCCTGGAGGATTACGCCGACAAAACTGCGGCGGAGATGATGTCCATTCTGCCTGAGCGGGTCACCAATGCGGGCATCCGCCGCATGGTGGTCACCATGGGCGGCGAGGGCGCCGTGTACGTGGATGCTGACGGCAGCGTGGGCTTCTGCCCGCCCCAGAAGGTGGACGTGAAGGACACCTCCGGCGCCGGCGACGCCTTCTTTGCCGGCGTCACCATCGGCCTGACCTACGGCAAGACGCTGGGCGAGGCCTGCCAGATCGGCACCCGCCTGGCCGCCTCCGTCATCTGCACCGGCGAGAACGTCTGCCCCCGGTTCCTGCCCGGCGAGTTTGGTTTGGATTTCCCGGTGGAGGAGTGAATTATAGATATAAGGAAAGCCGGAGCAAGCCGCTCCGGCTTTCCTTATACCTATGCAGTTATCGGCCGATGCGTGCCCCCAGCGCGGCGATGTCCGCCGGGGTGGTGCCGCAGCAGCCGCCCACGTATTGGGCCAGCTCCAGTGCGGGCAGCATGGCCGCCGCAAAGGAGTCGGGGGTGTGCTCCCCGGCATTGGGCTTGTAGAGGAGGGGCAGGTCGGTGACGCGGCGGAATTCCCGCAGAACGGGCAGGGAGTCCGTCGGCCCGCAGGAGCAGTTGAGCCCCACGGCGGCGGGGTGATACGGCGAAAGCAGCTTCACCACCTCGCCCGGCGTCACGCCGGTGAAGGTGGCGCCGCTTTTCTCAAAGGTCATGGAGCAGAAAAGGGGCAGATCATACGCCGCCGCCCGTTCCGCGGCGACGGTCAGCAGGGTGGGCTCCCAGAAGGTCTCCAGAAAGATGAGGTCCGCTCCGGCGTCCGCACCGGCGCCGATCTGCTCGTCGTAGATCTCCGCCGCCTCCAGCCGATCGGCCCTGTCCGCCGGGGGTTTGGGCAGAGGAGCCACATCCAGCGCCACCTGCGCCGTTCCGCGGACCTCCCTTGCCAGGGTCACGCCGGCGGACACCATGTCCCGGACATGACAGCCGGGGTATTGCAGCAGGGTGGGGGCATTGACACAGAAGGTGTTGGCCAGGATGATCCCGCTGCCTGCGGCGACAAATTGCCCCGCCAGCTCCCGCACCATCTCCGGGTGGGTGTGGTTGTAAAGTCCCACGAATGCGCGGGACAGACCCCGCAGCCGCGCCATGGCCCACAGGTTGGTGCCTGTGGCGCCGTCCAGCAATGTGACGAGCATGCCATCACCTCCTGCGCCTATGGTATCCGCCGGCGGGATGAAAGTCAAGCCGCTCACAATAATCGCTGCATCCGCGTTACGGATTTGGAACAGAACTGTAAACAAATGATCCGCTCCGCAGTTGCGAAATGACGGGCGGATGGTTATAATATGTGACACTGAGAAAAATCACGACCT
>DGHJ01000152.1:0-266 GCA_002392625.1 Oscillospiraceae bacterium UBA3851
CTGAACACCGAGGTCTACTCCAACACCGGCGGCCAGGCCTCCAAGGCCAGCCGCACCGGACAGGTGGCGCAGTTCGCCGCCGCCGGCAAGGAGGTCAAGAAGAAGAGCCTCACCGAGATCGCCATGCAGTATGGCTACGTGTACGTGGCTCAGGTGGCTATGGGCGCCAACCCCGCTCAGACCATCAAGGCCATCACCGAGGCTGAGGCCTATCACGGCCCGTCTCTGATCGTCGGCTACTCTCCCTGCGAGATGCACTCCATCAA
>DGHJ01000152.1:326-6728 GCA_002392625.1 Oscillospiraceae bacterium UBA3851
GCACTCCATCAAGGGCGGCATGATGAACTGCCAGAAGGAGATGAAGCGCGCGGTGGAATGCGGCTACTGGAACCTGTTCCGCTACAACCCCGCCGCTGAGAACAAGTTCACTCTGGACTCCAAGGCCCCTGCCGGCGGCTATCAGGAGTTCCTGATGAACGAGGCCCGCTATTCCCGCCTGACCCGCGAGTTCCCGGAGCGCGCCGACACCCTCTTCGCCCTGAACGAGGAGGAGGCCAAGGCCCGTTACGAGCACCTGCTGAAGCTGGTGGATATGTACAAGGGCTAAGCGCGGATAACCCCAGAATAAACGGAGGACGCCCCTGCGGGCGTCCTCCGTTTTGCTTGCCAGGCCCGACCATCCGTGCTATAATACTGCCCTGTGAAAATCATTCCCGGAAGGAGACGGCCTTATGCGCTTTCTGTTGACCCTCTGGCTGAGCAAGCTGGCGGCGTTTTTCGTGCACCTCGTGAAGCGGAACCGCGGCACCATCTCCTCCGGCTGGCTGGCCACCCGGCTGATGCCGGACTTCGTGGCCCATTTCCGCGGCATCGACTGTGACAAGGTGGTGTTCATCACCGGCACCAACGGCAAATCCACCACCACGAATATGGTCTACCGGACGCTCCTTTCTGCCGGGCGGACGGCTGCTTGCAACACCGAGGGCGCCAACATGATGACCGGCGTTGCCACGGTGCTCATCAAAAACTCCACCTGGGGCGGACGCTTCAACAGGGAGTTCCTGGTGCTGGAGGCGGATGAGCGGAGTCTTCCCGGCATCCGCCGGGTGCTGCCGGGCCGCCACGTGGCCGTCACCAATCTGGAAAAGGACCAGGACCAGCGCAACGGCGACCCGGACCTGATCTACCGCAAGCTGGAGGGCGCCGTGGGGCCGGACGTCACCCTCTATCTCAACAACGAGGAGCCCCGCAGCAGTGCCCTGGCCCAAAGGGCCGGGCAGGCGGTGTTTTTCAGCGTGGCGGAGAACGACCGCGCCTTTGCCTGGCACGATTCCTACGCCGTCACCCTGCCCTGCCCCCTCTGCGGCCATCCCATCCGGTTTGAGCGGCATAACCTGGCCGGCATCGGCCCCTTCCGCTGCACCCGCTGCGGTCACGCCTCCGGCTCCGCCCCCCAGGTGCTGCTGACCGACGTGGACTATGACGCCGGAACCTTCCGCTGCGGCGGCAGGCAGTTCTCCGTCAGCTATACGGACCCGTTTTACCTCTATAACTTCGCCTTGGTCATGGCCGTGGGGCGGAATCTCGGCCTGACGGAGGACGAGCTGGCCGCGGCCTTCCGGGCCTTTGAGAACCCGGTGTCCCACGACCAGGTGTTTCACCTCCGGGGCAAGGAGATCCGCTATCTTCAGGGCAAGCAGGAGAACCCGGAGGCGCTCCAGTCGGAGCTGGACGTCATTGCCCGCGACCCACGCCGCAAGGCGGTGGCGGTGGGCATGTACAAGGTCACGGACTTCCAGCCCCACTACGCCGGCAGCTTCTACTTCTTCGACTGTGACTTTGCCGCCATCGCCCAGGGGGATGTGGCCGCCTACGTGGCCTTTTCCGAGACCGTCTGTTACGATCTGGCCGCCCGGATGATCTACGCCGGGGCTCCGGAGGACAAGGTGACCGCCCTGGATACGGATGACCCCGGCCCAGTGCTGGAGCTGCTGGAGAAGACGGACGCGCCGGTGATCTATATCCTCACCAATACCAAGCATTTCGGCCTCATCAGCGACTATATTCTCACCCACGGAGGGACGCGCGATGCATAAGCTGACCATCGGATGGATGTACCCGGACCTGCTGAATCTCCATGGCGAGCGGGGCAGCGTCCAGGCCCTGGTCCGCGCGGCGGAAAATCTGGGCCTGGAGGCCCAGGTGCGCCGCGTGGAGGAGCCGGAGGGCGAGATCCCCCTTGACGAGCTGGATCTTCTGCTCTATCTCCCCGGCGAGATCCGCACGCTGGCTATGCTTCGGGAGGCGCTGCGGCCTCAGGAGGAAAAACTGAAGCAGTACGTGGAGCAGGGCGGCACGGTAGTGGCCATCGGCACCGCCGGGCTGCTGTTCGGAAAGGAAACCCTCCGCCGGGACGGCAGCCGGGTGGAGGGCCTGGGCCTGCTGGACCTGACCGCCGCGGAACGGGAGCTGGTCTGGGGCGACGATCTCCACGTGCTCCTGACGGACACCAAGCAGGAGCTGGTGGGCTGCCAGATCTCCATGGCCGACGTGGAGACGCCCACGCCCCTGGGCCGCACCCTCTACGGACGGGGCAACAACGGCGCCGGCGCCGAGGGCGCCCGGTACAGGAATCTGATCTACACCAACTGCCTGGGGCCGCTGTTCGTCAAGAACCCCTGGTTTGCCGAGGCGATCCTCAAGGACATCGTTTTGCACAAGCTGGGCGTGGAGCAGAAACGGCCCAATGCGTTGGCCGACAAGTCCTTCGACACCACCGTGCGTTTCATCGAGACGAAAAAGTGATAAAAAAGGAGACGCCGCGCGGCGTCTCCTTTTTTATTTCAGCTCAATCAACGATACACCGGGTCAAAGGCGAGGCTGTGGAACTCCGCCACACGGCGGCGGTAGGCCTCCATGGCCACGTCCTCAAAGGCCAGGGTGTCGTCGGCGCCCATTCGACGCAGCAGATACTTGGTAAACGGGGGATTCATGGGCAGGATAGGGCCGATGAGATAGGTGGCCATGAGGCCGCCCCGGTGGAAGCCCTCCTCCTTCACCTCGCCCACGGCGCCGCCCCGGCCGAAGCCACGGACGGTGGTGAACAGAGCGTTGGCGTCCTCGCCCACGGTGGTGAGGCCGAACAGGCTCTTGAAGCCCACGATTTCCATGTCGCCGAAGGCGCCCAGGAACATGCTGTTGTGGCGCTTGAGCATTTTATATTCGGCGTGGGCGTCGAACAGGCCCAGACCCTCCAGATCCAGCCCCCAGTCGGAGCGGATGGTTTTGCCCAGCACGTCCAGGGTGTTGCCGGTGACCAGAATCAGCTGTCCCGCGTCGATCCGGGCGATCAGATCGTCCCGCACGGGCCGGAGCGCGTCGATGACCAGCCCCAGACCCCGCTCGGTGGTGGAGCCCATATAGACCAGCTCCACCGGCTCGTCCAAAAACACGGGACGGGACTTCAGCCCGGTCTCAATGACCTCCAGATCGGGGAGACACTTTTTCAAATAACGGATGTTGGCCAGGTCGCCGAAGAGGTTGCAGACCTCAGGAAACAGGACTTCGATTTTCATACCCGCGCCTCCTTTCCGGTGTCGTGCGCCAGGGCCAGGCGCTTGATCTTCTCATAGACCTTCTGGGCCTGCTCCAGAGAATCGGTGCCGTAGAGCAGGTAGATGTCGTCGCCGGGGGCGTAGGTCAGGTAGTCCGGGGCGTCGTTCTCGTCCTCAATGCACACGATGCGGTCCTCGGGAATGCCGGCCATCAGCAGCCGCAGCCGGTAGTCCATGAACCGGGGTCCGGTGCAGATGACCTTGGCCACGTCGTCCTTGTTCAGGAACTCAAAGTCGGTGTCGAAGATCCAGGCGGTGTTCTCCGACCAGGCGCCGGTGTCGCTGAGGCTGTTCATCATGAAGATGAGCTCCTTGCGGCCGGGCCGTCCGGTGACGTAGTCCAGGGCGCGGGAGCCCGCCATGGAGTTGTTCTCCTTGGACATCTGGCGGATCAGATTCACCTGGCCCACCTTTTCCTGAGAGTGGCGGCTGGCGAGGATAGTGGTCTTGCCCATGTATTCGGCCAGCTCCTTGTGGGTCATGCCCAACTGGCGCAGCAGGGCAATGGCGGCGATCATGTTGTACACGTTGAACACGTTGTCGGTGATCAGGGGATAGGGATAGACCCGGCCGCCCTCCCGGACCTCCATGGTCTTGCCGGCGAAGTCCACGTGCTGGGCCAGATAGTCGCTCTCCGGTGAGGAGAAGCCGCAGTCGCAGCACACGGCCTTGCCCACATGGTGGTAACGCAGATATTCATAGCGCAGCTTGCCGGCGCACTTGGGGCAGATGCGCATGTCGTTGAGCAGGTTGATGCACTCAGTCACGTCGCTGTCCATGGGGCCAATGCCGAAATAGACGCGGGGATTTTCCGGGCTCACGCCGCCGGAGATCATCTCGTCGGCGTTGAGGATCATCTTGGCACCGGCAGGGAGGGAGCGGGTGATGAGCTCGGCGATGTAGCCGGGGTGGGCATTGCGCATGATGGAGTCCTGGAACAGGTTGGTGATGACCACGTAGTCCGGGGTGATGTAGGGGTACACGCGGGGCGAGGACCGCTCGTCCACCTCCAGAATAGCCACGTCGTAGCCCTTGATCCGGCCAAAGAGATCGCAGGCACGGATGAAGGCGGTGGAGATGCCGGAGAGGATGTTGGCCCCGGCCCGGTTGCCCATGACCTTCCTGCCGGATGCCTCCAGAATGTCGGTGATGATGTTGCTGACGGTGGTCTTGCCGTTGGTGCCGGTGACGGCGATGACCGTCTCAGGCCGGCCCATGTACTTCAGCAGGTCGGGACAGATCTTCAATGCCAGCTGGCCGGGGAAGTCGGTGCCCTGGTGGCGGGTGATTTTCAGCGCCGGGATGGACAGCTTAGCCATCCACAGCGCCAGCAGAAATCTCAGCTTGCTCAACGTTTATTCTCCTTTCGATTCTGTGTTTCTCTTCTCCAGATGGATCATCAGCGCGGCGATGTCCGCCGGGGATACGCCGGAGATCCGGGCCGCCTGGCCCAGATTGGCCGGGCGCACGGCGGCCAGCTTTTCCCTTGCCTCCAGCCGCAGGCCCTGCAGGTGGGCGTAGTCCGTGTCCGGCGGGATGCCGTGCTTTTCCAGCTTGTCAAACTCCTCCACGTCCCGCATCTGGCGGCGGATGTAGCCCTCGTATTTCACCGAGATCTCCACCTGCTCCGCCGCGGCGGCGTCCAGCGCCGGACGATTCGGGTCGAAGGGGGCCAGATCGGCGTAGGAGAGCTGAGGCCGGCGCAGCAGGTCGATAAGGGCGGCGCCGTCGGTGACGGGGGCGGTGCCCCGCTCAGTGAGCAGAACATTGAGGGCGTCGCTGCCGGCCACGCCGGTGTGCTCCAGCCGCTTGATCTCCCGTTCCACGGCCGCGTATTTCTCCTCCACGGCCCGGAGCCGCTCGTCGCTGACGAGGCCGATGCGGTGTCCGATGGGGGTGAGGCGCCGGTCGGCGTTGTCCTGCCGCAGCAGCAGCCGGTATTCCGAGCGGCTGGTCATCATGCGATAGGGTTCGTTGGTGCCCTTGGTCACCAGATCGTCGATGAGGGTGCCGATGTAGCTCTCGCTGCGCTTGAGGATCAAAGGCGGTTGACCCTTCAGGGCCAGCGCGGCGTTGACGCCGGCCACAAAGCCCTGTGCCGCCGCCTCCTCGTAGCCGGAGGAGCCGTTGAACTGCCCGGCGCCGTACAGACCGGGGATCTGCTTCGTCTCCAGCGTGGGCTTCAGCGCCAGAGGGTCGATGCAGTCGTACTCAATGGCGTAGGCCGGGCGCATGATCTCCGCGTGCTCCAGACCGGGGATGGTGGCGAGCATCTGCCGCTGCACGTCCTCCGGCAGGGAGGAGGAGAGCCCCTGAATATACAGCTCCTCCGTGTCAAGCCCCATGGGCTCGATGAAGAGCTGGTGCCGGGGCTTGTCCGCAAAGCGGACGATCTTTGTCTCAATAGACGGGCAGTACCGGGGGCCTACGCCCTCGATGACTCCGGCGTACAGGGGGCTGCGGTCCAGATTGCCCCGGATGATCCGGTGGGTTTCCTCGTTGGTATAGGTCAGGTAGCACACGGCCCGGTTTTCCGGCACGTGCTCCGTTTCAAAGCTGAAGGGCAGGGGCTCGTCGTCGCCCCGCTGGAGCTCCATTTTGGAGAAGTCCACCGTCCGGGCGTTGACTCGCGGCGGCGTGCCGGTCTTGAACCGCCGCAGGGGAAGGCCCAGCGCCCGAAGTCTGTCGCCCAGCACAAGAGAGGCGTGCATGCCGTCCGGGCCGGAGTCCTCCACGCACTCGCCCACGATGGTGCGGCCGTGGAGATAGGTGCCCGTGGCCAGGATCACGGCCCTCACGTCGTACACCGCGCCGGTGGACAGCACCACCTGGGACACATGGCCGTCGGTCAGGCGGATGTCCACCGCCTCGCCCTGGCGCAGGGTCAGGTTTTCCTGCCGCTCCAGGGTGCGCTTCATCACCTGCTGATAGAGCCGCCGGTCCGCCTGGGCCCGCAGGGAGTGGACGGCAGGACCTTTGCCCCGGTTCAGCATCCGATACTGGATGCAGGCCTCGTCCGCCGCGCGGGCCATCTGGCCGCCCAGGGCGTCCAGCTCCCGGACCAGGTGGCCCTTGCCGGTACCGCCGATGGCGGGGTTGCAGGGCA
>DGHJ01000152.1:6786-10589 GCA_002392625.1 Oscillospiraceae bacterium UBA3851
GGGTTGCAGGGCATGTTGCCCACCGCATCCAGGTTGATGGTGAAGCATACGGTTTTCAGACCCAGCCGCGCCCCGGCCAGAGCGGCCTCAATGCCGGCGTGTCCCGCGCCGATGACGGCGATATCAAATTGTCCGGCGTTGAATTCGCGCATAGCACCAGACCTCATTTGGAACTTCCCACAATTTTCACGCGGCTGTTCTGTTATTTCTTCCAAAACAGCCCTTGCATTTTTGCGGAAGAGGGTGTATCATAGGTAAAAATTGAAGAGAGGAGTGTGAGAACCACCATGCAAAGCAATAGCACAGCGGATCTGGATGACCTGATCTTCGACGGTTGTGACGGGCAGCCCAGCGAGCGGTAAGAGAGAATGACCATGCCAACGGCATGGCTATTTTTTTACCCATTTTCCCGGGCAGCCGCAAAAAATACCTATTTATATTACCACAGATAAGAGAGATTTTTCAACACCGCCGGCGGCTGTGTTGTTATTTTTTTGCAAAAAGGATTCCCCGGCAGACGATCTGACGGGGAATCCGAAAGGATGGATTATTTGTTCTCGAAGGGGAAGTGATAGGGCAGGTTGAACTTGTCGCGCAGGCCGATCAGCTCCTTCTGGATGGACTCGCCCACGGGAACGCCCTTGTCCTTGCGGTCCTGCCAGGCGTCCCACTCCTTCTCGCCGGCGGTGTAGATCCGCTCGGCGCCGGGGGCCTTCTCGGACGCCCGCAGGCCCCGGAGGATGTCGCCGGCGGTCTTCTTGAAGGTGTCAAGCCCCATGAAGAATTCGGGGTTGATGACGAAGAAGAAGTGGCCCAGACGGTAGAACTTGTTGGTGCCGTCGGGATTCTTGCCGCTGAGCTCCTTCATGAAGGGGCCGCCGGTGAGAGCCGCGGACAGGATCTCCACGATGGTGGTGAAGCCGTAGCCCTTGTAGCCGCCGGTGGCCTCGCCCAGGCCGCCCAGGGGCAGCAGAGCGCACTTGCCGGCGCGCATATCCTTGAGGATCTGGCCGGAGTCGGTCATGGTGCCGCCGTCTTTGGTGACCACCAGCCCGGCGGGCGTCTCCTTGCCGCTGCGCTCATAGAACTCAATCTTGCCGTTCTGCACGGTGGAGGTGGCGCAGTCGAAGTTGAAGGGGAACTCCTCATCGGTGGGCATGGTGAAGGTCATGGGGTTGGTGCCCATCATGGGCTCCACGCCCCAGGTGGGCGCCACGGAGGGACGGGCGTTGGTGCCGGAAATGCCGATCATGCCGGCCTTCTCCGCCATGGTGGTCCAGTAACCGGCGATGCCGTAGTGGGTGGAGTTGTAGATGGCGCCGCCGGCCATGCCGTACTGCTTGGCCTTCTCAATGAGCATCTCCATCATGCGGTAGCTGGCCACCATGCCCATGCCGTTGTTGGCGTCCATCACCACGGTGGTGGGGGTCTCCTTCACGATGTCGATCTTGGTGACAGGCAGCAGGGTGCCGTTGTCGATGCGGTCCAGATAGATGGGCTTGAAGCGATTGCAGCCGTGGCTCTCGATGCCGCGGCGGTCGGACTCCAGCAGCACGTCGGCGCAGATCTTCGCGTCCTCCTCGGGCACGCCGTAGCACTTGAACACGTCGATCATAAAGTTATTCATCAGTTCCCAGGATACATAGGGTCTTGTCTCCATATCGGTTCCTCCTTCATTCGTATATTGATTTTCATGCAAAAAGAGCGAAACGGCCGAGGCGGTCCCGCTCTGCGGTTGACGTCTCATTATATACCCTGCGCAGCGGGAATGTCAACGGAAAAGCACCTGCCGGGAAAACCGTGTGGGGAGCGCCGCCGCGACGGGACGGACACAAAGCAAAACAGGCGGAACCGCGCACTTTTGGCGGAGAAAAACCAAAAAAACGGAGAGATACAAAAAAATATTGACACCAAAAAAGTTTTTTTGTGAAATTAGGCAAATATTGAGCCGGTTTTTTGTGAAAAGGGCGAAAAGCCCTGCGGCAACTTGACAAGAATATGAACAAACTGTAAAATGTAAGAACCAAATTATTTGGAGGAGGTAAATCTCGCAATGGAAAAGAAGAGCACGAAAATAGGCTATCTGATAGCACTGGCCGTCGTCGTCGTGCTGATGGTCGTCGCCAAGGTCACCAATGACGGCAGCGGCTTCGTCGGCACGATCTGGTCCCTGCTCCCGCCCATCATTGCCATCGCTCTGGCCCTGATCAGCAAGGAAGTGTATTCCTCCCTGTTCATCGGCGTCCTGTGCGCGTCCCTGTTGGCAACCAACTTCAATATCTGGGAAGGCATCAAGGGCGTCATGTTCGGCAAGTACGGAGATGACGGTGTCGGCGGCATCGTCACATCCGCAGATTTCGCCATCCTGGTGTTCCTGGTCATCCTGGGTATCATTGTGGACCTGATGAACAAGGCGGGCGGTTCCGCGGCCTTCGGTCGCTGGGCCAAGAAAAGAGTCAAGTCCCGCGCCGGCGCACAGTTGATGTCCATGGCTCTTGGCATCCTGATCTTCGTGGATGACTATTTCAACTGCCTGACCGTGGGCGCCGTGATGCGTCCCGTGACCGAGAGCCACAAGATCTCCCGTGCCAAGCTGGCTTACGTTATCGACGCCACCGCCGCCCCCGTCTGCATGCTGGCTCCCGTGTCCTCCTGGGCTGCTGCCATTTCCAGCTACGCACAGTTCAAGAGCATCACCGGCATACAGAGCTTCATCGCCCAGATCCCCTACAACTACTACTGCATCCTGACTCTGGTGATGATCATCGTCATTTCCCTGCTGAATATCGACTACGGTCCCATGCTGACCCACGAGTACAACGCCCAGGTCAAGGACGATCTGTTCACCACCGAGCACCGTCCCTTCGCCGGTGACGACAAGTACGAGGAGGGCAACAAGAAGTCCTCCGTGTGGGATCTGATCCTGCCCGTGGTGGTGCTGATCGCCGCCTGCATCATCGGCATGCTGGATAACGGCGGTTACTTTGACGCCGAGGGCGAATTCTTCCATGACTTCATCGGTGCCTTCGGCAACACCTCTGCTGGTACAGCTCTGTGCATCGGTGGCCTCATTGCCCTGCTGTTTACCTTCGTGTACTACTGGCTGCGCGGCCTTATCAGCTTCAGCAAGTCCATGGAGTCTATTCAGAACGGCTTCAGCCAGATGCTGGCCCCCATCCTGATCCTCTGCCTGGCCTGGGCCCTGTGCGCCACCATCCGATACGGTCTGAACTTTGGTGAGTACATCGGCGGTGTCATGAGTGGCGCCAAGGGCCTTGCCAACTTCCTGCCTGCCATTGTCTTCGTGGTGGCCTGCCTGGTAGCCTTTGCCACCGGTACCTCCTGGGGTACCATCGGCATCATGGTGCCGCTGGTTGCTGCTATTTTCAATCCTGACAATCCCGGTACAAATATCCAGCTGCTGTATATCGGCTTGGCGGCTTCCTGCGCCGGCGGCGTGTGCGGGGATCACCTGTCCCCCATCTCCGACACCACTATTATGGCCTCCGCCGGTGCCCACTGCTACCACCTGAACCACGTCTCCACCCAGATCCCCTACGGCGTCACCGTGGCGGCTGTGTCCTTCGTGATGTTCATCGTGGCCGGCTTCGTCCAGAACTGGATCATCTGCCTGATCATCGGCATCGTGCTGATGATCGCGGTCCTGCTGGTCATCAAGGCCATCGTGGCCAAGAAGCACGCCGGCATCTTCGAAGAGATGAAGAAGGCCGATACGGCGCTGAGAAACGCGTAAGCAAACCCATACATGAAAAAATTCCGGAGCGAAAGCTCCGGAATTTTTT
>DGHJ01000082.1:0-2139 GCA_002392625.1 Oscillospiraceae bacterium UBA3851
TGGAAGCGTCCCGAGGACGGAAGAGAGTTCTATACCTACAAAGAGATCGCTCCCAAGCTGGCAGAATATGTTCTGTCTATGGGATATAATTATATCGAGCTGATGCCCATCATGGAGCACCCTTACGATCCCTCATGGGGATATCAGGTAACGGGTTATTACGCACCGACATCCAGATACGGATCGCCCACAGACTTCATGTATTTCATGGATTACATGCACAGCAAGGGCATCGGTATCATCATGGATTGGGTGCCTGCACATTTTCCGAAGGACGAGAACGGCCTCGGAAGATTTGACGGCACGGCCCTGTATGAGCATGAGGACCCGAGACGCGGCGAGCATCCGCACTGGGGCACCTACATTTACAACTACAGTCGAAACGAAGTCAAGAACTTCCTGATATCGAACGCACTTTACTGGGCAGATAAGTACCATGTCGATGGTATCCGTATGGATGCGGTGGCATCCATGCTGTATCTCGATTACGGCAGAGGCGACGGCGAGTGGCTTCCGAACAAGAACGGTGGCAACGAGAACCTTGACGCCGTAGAGTTCATCAAGACACTGAACAAGAAGATGCATGACATGTATCCGGGTGTCCTGATGATTGCTGAGGAGTCTACCGCATGGCCGATGATCACCTTCCCCGTGGAAGAGGGTGGACTCGGATTTGACTTCAAGTGGAATATGGGCTGGATGAATGATTTCCTTCGTTATATGCAGCTCGATCCTTTGTATCGTAAGTATCATCACAACGATCTGACCTTCAGTATGGTATATGCATACAGTGAGAAGTTCATCCTCGTGCTTTCACATGATGAGGTCGTACATGAAAAGGGTTCCATGATCACCAAGATGCCCGGCGGATATGAAGACAAGTTCTCCAATCTCCGCGTGGCCTTCGGTTATATGATGACACATCCCGGTAAGAAATTGCTCTTTATGGGACAGGAGATCGCACAGTTCAAGGAGTTCAACGAAAACTCCGAGGTAGACTGGTCCCTCTTCGAGTTTGATGCACATGTCTATATCCAGAGCTATGTGAAGGAGTTGAATAAGCTTTATTCTTCCGAGCCTGCGTTATATCAGCTTGATTCCCAGCCCGAGGGCTTTGAGTGGATCAACTGCAACAATGCGAACAAGAGCCTGCTTTCGTTTATTCGACACGGCGAAAAGCCCGGCGACAGTTTGGCGATCATCTGCAACTTCACACCGGTTGAACACAAGGCGTATAAGCTCGGTGTTCCGGCGGGCGGAAGATGGCAGGAGATCTTCTCCTCGGACAACGCCAAATTCGGCGGCGAGGGTCGGAACAACAAAACAGCAAAACAAGCGAAAAAAGCGGAATGTGACGGACAGGAGCACTACATTTCGGTAACTGTACCGCCGCTTTCCATCTCCGTTTGGAAGAAGAAGACAGGAAAATAAAAAGCATCGCGCAAAATCGGCATCTTCCGAAAGGAGGGTGCCGTTGTCAATGAGAGAAAGGATACACAATATGAAACTAGGTTTTGATAATGAAAAATACCTGTCCATGCAGTCAGAGCATATTATGGAGCGTATCAGCCAGTTCGGCGGCAAGCTGTACCTGGAGTTTGGCGGCAAGCTGTTTGACGACTACCACGCCTCCCGCGTGCTGCCCGGCTTCCAGCCCGACAGCAAGATCCGTATGCTCAGCACCATGCGGGATGAGGTGGAGATCGTGGTGGCCATCTGCGCCGCCGATATCGAGAAGAGCAAGACGCGTGGCGACCTGGGCATCCGCTACGATGACGACGTGCTGCGGCTCATCGACGTGTTCCGGGAGCTGGGCTTCTACGTGGGCAGCGTGGTCATCACCCAGTACGCGGGCCAGCCGGCGGCCGACGTCTTTATCAAGCGGCTCACCAACCTGGGCATCCGCAGCTATAAGCACTATCCGATCCCCGGCTACCCCTCCGACGTGGCCCACATCGTCAGCGACGAGGGCCTGGGTAAAAACGACTACATCGAGACCAGCCGCTCCGTGGTGGTGGTCACCGCCCCCGGCCCAGGCAGCGGCAAGATGGCTACCTGCCTGAGCCAGCTCTACCACGACAACAAGCGGGGCATTCGGGCCGGCTACGCCAAGTACGAGACCTTCCCCATCTGGAACCT
>DGHJ01000082.1:2261-6716 GCA_002392625.1 Oscillospiraceae bacterium UBA3851
ATGATCGACCCCTTCCATCTGGAGGCCTACGGCAAGACCACCGTCAACTACAACCGGGACGTGGAGATCTTCCCGGTGCTGGCCACCATGTTTGAGAAGATCCAGGGCCGGTGTCCCTATCAGTCCCCCACGGACATGGGCGTCAACATGGCGGGCTTCGCCATTGTGGATGACGCGGCGTGCCAGGAGGCCAGCCGCATGGAGATCCTGCGGCGGTACTACGCCGGTATGGTGGACCGGGCCAAGGGCCTTTGCGACGAGAGCGTGGTGAACAAGCTGAAGCTGGTGATGCAGCAGGCGGGGGTCACCACCGACATCTGCCCCGCCGTTGCCGCCAGCCTGGATAAGGCCGCCGAGACGGGCGCTCCCGCCGGAGCCATGGTGCTGCCGGACGGCCGTATCGTCACCGGCAAGACCTCCTCTCTGCTGGGGCCCAGCGCGGCGCTGCTGCTTAACGCCCTGAAAAACATGGCAGGCATCGACCACCGGTTGGAGCTGATCCCCGCCTCGGTCATCGAGCCCATCAGCACGCTGAAAATCGACTATCTGGGCCACCACAACCCGCGGCTCCACTCCGACGAGGTGCTCATCGCCCTGACTATCTCCGCCCTGAGCAATCCGCTGGCCAAGCTGGCCCAGCAGCAGCTCACCAATCTGCAGGGCTGCGAGGCACACTTCTCCGTGATTTTGCCGGAGGAGGACGCCAAGGTCTACCGCCGTCTGGGCGTCCAGGTCAGCTGCGAGCCCAAGTACGAGGTCCGGAAGCTGTATCACAAGAAATAACGTGAAATCACCCCACGGCCCCGCCGAGCGCGGGGCCGCGCCATGCCAAAACGAAAGGAAACCATCACCATGACCGATATCATTGCCGCCCTCGCGCAGGAACTGAACCAGCCCAAAAACTACGTGGAGAACGTGGTACAGCTTTTGGACGAGGGCAACACCATCCCCTTCATCGCCCGCTACCGCAAGGAACTCCACGGCTCCATGGACGACACCGCCCTGCGGAATCTGGCCGACCGGCTCAGCTATCTGCGCAATCTGGCGGAGCGGAAGGAGGAGGTCAAAAACGCCATCGCCGCTCAGGAGAAGCTGACGGAGGAGCTCTCCGCCGCCATCGACAGCGCCAAGACTCTGGCGGAGGTGGAGGATCTGTACCGCCCCTACAAGCAAAAGCGCCGCACCCGCGCCACCGTGGCCAAAGAGAAAGGGCTGGAGCCTCTGGCGCTGGCCATTCTGGAGCAGAAGAAGGACGACGACCCCGCCGCTCTCGCCGCCGGCTACATAGACCCGGAGAAGGGTGTGGAGACGGTGGAGGACGCCCTGGCCGGGGCCAACGACATCATCGCCGAGAACATTTCCGATGACGCAGCCATCCGCAAGGAGCTGCGAGAGCTGATCGGCCGCAAGGCCACGCTGCGCACGGCGGCCACAAAAGAGGAGGACAGCGTCTACCGCCTGTACTACGACTTCGAGCAGCCTGTCGCCAAGCTGGCGGGCCACCAGATCCTGGCCATCAACCGGGGCGAGAAGGAGGGCTTTTTGAAGGTGGCTGTGGTCCTGGACCGGGAGTGGGCCCTGGGCCTCATCTGGAACCGCATCGTCAAGGGCAGCGGCCCGTGCGCCGCCCTTGTCCGCGCCGCCGCCGAGGACGGCTATGACCGGCTCCTCTTTCCCTCTCTGGAGCGTGAGACCCGATCCGACCTCACCGACGCGGCGGCGGAGGGCGCCATCTACAACTTCGCATTGAACCTGAAGCCCCTCCTCATGCAGCCGCCCGTCAAGGGCCACGTGACCATGGGCCTGGATCCCGGCTACGCCCACGGCTGCAAGGTGGCGGTGATCGACGGCACCGGCAAGGTGCTGGACACCACGGTGGTCTATCCCACCCAGGGCGAGCGGCGCAAGCAGGAGGCCATCACACGCCTGACCGCCATGATCCGCCGCCACGGCGTCACCCATATCGCCATCGGAAACGGCACTGCCAGCCGGGAGACGGAGCAGATGACGGCGGAGATGATCCATAACCTGCCCGGCGTCAGCTACATGATCGTCAGCGAGGCCGGCGCCTCGGTGTACTCCGCCAGCAAGCTGGCTGCCGAGGAGTTCCCCGACTACGATGTGAACCTGCGCAGCGCCGTGTCTATCGCCCGGCGGATGCAGGACCCGCTGGCTGAGCTGGTGAAAATCGACCCCAAGGCCATCGGCGTAGGCCAGTACCAGCACGACATGCCCCAAAAGCGGCTGGACGAGACCCTGGGCGGCGTGGTGGAGGACTGCGTCAACGCCGTAGGCGTGGACGTGAACACCGCCAGCGCCAGCCTGCTGGGGAGGGTGTCCGGCCTGACGGCGACAACGGCCAAAAATATCGTCAAATATCGGGAGGACAACGGCGCCTTTACCGGCCGCAAACAGCTCTTAAAGGTACCCAAGCTGGGGCCCAAGGCCTTTGAGCAGTGCGCCGGCTTCCTGCGGGTGCCGGAGAGCGCCGCCATTCTGGACAACACCGGCGTCCACCCGGAGAGCTATGAGGCGGCGGAGAAGCTGCTGACCCTGTGCGGCTACACGCTCACCGACGTAGCCGCGGGTGACATCGGCCTGCTGGCCTCCAAGGTAAAGCTTCTGGGCCGGGAGAAGGTGGCGGAGAAGCTGGGCATCGGCGTGCCCACCCTGGATGACATGGTGAAGGAGCTGATGAAGCCGGGCCGGGACGTCCGTGACGAGCTGCCGCCCCCGGTGCTGCGGACCGACGTGCTGGACATGAAGGACCTGAAGCCTGGCATGGTGCTCACCGGCACGGTACGCAACGTGGTGGACTTCGGCGTATTCGTGGATATCGGCGTTCACCAGGACGGGCTGGTCCACATCTCTCAGGTCTGCGACCGGTTTATCAAGCATCCCAGCCAGGTGGTGTCCGTGGGCGACATCGTGAAGGTGATCGTGCTGGACGTGGACGAGAAGAAGCACCGCATCAGCCTGTCCATGAAACAAGTCGGGAAATAAACAAACAGTTGCCAAATCGAAAACCGGGGTGTATAATGGCCTCAATCACAGGAACGGAGGGACTTTCCATGAATCCTTACATTCAGCAGCAGGTTGAAAACATGATCGATCAGGCTGAGCTGTTTGCCAAGGGCTGCCACAAGGCCGCAATGAAGGACGACGGCACCCTGGACGTGACGGAGCAGTACACCATCGCCACCATCGAGCGCCTGACCGAGGAGTTCGTCAAGGGTCTGAAGAAGATCTATTGATCGCCTGAAAAAGCTAAAAAGCTATCCCGTACCGTCCAGGTACGGGATAGCTTTTTGCCCCTTTTACCCCACGTATTCACCGGGGTCGATCAGCTCTCCGTTCCGGCTGACGGAAAAGTGGAGATGGGGACCCATGGTGCTCTCCGCCGCTGCGGTGGAGCCCACGTAGCCGATGATCTCCCCGGAGTGGACCTCCTGGCCCACCGTCACGGGCGGCTCGGCCTGCAGGCTGCTGTACTGGGTGGTGTATCCGCCTGCGTGGGCGATGACCACCGTGGTGCCCATCAGCCCGTCGTCGTTGACCATCTGCACGGTGCCGGCGGCGGCGGTCTTCACCGCGTCGCCCTCCCCGGCCTGGATGTCCACGCCGTTGTGGGTCCGCCAGTCGGCCATGGTCTCATCGTACATCAGCTCCGTCATGCTGAACACCGTCACCGTAGTGCCGTCCAGAGGGGACACCACCTGGGGCACCAGTTCCTGGGGCGACTGGACCGGCTCCGGCTCCTCCGCCGCCGGGGGAATGACCTCCACCGGGCGGGACACGTCCTGGATCTGCTCCGGCTGGATCACCGGCGTGATGGGCTTTCTGTTTTCCTGGGGCTGCTGCACCGCGGGCGTCTGGGCCTTTTCGGGCTCCTTCACCTGGGGGGCCGTGGTAGTTTTCATGGTGGCCAGCGTGACCACCCCGGCAATGACCATACACATAGCAAGGGCTATGTAGCCGCCCTTGCCGCCGAAACCCGGCTTGGAACTTCTTTTTCCGCTCATTGTTGCACCTTTCCCGGCCGGACGCGTCCGGCCGCCGCATCGTTTTGGCCTGCGGCAGGCCAAAATACTTAAGGCAGCACCGCACAATATCGCCTGCGGCACTTTGCGGATCTTTTTCACCACAATTCCGTCTCAAATTCTTGAAATACATCCAGTATTCCTGCGATTTTTCGCCTTAATTGCGGCAAAAAATCTCTTGCAAATTACTCTTGCCGAATTGTGCGGTGATGCCTCAAAAAAGAACCTCTGGCTCCATTATGGACAGCCAGAGGTTCTTTTATACATTTTTTTGAGCGGTGATTTTATTTCAGGATCAGCGTCCGTCCGTCCATCTCCGGGGGACAGGCCAGGCCCATCACGTCCAGGATGGTGGGGGCGATGTCGGCCAGGCGGCCGGGGCGCAGCTCCGTGCCGGCGCCGCAGAGGATGAAGG
>DGHJ01000008.1:0-2850 GCA_002392625.1 Oscillospiraceae bacterium UBA3851
AGGCCGGGGATCAGCAGCATGATGTCGCCCATGACGATGGTATCCATGTGCAGGCCGGGGATCACCGCCGTGGTGAGTCCGACGCCCAGGCCGATAAGCAGCGTCACCAGCAGGTTGAAGGCCACGGTATTCAGCTTGGTGCGGCCCAGCCACAGCTGCAGCAGACAGATCAGCGCGCCGAAGGCGGCGGCGACCAGCCCATCCCACGCGGTGCCGCCGAAAAACACGGCGAAGCAGCCGCCGGTGAGGACGCTGCCCCAGAACACGGCGGAGAACGGCTTGTGGCCGGAGGCGATCTTGTCCAGCCGCTGACGCATTTCCGGCAGCGGGAGGGGCTGTGCGCAGCACTCCCGGCTCAGGGCGTTGAGCTTCTCCAGCCGGTAGAAGTCGGTGCCGCCACCGGAATGGATGCGCCGGGTCTCGGTGCTGGCCTCCCCGTCCGGAAAGGCCAGGGTGATGCTGATAATGGAGGTGATGACGAATACCTCCACGTGCTCGGCCCCGTAGGCGCGGCCCATGCGCTCCAGGGTGTCCTCCACCCGGCCCACCTCCGCGCCGCAGTCCAGCAGCAGGTCGCCCATCTCCAGCATGCCGTGGAGTAGCCGGCTTTGTTCTTCTCTCGTCAGCGTCATAGAATCTCTCTCCGCTCCGCTTTTCTTGATGAAAGGACTATATCACACCTTTTGCGTCGCGGCAAGAGCCTCTTTTTCCTTTTTTCGGTCGCTGATGCGCCGGGCAAGGTATACGAAGGGGGTATCCAGCAGACTGGTGACGACGTAGATCAGGTAGCTGGAAATGAAGATCGAGATGAAGGTTGACGTATCGTAGGCGCCCAGGAAAGCGAAAGTGGTGAACAGCAGCGTATTGACGATCTGGCTGATGAGGGTGGAGCCGTTGTTGCGCAGCCAAAGGAATCGCCGTTTATCGCCAAACCGCTTCTCCGTGAAGGCCCACCACTTGTGATACAGCCACACGTCAAAGAACTGGCTGATGGCGTACACACTCAGAGACGCGGCGATCATCCGCGGGGTGTTGGAGAATACGGTGCGGATGGCCGGGGACGCCCAGTCGTTGGCGGAGGGAACGTAGATCAGCCAGCTCTGGGACAGGATCAGGAAGAGGACGGAGGAGAAGATACCCGTCCACACCGCCAGGTTGGCCTCCTTCTTTCCCTCGCACTCCGAGAGGATGTCGGTGATCAGAAAGGTAACGGCAAAGAGCACGTTGCCCAGCGTCTGCTCCATTCCAAAGGCGTCCACCAGGATCAGCACCTCGATATTGGCCAGGATGGTGGCCACGGCGGACACACAGTAGAGGCCCGTCTTGCCGAACAGGCGGTAGGCCAGCAGCGCCGCGCCGAAGATCACGAAAACGGAGGCGATCAGCAGCAGTTCATTTCTCATGTCGGTTATCTCCTTTGATTTGTGGATTTGACCCATTTACACGGCGAAAAAATGCCCTCTTGCGCTCAGGCGCAAAAGGGCATAGTAATTCCACAAATGCTCCCGTAGTTTTGGTTCACCGGCTGGCCCGGTCGGCAGGATGGTCACGAACTGCCGTTTGAATTGTCTGCGGACTGGCCGCAACAGCGTCATTATAGCATGAAACGCCCAATTGTCAAGTCCTGCCGCCTGTGAAGCGCGCACAGGGGGATGTGCCGGAAAACCGGCACATCCCCCTCAGACTGTCAAAAAAGTCCGTAAAGCGTTGGTTCTCGGAAAGGAAGATAGTCTGAAAGAAACCCATCAGGGGTGTCTTTCAGCTATTAAATCACCGTTTTCCGAACTTATTTGAAAGTTCGGAAAACGCCTCAGCTTGTCAAAAAAGCGGCATAGCCGCTTTTTTGACAAGCTGAGGGGGATGTGCCGGAAAACCGGCACATCCCCCTGTGAAAAATGCCTTTTTACCACTCGTAGCTGCGCTTGCCGGCTACCACCTGGGCGGCGAAGGTGGCGTCCTTGGAGTTGAACACCCCGTTGCCGTCGCCATCGCATACCAGCTGCTGCAGCGTCGTAAACGTCCGCTTGCCGGCAATGGCCTGGGCCATCATGGTGGCATCCTTGGACTGCCACACGCCGTTCAGGTCCGCGTCGCCCTTGATGGCCACGATGATCGTCACGTCGGCGTCCGTCACCGTCACGGTGAAGCTGTGGGTATCGCCGTTCGTGGTGCACGCCAGCCTGGTGTAGGTGCCGTCGCCGTTGTCGATGGCCACCACGCAGGGACTGTCGCAGGTCACAGTGAAGGTCACGTCGCCGCTGTACAGCGTCTCGGCTTCGATGCTGGTCGTCGCATTGCCTGCGGTATAATCGTTCACGATAATATGATACCCCGTGATCTCTAGCTTGGGGAGCACCACCTCACGGATCTGGGTCTCGAAGGCCTCATTCTCGAACACGGCGGTGTAGCGGCCCAGGCCCTCGGCCTCGACGGTAGGCTCGGTGACGACCGTGTAGGTGGTGGCCACCGTCTCGGTCTCCACGTGGCTTGCGTCGTTGGCGCAGACCCGCGTGGCCGTCACGGTGCTGTTGTCCTCGGCCCACTCATAGGTAGGAGTGCCCCAATCGTGGCCAGTGGCGGGGATGGTTACCGTCTCGCGGCTCAGCTCCTCACCGCATACGGTGCAGTACACGACCTCGTCATAGCTGCCGTCCTCGGTGCAGGTGGCGTCAACCTCGTTCTCCTTCACCGCCTGGCCGGGGGTGTGGCCCGTAGCCGGAACCGTTACCGTCTCGCGGCTCAGCTCCTCGCCGCACACGGTGCAGTAAACCACGCTGTCGTAGCTGCCGTCCTCGGTGCAGGTGGCGGCAACCTCGTTCTCCTTGACCGCCTGGCCGGGGGTGTGGCCCG
>DGHJ01000008.1:2871-6045 GCA_002392625.1 Oscillospiraceae bacterium UBA3851
CTCCTCGCCGCACACGGTGCAGTAAACCACGCTGTCGTAGCTGCCGTCCTCGGTGCAGGTGGCCGCAACCTCGTTCTCCTTCACCGCCTCGCCGGGGGTGTGCTCGTGGGTGGACGCGCCGATGATGGTGGTGTAATAGGTCGTGCCGGAGATATCTTCCTTCCAGAGATAAATGTTATTTGCCTCGTTGGAGACCCGGAAGACGGTTCCCCAGAAGCTGCCGGTCGTAAAGTTGATAACGGAAGAATAGCTGCTGCCGGAGGGGTTCTTGATGGTTGCAACAGAATTGCCGCCTAAGCTGAAGCTCCATCTCGCGTCGTTGGAATATGTGCTCATGGCCTTCAGTGTGCTGTACTGGATCATGAGGTAGGTGGCCTTGTTCTGGTTCTTAATGGAATAGTAGTCGCCCTGAGGCTCGACGAGGAAGATATAGCTGTCCGCTACGTTCGAAAGAGAATCTCCGGAAACAGTGATACCGGTATCGGTAAAAGCCACGGCGCCGCCGTTAGACTCGGTCTCATAGGAAACGTTATTGTCCAGACCCGTCATAACATACTCGCCGTCCGCGCCGGTTTTGCCATAGGTAATGACATAATTACCGCTCCAATCAGTGGGAGCAGCAGTCACCAGCTGGAAGGAGGTCCCGCCGGTGGACTCGGAATAGGAGTAGAGAGCCTTAAGGGTGATATTCTCCTGGGCGGCATAGCTCCCCGTGAGGATGGAGGCGGGCTTGTCGGCAACGTTGTCATAGTCCGCCGTGACCCAGCCCAGGAAGGTGTAGCCTTCGGGCGCGCCGGCGGTGGGCAGGGTAATGCTCTCGCCGATGACGCACACCATATCTTCCACAGGCGTCACACCGGAGGGCACCGTGAAGCTGACAGTATAACCGCCGCTGAGGGGCGCGGTGTAGCTGTCGCGGAAGCTGTAGCCGCATTCCGTGCAGGTGTGCTCGGTGTAGCCCTGCTCGGTCTCGGTGGGCGCAACCACCACGTCGGTATATGTGCAGTTTTCGGTGATATTCTTACCGCAGACGGTGCAGGTGTGGTAGTGGGTGCCGTTGTTGTTGGAGACGCAGTCCGTGCCCAGCACGTGATTCCCGGTGGCGGCGATCACGGTGTCGGCCTGGGTGATCTCGTTCTGGGTGTCCGCATCGGAGTAGTATTTGCCGCACGGTGCGCAGAACCAGTATTCAATGTTGCCGGCCACGCCGCAGGTGGGGGCCTTGGCGTCCACATGGGTCAGGGTATGGGTGTGCTCACCGCCCGCGATCTCGGTGGAGTAATAGTAGTTCTCAGTGGGATTCTGCTTGTAGAACTTGAACTCGCTGCCGTAGCGTGTCAGGGAGAAGCCGTAGCCGCCGCTGACCGCCAGATAGGGGATCTGACCGGCGCTGTTGTTCTTGAGATACATCTCATCATCGTCGATCTCGAAGACCCAGGCGGTGTTGGACTCCTGGAATTCAGGGTAGGCAAAGAACGTGTAGGCCGCCGTACCGCTGCCGGTGTTCTTGCTGCCGTAATAGCTGCCCTCGCTGACGCTCTTCAGGGACAGGCCGTAGCTGGTGGAGGCGACCTCAAAGACGTACTTTTCGGGCACGTTGCTCAGGGTGGTGCCGTCGCGCGTGATGCCGGTGCTGGCAAATGCGGTCGATGCTCCGCTGGAGGTGCTCTCGATGTTGGTGCCCTCCGTCCCGGCGGAAATGCCGGTCAGCGCATACTCCGTGCTGCCGGTCTGGGGTGTCGCCACAAGGACGTACTTGCCCACCCAGGTATCCGGCATGGCGGTGATCAGCTCATAGGTCACGGGGGCGTTAATAGCCTCGGCGCGCATATAGAGGGCGTAGACGGCCTGGATGGAGGTCGTCAGCTTGAAGCTGGCGCCGGGTTTGTAGAAGGCGGGCTTTACCGAAGTCTCCGGGGTGGGCGCGGTGACCCAGCCCTGGAAGGTCCAGCCGTCGGCCGCGGGAGCGGTGGCGGGGAGCTGGATCTTGTCGCCGGCGGTGCCGGAGATGGTCTGATACACGCTGCCCAGGGCCACGCAGCTCAGGTCCATGGGGACAGGATCCTCCGGGACGTCCCTGGTATAGGCCTTAACGCGGTAGTTGCCGTCGCCGGACTTGTTGGTCCAGCTGCTGTCGCTGACGCCCTTGAAGTAGGAGGTGTTGGGATGGGTCATATGGACCAGGCCTATGTGATAGTAGGTGTCCTCCTGGATGGTGGTATCGTAGGCCACGTTGATGTCATCGCCGGAGAAGCTGATGACGATGGCAAAACGCTGGCCGGGGGTCAGGGGCACGGGGCTGTCCAGCTTGATGGTCTGATAGCCCCAGTAGTCGAAGTTGCCGGTCTTGGTGGCGGCCAGGGTGCCGGAGGTGGGGTCGTCCACAGCGCAGCCGGTGTAGACCTTCACGGTGTAGTCGGTGTTGTCGCCGTAGAGGGCCAGAGCAATGGCCTCCAGCGTCTCGTTGCCATTGGCGGTAAAGACCTGTGCGATGGAGTCGCCGGTAACCATTTCCTCAGAGTTATAGTAGTTGCCGGAGCCGTCGTACTGATAGTTGTGGTCGTAGTTGTCCACGTCCTCCACGGTGAAGAAGGAGATGTAGCTGGCACAGGTGGCGGAATCCTCGTAGGAGACGTAGAAGTAGCCGTCGTTGCCGATGTCGGTCCCCCAGGAGTTCTTGACGATCCAGGCGCCGTCGTTGGTGGGGCGATAACCCTGGTTAAAGTTCTCCTTGGCGTAGGTGTCGTCCCAGCCGACAACGGTAACGTCGTGGTCGGCGTAGTAGAAGCCGGCGTCCTGGTAAGCCACGGCGGACTGGATCCAGCAGATGGTGCCGTTGCTTGTGTTGACGCCGCCGTGGTAGGCAGTGCCGGAAGCGTTGCTGACGCGGACGCCCATGGACCCGGCTCCGTACTCCATAACGTGGCGCTTGACCTCGTCCACGTTGGAGCCGAAGAAGTGCTTCACTGAGGTCACGTGGGCCACGTTGTTCTGATAGGCGTGCTCGCTGCCCAGGCCCGCGGTGTTGGCGGCGCTGTACTTCAGGGCGTCCTCCGTCTCGTCGGCCAGGCCGGTCCAGCGCATCAGGGGATAGCTGACCAGCTCGCCGGTGCCGCCGGCCTCCAGGAAGGTGCCGTTGGGGTGGCTGGAGAGGAAATAGGTCTTGTCGCCGGT
>DGHJ01000061.1 GCA_002392625.1 Oscillospiraceae bacterium UBA3851
GAACCCGAACCGGAACCCGAACCTGAGCCGGAACCGGGTGGAGAAGGGGACTGATATAATCAGTAAAAAATACCGACGGCAGGATTGCCGTCGGTATTTTTATCACATTTCAGCGGCACAGATAGCTGAACCAGCCCTCGCTGCTGCGGGTCTCGCTGAGGACCCAGCCGTTTTGGCGCAGGACGTCCGCCACCTCGCCGGCCCGGTCGTCAATGATGCCGGAGCAGAGGAAAATGCCGCCCGGCTTCAAAAACGGGCGCACCTGTCCCGCCAGGCCGATGATCACGTCGGAGACGATGTTGGCGGCGATCACGTCGTAATCAGTGCCGAACTCCGATTGAAGCTGCCGATCCTGCAGCACGTCGCCCCAGCGGACGGTATAGCGGTCCTTGCCGATGGCATTGAGGGCGGCGTTTTCATAGGCCACATCCACGCACTTTTCGTCGATGTCGCAGGCAAAGGCGCGGTCGGCTCCCAGCAGCAGCGCGGCGATGGACAATATGCCGCTGCCGCAGCCCAGGTCCAGCACCTTTTCCCCGCCCCGGACGTGCTTTTCCAGGGCGGTGAGGCACAGCCGGGTGGTGGCGTGACTGCCGGTGCCGAAGGTGAGGCCGGGGTTCAGGATCAGAGGGATGCGGCCGTGGGTATTGGCCTTCTCCCACTCCGGCACCACGATGAGCCTCTCGCCGATCTCCATGGGCTTGTAAAACTGCTTCCAGTTGTTCTCCCAGTCGGCGTCGGCTACCCGATCCATGGTCATCAGCAGGGGAGCGTAGGCGGGGTGCTCCCGCTTCAGCTCCGCCAGCGCCACCCGGACGCGGGCCACCAGGCCGTAGCCCTCGTCGTCATCCGAGGCATAGAAGGTCACGCGGCTGACGCCCCGCTTCTGCGCCAGCAGCTCCTCGTCCACGTAATCCCAGTACTGGCGGTTGTTTTTCAAAAAGTCGTGGAAATCCCCCTCGTCGTCGATGACGAGGCCGGTGACGCCCTGATCCTCCAGCAGCTCCGTCACCGCGTCCAGCCCGGCGGGGGCGGCGTCGATTTTCAGCTCCAGCCAGTTCATCAGCGCTCCCGCCCCACGAAGAACAGGCCCATGGTGCCGGGGCCGGTGTGGCTGCCGATGACCGGCCCGATGTAGTGGATGTAGACCTCCCGGACGCCGTAGCGGCGCTTCAGCTCGGCGGCCACCTCCTCGGACTCCTTCAGGCAGTCGGCGTGGCAGATGAACATGATCTGCTTGTCAAGGTCCACGCCCAGCTCGCCCACCTTGTCGATGAGGGCCTTCAGGCTGGCCTTGCGGCCCCGGACCTTGTCCATGGGCACCAGCTTGCCCTCATTGGAGGTGTGCATCACCGGCTTGATGGACAGCATGGTGCCGAACAACGCCGCGCCGGCGGAGAGCCGTCCGCCCCGCTTGAGGAAGTTCAGGTCGTCCACGGTGAACCAGTGGCAGAGAGTCAGCTTGTTGTCCTCCACCCACTGTGCCAGCTCCTGGGCGGAAAGTCCCTCTTCCCGCTTTTTCTGCACGGCCAGGTAGATCAGCAGGCCCTGGCCCCGGCTGGCGCTGAGGGAATCCACCACGTACACGTGGCTTTCGGGGAACTCCGGGGCCACGTCCTGTGCGGCGATGACGGCGGACTGATAGGTGGTGGACAGGGCGGAGGAGAAGCAGATGCACACGATGTCCTTGCCCCGGGCCAGCACGGCGCGCATGGCCTCGGCGAACTGGTCCGGGTTCACGGCGGAGGTGGTGGACATCTTCCCCGCCCGCAGGCGGCGGTAGAACTCCTCGTTGGCGATGGCGCGGCCATCCAGATAGTTGGGGTACTCCTGCCCGTCCATGTGCATGGTCAGGGGCAGCACCTCCAGCTCCAGCTCGCGGGCCATCTCGTCGGTCAGGTCGCAGCAGCTGTCGGTCATGATGATATAGTCTCTCATATATATCTCCTCCTATGGCGTATTATTTCGGAAACGATCCGCAAAGGGCCGCGGACGATATTGCGCGGCGTTGCCGCTATTTGCCCACGCAGAAGCGTGAAAAAATGGTGGAAACCAGGTCCTCCCGGACGGATCTGCCGTTCAGCTCCCCCAGGGCGGCCAGGGCCGCCTCGGCGTCGGTGAGCACCGCGTCCGGCGTCATGCCGATGCGCAGGGCGGCGCGGGCGCTCTGCACGGCAGCCAGGGCGCGGCTGACGGCGTCGGCCTGCCGTGCGTTGGTGAGCATTTGCCCCTGTACCTCCGTTCCGGCGGGGAACAGGGCCTCAATGGCGTCGGTCAGGGTGTCGAGACCCTCGCCGGTGCGTGCGCTGAGGGACACCACGTTGTCAAAGCGGTCGGCCAGACGGCCGATATCGATTTGCCGGGGCAGATCGGACTTGTTCACTGCCACCAGCAGATGGGGCACGGTTTTGGCCACGGCGATGGCGGCCTCGTCCGCCTCGTCCAGGGGGGCGGAGCCGTCCAGCACCAGCAATGCCAGGGACGCCTGCCGTGCCGCGGCGCGGCTGCGCTCCACACCCTGTCGCTCCACGGAGTCGCAGGTCTCGCGGATGCCGGCGGTGTCGATGAGCCGCAGCAGCACGTGGTCCAGGCGGACCTTCTCCTCCACCGTGTCCCGCGTGGTGCCGGCCACGTCGGTGACGATGGCCCGGTCGTACCCCAACAGCGCGTTGAGCAGGGAGGATTTCCCTGCGTTGGGCTTGCCCAGGATCACGGCGGGCACGCCGGTTTTCAGCAGCTGCCCCCTGGAGAAGGTGGCGCGCAGCTCTGTCAGGTCGTTTTCCGCCCGGCGCAGGGTGTCCAGCATCTCCTGCCGGGTGTTTTCTGCAATATCCTCGTCGGGGTAGTCCACCACGGCGTAAAACCGGCTGACCAACCCCATGACGTCGTCGTAAATGCCGTCTACCAGGCGGCTGAGGCTGCCGGACACCTGCCCCACGGCATTGCGGGCGGCCTCGGCGGTCTCCGCATCGATGAGGTCGATCACCGCCTCCGCCTGGATGAGGTCCATGCGGCCGTTCAGGAAGGCCCGTTTCGTGAACTCGCCGCCCTGCGCCTGCCGCGCCCCGGCGGCGAACAGGGCCCGCAGCCCCTCGTTCAGCACCACGGGGGAGCCGTGGCAGTGAAGCTCGGCGCAGTCCTCTCCGGTGTAGCTGTCCGGTCCGGGGAAAAAGACGCACAGCACGCTGTCCAGCAGCCGCCCCCGGTCGTCCAGCAGGTCGCCCAGCACCATGGCGCGGGGCGTCTGCTCCGCCGGCGCTCTCCCGTTTCGGGCGCGGAACACCCGCGCCAGCACGGCCGCGGTCCCCGGCCCCGAAAGGCGCAATATCCCGATGGCACTGGGGGCTTGGGGCGTGGCGATGGCGGCGATGGTGTCAGACATGGCGGGACCTCCGGGCGTGTGATTTTTTTGACAAAACATTATACCACACCTTTTCCGGCTTGAAAAGAAAAAGGATC
>DGHJ01000035.1:0-628 GCA_002392625.1 Oscillospiraceae bacterium UBA3851
TGGGGTCCCCGCCGCAAACCAACGAAGTGTTTGCGGTGGGGAGAGGAGACAGAACGAAACGGACGAGCCGTGGTGTCGCACACCGCGGCGAGGGATGTGAAGTTTCTGTCGACGAGGCGGCGCTTCGGCGGAATCCCCGCAATGACAGATGTTCTACCGCACCTGTCATGCAAAACGCACCCTGTCATTCCGAGGAACCAGTCCGCAGACTGGTGACGTGGGAATCCGTAACCCCCGTCCCCCCGCACCCCACGCCGCAGGGAGCAACCGCCTCCGCCCGCCCGGCAGGGGAACAACGGATTGCCACGGCCCCGTTGGGGCCTCGCAATGACAGGGGCAACGGATTGCCACGTCGGGCTGACGCCCTCCTCGCAATGACAGAAACGGAACGCTTCGTCTCCTGTCATTCCGAGACCAGCCCGCAGGCTGGTCGTGGGAATCCGTATCCCCTGCGCCCCCGCACCTCGCAGGAGAGAGAACGGATTGCCACGTCGGGCTGGTGCCCTCCTCGCAATGACAGAAACGGAACGCTTCGTCTCCTGTCATTCCGAGACCAGCCCGCAGGCTGGTCGTGGGAATCCGTAATCCCCCGTCCCCGCACCCCGCAGGAGAGAGAACGGATTGCCAC
>DGHJ01000035.1:697-846 GCA_002392625.1 Oscillospiraceae bacterium UBA3851
CCCGTTGGGGCCTCGCAATGACAGATGTTCTACCGCGCCTGTTATGCAAAACGCACCTTGTCATTCCGAGACCAGCCCGCAGGCTGGTCGTGGGAATCCGTAATCCCTGGTGTCCGGCCGCCCGGCAGGAGAGAGAACGGATTGCCACG
>DGHJ01000035.1:912-4491 GCA_002392625.1 Oscillospiraceae bacterium UBA3851
CGTTGGGGCCTCGCAATGACAGAGGCCCCGCACCCCGTCCCCCGCACCCCGCGCCTCCACACCATTCTGAAAGGAACACATCCATCATGGCAAACACCGCAACCATCGCCTCCGCGGCCACCGCCAACGGCTATACGCTGCTGCTGGAGCTGACGGAGACCGGCACCTCCGCTGCCGACAACACCTCCACCGTGGCCTGGCGGCTGACCCTCACCAGCGGGAGCTGGAGCTTCAGCCAGTACCGGGTGGGCTGGTCCGTGAGCCTGGCCGGCGCCGTGGTCAGCGCCAGGAGCAAGGCCCAGGCGCCCCAGATCGGCGTCAACAAGCACAGCGCCGTCACCGTGGCCTCCGGCACGGCCGCCGTGCCCCACGGCGCCGACGGCGCCCTGACCATGACCGCCGCCGCCTCCATCGACATGGACGCGGCCAGCTACACCCCCGGCCCCATGAGCCTCAGCGGCTCCATGGCCCTGACGAATATCCCCCGCGCCAGCGCGCTGACGGTGGCCAGCGGCACCCTGGGCGTGGCCCAGACCCTGACCATCACCCGCGCCAGCGCCGCCTTCACCCACGCCCTGACCTACGTCTGCGGCAGCTACAGCGGCACCATCGGCACCGGCGACTTCACCGGATCGGGCGACGTTATCAGCCGCTCCTGGACGCCCATGGAGTCGCTGGCGGCCCAGAACACCACGGGCCAGACCGTCAGCGTCACCCTGACGCTGACCACCTACAACGGCTCCGCCGCCGTGGGCAGCCGGAGCTACACCGTGTCCATGGCCATCCCGGCAAGCGTGAAGCCCACCGCCTCCGCCGCCGTGGAGCCGGTGAACGACAACGAGACGGTCAGCGGCTGGGGCGTGGCGGTGAAGGGCTTCACCCGGCTGCGCGTCACCGTCACCGGCACCGGCGCGCGGGGGTCCGCCATCACGGCTTACGAGGTCCGGGCCAACGGCCAGACGCTGACGGACCGGATCTCCACCACCGCCCGGCTCTCCACCACGGACCGGTCCGTGAAGGTGCGGGTAAAGGACAGCCGGGGCCGCTGGTCCGACACGGTGACGGTCCGCGCCCCGGTGATCTACAGCTACGGCGATCCCACCGTCACCGCTGCCGAGGCCGTGCGCTGCACCAGCGCCGGCCAGGCGGACGAGAGCGGCGCGTACCTGCGCGTGCGGTGTGCCGGGTCGGTGTACAGCTGCGGCGGCCACAACGGCAAGACGGTGCAGTGCCGCCGCCGGGTGTCCGGCGGCAGCTGGACCGGCTGGCTCACGCTGACGGACGGCGAGCAGCGCATCGTCAACGCGGGACTGTCCGCCGCCAGCTCCTGCCAGGTGCAGCTGCGCGTCAGTGACAGCCTGGGCGCCAGCCGCACCGTGACGGTGACGGTGCCCACGGCGTCGGTGACGCTGAACCTGCGGCCCGGCGGCAGCGGCGCGGCCTTCGGCAAATACGCCGAGGCGGACGGGGAGCTGCAGTCGGCCTGGGCGCTGAAGCTGACCACGCCGTTGGAGGTGGCCTCCGGCGGCACGGGGCAGACCGAGGCCCGCAGCACCGTCACCGTTACGCCGGACACGTCCGTGGCCTCGGCCCACGCCGTCACCGTGCGGCGCTTTGGGTATCTGGGCATGTGCTTCGTCCGGGGCTACGTGCGCTTTGACCACGTGGCCGTGGGGGCCAACACCTGGGTCACCGTGGCCACGGTGCCGTCCGACGCGGCCCCGGCGGCCGTCACGGCGCTGGCAGCCTCCGTCTACAACGGCGGCAGCGCCCTGGTCAACAGCGCCGGGGAGCTCCGCCTGCGGCCCACGGCGGCCCTGTCGTCCGACAGCTATTACGACATCTATTTCAGCGGTTGGTGGACGACCGCGTGAGAAGGAGGAAAAACCATGATTACCATCATTCAGACGCATAATGTGACCCGTCCCGACGGAAAGCGTGTCAAGCGCGTCCACCTGCTGGCGGACCCGACGCCCGACTCGCTGCAGCTCACCGGGGCGGATCTGCCGGGAGTAGAGCCGGACGCCGTGCTGGCGGCGGGGAGCACCCTGCGCACGCCGGAGCGCGCCTACCTGCTCTATGTGGACGGAGGGACGTTCAAATGATTGATGTTTACAGGCGCGACCTGCAGATGAACGACGAGCAAAAGGGCCAGCTCACAGAGGACGAGGAGAAGGAGGAAGCCCTGCGCTACATCGAGGAGACGACGAATAGCGCCTCCGGCTCCGGCGGCCCCGCCGCCCTTATCCGGAAGACCGTCACCGCCAACGGCGACTACACCGCCGCTGACGAGGGCGCCGACGGCTACTCCGGCGTGACGGTGAACGTGCCGTCTGCTGGCTACACGGTGGACGACATTGCCGGCGGCGCCGTGGCGGGCGATATTACCCTCACCGGTGAGAACATCATGCAGGGCGCTTTTACGTACAACCCCCGCATTACCAGCGTAACCGTCATGGGCGCGGCGGCTATAGGAAACTATGCCTTTTACTACTGCACGGGCATCACGAGGTTCTTTGCCCCGGCGGCGGTGCAGACGGGGCAAAACGCCCTGGAGGGCTGCTCCGCCATGACCCACGCCGTGCTCGGCAACCTGAACGGCGCCCGCTATGCTGTGAAAGGCTGCACAAACCTCACGGCCCTTGATGTGGGGGGCGGCGGCAAGCTGGCCTCCAGCGCCTGCTACGGCTGCACAAGACTGGAGACCATCGTTTTGCGGTCGGCGACGCTGGTAGCCCTTGATCAGACCAGCGTCTTCACGAACTCCCCCTTCAAAAACGGGGGCACAGGCGGCACCATCTACATTCCCAGGGCCCTCTACGACCACCTGGGCGACGGCTCATCCAGCGACTACAAGGTGGCCACCAACTGGTCCACGGTGGACGGCTGGGGCACTGTTACGTGGGCGAGCATCGAGGGCAGCGTCTATGAAACGCAGTACGTTGACGGCACGCCCATCCCCACGGCGTAAGGAGGAACGGATATGATTGTACAGGAAAGCTATGAATTGAACGGGCGGCAGTTCGTCCGCACTTGGTCTGATGAGGGACGCTATGTGGTGGGCGGCAACCCGGAGGGGCAGTACACTGAGGCCAACGACCCGGCGGCGCTGGGCCGTGTCTACACCGAGGGCGAAGCCATCCCCGCCGCCGACTGCGAGGCCGCCGACTACGAATCCGCCCTGGGCCGACTGGGGGTGGAGGTATGAAGAAAACGGAGCTGACCGCCGCCGTGGACGCGTGCGTGGAGGCCACCCGCCAGGCGCTGCAGACCCTGTGGGACAGCATCAACCAGGGCCAGCGCAAGCAGCTTCTAAAGCGGCCGGACATCGCCCAACTGCTCTCGCGCTACGGCGTGGAGACGGAGTGAACGGGGGAGGGGGGAGGAACGGATTCCCACGTCGGCGCCCTTCGTCCGCCTCCTCGGAATGACAGAGAACGGTACGTTTCTCTTCTGTCATTCCGAGGGCTGCAAAATGGGGTCCCCGCCGCAAACCAACGAAGTGTTTGCGGTGGGGAGAGGAGACAGAACGAAACGGACGAGCCGTGGTGTCGCACACCGCGGCGAGGGATGTGAAGT
>DGHJ01000048.1 GCA_002392625.1 Oscillospiraceae bacterium UBA3851
CGGGAACGGACCCCCAGCCGGGGACAGACCCCCAGCCGGGCGACGATCCCACGCCGGGGACGGAGCTGCAGCCGGGGACGGACGTGGCGCCGGGTGATGGCACCGGATCGGTGGACCAGCCGGAGGAGCCCGCCACCCATACGGTGACCTACGTGGATGAGGACGGAGAGGTCCTCTACGTGGAGACTGTGGAGGACGGCGAGACTCTGCTGGAGATGGACGTGCCGGAGGACGACCAGAAGTGGGCCGCCCACGGCGTGGAATACGACTTTGACCGGCCCGTGGACCGGGACATCGTGCTGGTGGCCACCAAACCGGAGGATCTGAAGGAGGGCGCCGTGCTGACGGTGAGCCTCGGCGGCGACGTGCAGGGCCGGGTGGCGTTCACGCTCCGCTTTGATGACGAGGAGGAGCTGTTCACGCTGAGAAGCGGCGGACAGCGGGAGTTCCGCCTGCCGGTGGACACCCTCTGCCAGCTGACCGCCAAGGGCCGGGAGGGCGTGATCTGCACCGCGCTCGTCACGGCCGACGGCAAGGCAGAAAACGAGGTGAATGGCGAGAGCGGCCGGGACGTGACGGTCTCTGCCAAGCTGGGCGCCGGGGAGAACCGGGTGACAATCACCGCAGTGGAGGAGAGCGCTCCGTTCACCGAAAAGACCGTGGCGCCTGCCGTGCCGATCATCGCCGGCGTGGCGGCGGCTGCGGCCGCCGTGGCCGTGATCGCGGCGGTGCGGCGGAAGAAGAACAAGAAGTGATCGCCCCCGAACGGGGCAGACAGGGACGGATCGATGGAGAAGCGACAGACCGCGCAAAAGTTGATACGCTTTGCCGACCGGGCGCTGAGCACGGCCTTTATGGCGGTGCTGCTGTTCCTGCTGTTCTTCGCCGTGTACGTCACGTCGGAGAACCGGCGCATCGTGGCCGAGGCCAGCGCACAGGTCTACCAGAGCTACAAGCCCACGGCGGAGGACACCGTGTCCTTCCAGGAGCTGGTGGAGATGAACCACGACGTGGTTGCCTGGCTTTCCATCAACGCCACCAACATTGACTATCCGCTGGTGCAGGGCGCCAACAACAGCGCTTACCTTAACAAGTCCGTGTCGGGGGAGTTTTCCCTCAGCGGGGCGCTGTTCCTGGATTACCGAAACGCGCCGGATTTCTCCGACCCGCTGTCCATCGTCTACGGCCACAACATGACCGGCGACATGATGTTCGGCGGCATCGACAACTACGCCGACCCGGACTACTTCAACCGCCACCTGAAGGGGACGCTGTACGCTGGCGGGGAATACTACCAGGTGGAGATCTTCGCCTATTTTGCTGCGGACGGGCATAATACGCGGGTCTACGCCCCCCGTGTGGATGAGGACGGCTGCCGGGAGTGGCTGGCCTATATCGGGGAGCTGGCCGTGAACCGAACGGAGGAGTTCCCGGAGGGCGGGCCGATCCTGCTGATGAGCACCTGCGCCGCCGGCCAGACCAACTCGCGCAATCTGCTGGCCGCCAGGATCCTGCCCGGCGGAACGCCTATGCGCATCACGGAGAAGCCCCACACCACCCACACCGGCACGCTGCTGCACTTCAACGAGGAGAAGTCCCCCTGGCCCTATCTCATTTCGGCGGGCGTGCTGCTGACGGCCTTTACGGCGCTGTTCGTGCTGGGGAAGCGGAAGAAGGAAAAGAAAGATGGAGAATAGAGAGCATACACAGAAGGAGGAGGCGCTGGACGACATCCTGCGGGAAATCCAGATCGAGGAGTCTCTTCCCACCGGAAAGCTTGAGCGGGCGGCCGCATCCGCCGGAGAGGCGGAAAAGCAACCGGAGCCGGAGAAGAAGGACGAGGCGAAAAGCGCCCACAAGGGCGGACTGCTGGCGGACGTGGCGGCGCTGCTGCTGCGCATCGGCTGGATCGCCTTTATCCTGGCGATCTTGCTGCTGGTGGTCTGCGGCGTCACCGTGAACAGCGGTGAGCGGATGGAGCCGGCCTTCCACGACCGGGACATCGTGGTCTTTTATCGGCTGGCCAAGGACATCAGCGCCGGCGAGGTGGTGGTGTTCCGGGGCGACAACGGCCGGATCCTGCTGGGCCGGGTGGTGGCCAAGGGCGGCGACACCGTGGATATCGACGAGAGCGGCTTGAAGATCAACGGCTATTATCAGACGGAGCCCTACAAAAAGGGGGATACCGTCCTCTTTGAGGGCGGCACCGCCTTTCCCGTGAAGCTGCGCGCCGGAGAGTTTTTCATTCTGTGTGATAATCGGGCCGACGGCAGTGACAGCCGGATGTTCGGCCCCGTGTCCGCCGACCGGATCCTGGGACGGGTGATGCTGTCCGTCCGGCAGCGGGACTTTTGAAACAACTGCCCGCTGCACGTAATACATTGCGTCCGTCATTCCCGCACCGGTGACCGATGTTGCCGATGTGGCTGTCGTTCACAGGGAATACGGATTGCCACAGCCAGTGTGCGCACTGGCTTCGCAATGACAGATGCAGCGTTGTCAACCAAATGACAAGCCCTCCGGCTCAGCCGGAGGGCTTGCTGTCAGCTTGTCAAAAAAGCGGC
>DGHJ01000091.1:0-185 GCA_002392625.1 Oscillospiraceae bacterium UBA3851
AGGAGCGGAACACGGCCTTGATGGCGCCGATGAGCTGCTCCTTGGGGTCGGACGGGAAGTCCTGGCCCAGCTTGGCCTTGTACTCGGCCTTGAACTGCATGGCCAGCTCCTTCAGATCGTCGGCGGTCAGCTCCACGTCCTGGGTGACGCCGCGCTCGGTCTTCATCTTGTCGATGAGCTGCTCG
>DGHJ01000091.1:256-382 GCA_002392625.1 Oscillospiraceae bacterium UBA3851
ACTTCCATGACCACGTCGGAGTACATCTGGATGAAGCGGCGATAGCAGTCCCAGGCCCAGCGGGGGTTGTTGGACTTCTTGGCGATCACGTCCACCACGTCCTCGTTCAGGCCCAGGTTCAGGATG
>DGHJ01000091.1:475-627 GCA_002392625.1 Oscillospiraceae bacterium UBA3851
CGGGCGCCGGAGCGCACGGACACCAGCAGGGGGTTCTCCAGGTCGCCGAAGCGCTTGCCGGTGATGGCTTCCATCTTCTCGATGTAGGTCATGATCTCGGCCATGATGCCTTCGTTGATCTGGCGGCCATCCTCATAGTACTGGGTGCAGGC
>DGHJ01000091.1:717-2410 GCA_002392625.1 Oscillospiraceae bacterium UBA3851
GGCAGACCGATGTTGGTCATCTCGGCCAGGTTGGCGCCCTTGCCGCCCAGCAGCTCACGCATCTTGGCGTTGCCCTCGGTAAACAGATAGCAGTACTTTTTACTCATTTGTTTCCCTCCGTATTGTATTAAAATGGTTTCTATTTGCACATAAGAATAATTTATTATAATCACATTTTCATGCAAAAGCAAGGTCTAATTGGAAAATGTCTCTCCAAATCTCCTTTTCTTTCCGGATCCCCCTGCCTTTGGCAAACAAAATCCGCAAAATGAACGGGGGAAGCCTTGCCTCGCCGCCGCTTTTTGTGCTATACTATATTTTACAATATTATGGGCAGGTATCTGCCGTGACGAAGGAGGGTGGACGATGGCGCGGATCATTTCGGAGAGCGATCCCCTGGCCCGCCAGGTGCGCCTCCTGGCCCGGCGGCAGGTCCTGCCCCACGCAGTGATCCTCACCGGCAGCGGCGAGCCTTTGGCCGCCGCCCGATATCTCTCCGCCGCCATGCTCTGCCGCAGCGAGGGTGAGCGCCCGTGTCTGCACTGCGCCGCCTGCCGCAAGGTGGCGGAGGACATCCACCCGGACGTGCGGGTGGTGCAGGACGAGAGCCGCAAGGAGCTGAGCGTGGACACCGTGCGCCAGCTGCGCCAGGACGTGTATATCCGCCCCAACGAGGGCGCGCGCAAGATCTACGTCTTCGCCGACGCCGAGCAGCTCAACGAGCGGGATCAGAACGTGCTGCTGAAAATCGTGGAGGAGGGGCCGGCCTACGCCGCCTTCGTCTTCTGCGCCGGCAGCGCCGCGGAGCTGCTGCCCACCATCCGCTCCCGCTGCGTAGAGCTGAAGGCTCACGGCGATGACGACGCCCCGGTATCGGACAAGACGCTGGAGCTGTGCCGCGCCTTTGCCTCCGGCGCGCTGCTGCCGGTGGCGGAGCTGCTGGTCGGGTGGGAGAACCGCCGCATGAAGCGCGAGCAGCTCCAGCAGGTGCTGCAGGAGGCCTGGCGCGTGTGCGCCGACGCCCTTTTGCAGCAGTGCGGAGGCCCCGCCGCCGGAGAGGAGGCAGCGGCCCTGAGCCGCGCCCTGAGCCGCCCGCGGCTGCAGCAGCTCACCGACAGCCTGCGCTATTACGCCGAAGAGTGCCGCTACAACGTGGGACCCGGCCACGTGCTGGGCGCGCTGACGGCACAGTGGGCGTCCCTTCTGGACGGACGCCCCACATAAGAAACCCAAGGAAAGGAACGAACCCATTATGACGACTGTGATTTCCGTCCGTTTCCGCAACGGCACGAAAACCTACTATTTTGACCCCCGCGGCGTGGACGTTCACACCGGCGACGACGTGGTGGTGGAGACCGCCCAGGGCCTGGAGTTTGCCCGCTGCACCCAGGGCTGCCACCAGGTGGAGGACGATCAGGTGGTGCAGCCCCTGCGCCCCATGGTCCGCATCGCCACCGACAACGACCGCAACACCGACGCCTACAACCGCACGCGGGAGAGGGAGGCTTTCGAGATCTGCCAGAAGAAGATCGCCGCCCACAAGCTGGAGATGAAGCTGGTGCGGGTGGAGTGCAGCTTCGACGGCAGCAAGATCATCTTCTTTTTCACCGCCGACGGCCGCGTGGACTTCCGGGAGCTGGTGAAGGACCTGGCCGGCGTGTTCCGCAGCCGCATCGAGCTGCGGCAGATCGGC
>DGHJ01000091.1:2453-6277 GCA_002392625.1 Oscillospiraceae bacterium UBA3851
CTGCGGCAGATCGGCGTGCGGGACGAGGCCAAGATGCTGGGCGGCCTGGGCATCTGCGGCCGGCCCTTCTGCTGCGCCCAGTTCATGGACGATTTTATGCCCGTGTCCATCAAGATGGCCAAGACCCAGAACCTGAGCCTGAACCCCACCAAGATCTCCGGCACCTGCGGCCGGCTCATGTGCTGCCTCAAATACGAGCAGGACGCCTATGAGGACGCCTTGAAGCGTCTGCCCAAGAACGACTCCTTCGTCCTGACCCCCGACGGCCCCGGCAACGTCAGCGACGTGAACGTGCTGAAGGAGCAGGTGACCGTCAAGCTGGACGACCGCACCGACGGAAATCGCTGCTACCACAACTGCGAGGTCTGCGTGCTGCGCAACGGCAAGGGCAGCCGGGAGGGCATCGAGATCCCCGACAAGCGGCCGGAGCGTTATGTGGAGGAGCGGGAGGATCCCTTCATCCCCACCGTCGTCTCCGACTTTTCTCCGGTCCCCTTTACCGACGACGAGACGCCCGGCGAGGACGCCGGGGAGAAGCGCCGCCGCCGGGGCCGCGGACATCGGGGCGGCAAAAAGCACACCGCCGGCGCCAAAAAGGAGACGGAGGAGCGCCCTGCCCCCAAGGAGGCCACGGTGGAGGTGCGCCCCGCCGTGAAGGCCGAGCCCAAGCAGGGCGAGGGACGGCGCCGCCGCGGCCGCGGCAAGGGCGGCAAGGGCGACGCGCCCGCCGAAACCGTGACGGCCAAGCCCGCCGTGGTAGTTCAGAGCAGCGAGGCGCCCCGCAAGCGGCCCCATCGGGGCGGGCGGCGCCACCGCAGCGGCGCCCCCAAGACGGAGGGATGAGCCATGGGAAAGTTTGACGGCGTCCTGGTCCTCAGCGACTACGACAACACCATCTCCTTTACGGAGGGTGCGCTGGTTCAGGGGCTGGGTATTCCTCCTTTGTCGCCGGAAAACCAGCAGGCCCTCCTGTCCTTCATGGACCGGGGCGGCACCTTCTGCGTCGCCACCGGACGGGCGCTGCCGGCCTTTGCCCCCATTGCGCCCACCATCCCCTCCAACGGCCCGTCTATCCTCTTCAACGGGGCCGCCATCTACGATTTCTCCCGGAGAGAATATCTGCACACCTGTTTTTTGCCGGACGATGTCCGCGGCCCCCTGGAGGACCTGTTTGAGCGGTTCCCGGCGCTGGGCATGGAGATCTATCACGACGATTTTGTGATCCACGCCGTGCGCCCCAATGAGGTCACCCGCCGTCATCTGGGCTCCGCCGGCCTCTCCTACGTGGAGATTCCGCGTCCGGCCTGCGCCCCCTCCCCTATCAGCAAGGTGCTGCTCCAGGGCGAGCCGGAGGTGCTGGCGCCGGTGCTGGCCTATCTGCAAACGGCCCCCTGGGCCGCCGGCTATGAGATCATGTCCTCCTCCACCTACCTGGTGGAGATTACGGCCCTGGGCGCCAACAAGGGCCATATGACGGACAGGCTGATCGCGCTGCTGGGGGTTGACCCGGCGCATGTGTACTGTGCCGGCGACCACGCCAACGACATCCCCATGCTGCGCCTGGCCCGCATCCCCTTCGCCCCGGCCAACGCCATCCCCGCGGTCCATCAGGTGCCGGGGATACATATTCTGCCCCACTGCACCGACAACGCCATCGCCGCCATGATCGGTGAGTTGGACAAGCTGTATTGAAAATAGCAGAAGAACCTGCCGCAAAATGCTTTGCCTTCGTCATTCCAGCCGGCGGTCCGGCAATGACAGCGATGCGCGTTTTGCGGCACGTCTTTGGTTTATCTTTGGTTCCCTGCACACGCCGCGCAAATTTTTTCAAAAACCCCCTTGACAAATCTGTATGGTTGTATTATTGTTCTAATTGCCTAATACAATCACACAGAAAGGAGTGAGCGGTAGTGGAGTGGATCTTTCAGCCCGATCTGCCCATCTACACCCAGCTGGTAGCTCAGATGACCCAGGCGATCCTGTCCGGCACGTACGCGCCGGGGGCACGGCTGCCGGCGGTGCGGGAGCTGGCCGCCGAGGCGGGGGTCAATCCCAACACCATGCAGCGAGCCATGGCGGAGCTGGAGCAGAGCGGTCTGATCTTTTCCCAGCGCACCAGCGGCCGCTTCGTCACCGAGGATGAGTCGGTCATCGACGGCGCCAGAGAGCGTCTGGCGCGCCGGCAGGTGGACGCCTTTTGGACCTCCATGGCCCGGCTGGGCTATGACCGGGAGCGGACACTGCAGCTTTTGACACAGGACGAAAAGGAGGAGGATGTCTGATGGCACTTCTGGAATGCAAACAACTGACGAAAAATTACGGCAACAACCCGGCGCTGGACCACGTGGACCTGACCATCGAGCCGGGCCGCATCGTGGGTCTGCTGGGTCCCAACGGCAGCGGCAAGACCACGCTCATCAAGATCGCCAACGGGCTGCTGGTGCCCACCTCCGGCACGCTGACCATTGACGGCATGGCGCCGGGGCAGGAGACGAAAAAGCTGGTCTCCTATCTGCCGGAGCGCACCTATCTCTCCACGTGGATGAACGTGGTGCAGCTGCTGGATTTCTTCTGCGACTTCTATCCCGATTTTGACCGCGCCGCTGCCGAGCATATGCTGACGGCGCTGGAGATCAGCCCCAACCTGCGCATCAAGCAGATGAGCAAGGGCACGCGGGAAAAGGTGCAGCTGATCCTGGTGATGAGCCGCAAGGCCCGGCTCTATCTGCTGGATGAGCCCATCGGCGGCGTGGACCCTGCCACCCGCGACTATATCATTCGCACCATCATTTCCAACTACAACGAACAGGCCTCCGTGGTGATCTCCACCCACCTGATCTCCGACGTGGAGAACGTGCTGGATGACGTGATCTTTATCAACAGGGGCCGCGTGGTGCTGCAGTCCTCGGTGGACGAGATCCGCGCCGAGAAGAACTGCAGTGTGGACGAGCTGTTCCGGGAGGTGTTCCGCTATGCTGTCTAAACTGCTGAAACACGAATACCGCGCCACGGCGCGGATCATGCTGCCCATCTACGTGCTGGTGGCCGGCGCGGCGCTGCTGTTCAACGTGTTCATGCGCCTGGCTGACAAATACGAGAATGTGGCGCTGGAGCTCTTCCGCGTCACGTCCGTCTCCATCTTCGTGATCACCCTCATCGGCGCCAGCGTGGTGACCGTCGGCCTTATGGTGTTCCGCTTCTACAAGAACTACATGACCGACGAGGGCTATCTGATGTTCACCCTGCCGGTGTCCGTTCCCCAGCTGATCTGGTCCAAGCTGATCGTGGCCTTGACCTGGACGGTCCTGACCGTGCTGGCCGTGGCTCTGGGCGTGTTCCTGGGCTGCCTGGGCCTGTTCGACTGGAACGAGGTCCTGCCGGAGATCGCCAACGGCTTTTCCATGCTCCTGGGCGAGCTGCCCGCCTCCTATCTGCCCCTGACGGGCGTCAACATGTTCGTAGGCGTGGTGACCAACTTCCTGCTGTTCTACGCCGCCATCTCCCTGGGCCACAGCTTTGCCAACAAGAAAATCCTGCTGTCCGTGGTGTTCTACTTCGCGTTCAACGCCGGCGTGCGGACCATCTCCTCCATCTTCAGCATCTTCATCGCCGTGTTCTCCGAGGATCTGTTTTCCGGCGACTTGATGGAATCGAGTCTCTCCTCTTTCGCCACGGTCTCCTCTTTGTTGGGCATCGGACTCAATCTGATCCTTGCCGTGGTGTTCTACATCGTCACCCGGCTGCTGCTGAAGAAGCGGCTGAACCTGCAATAAGACCCATAGAAAAAGGCCCGCCTCGGGGCACCCTCCGCAAGGAAGGTGCCC
>DGHJ01000128.1 GCA_002392625.1 Oscillospiraceae bacterium UBA3851
TATCAACACGGTGTTTCCACCGAGCTAATCGTTTATCGAGCTATTTCCATAGCTTCTAAAACTTTTTGCCTCCGCTCCGGGTAATTGACTGAACCCCGTTGCTTCGGCTTTTGCACTTTCGTGCACGTCTGGTGCTTTGTTCGTTCATTGTTTAATTTACAAGGTACACTCCCGGCCGCCTCTCAGCGGCGGAACATTGCTATTTTACAACCGGTCATCCACATTGTCAAGGCCTAATTTCTCTTTTTTGAAAGAAATTTTTTGGCTGCATCGTGTGTCACGGCGACAGCTTTCGTAGAATACCAAAACCGGAGCCAAATGTCAACACTTTTTTCAGGTTTTTGGAAAGAATTATTCTGCATCACTTCCGGATGACATTTTGGCGGCTGTATGCTATAATTGTTCATATGTATTTCCCATGGAGGTCCGTATTATGCAGATCCGTTATATGAACGCCACGTTCGGCACCCTGGATCAGGCGGAGCTGACGCTTCAGCCGGGGCTGAACGTGATCTACGCGCCCAACGAGTCCGGCAAGTCCACGTGGAGCCGGTTCATCCGCGGCATGCTCTACGGCGTGAACACGCGGGAAAAGACGATGCTGGCGGACAAGAACCGCTACGCCCCGTGGAGCGGCGCTGCCATGGGCGGGCGGATGGACGTGACCGCGGGCGACGACGAGGATTACACGATCCAGCGCAGGACGCGGCGGGCCAACGCCCCCATGGGGGACTTTTCCTGCACCTATGCCGGGACGGCCACGCCCGTGCCGGGCATCACCGCCCAGAACGCCGGAGAGCAGCTGCTGGGCATCACAACCGAGGTCTTTGCCCGCAGCGCGTTCATCAGCCAGGCGGCTCTCAGCGTGGATCAGGACGCCGAGCTGGAACGGCGCATCGCCGCGCTGATCACCACCGGCGAGGAGGAGACCTCCTACTCCGAAACCAGCGAACGCCTGAAGAAGCAGCTGAACCGGCGGCGTCTCAACAGGACCAGCGGCCAGATCCCCGCCCTGGAGCGGGAGATCGGCGAGCTGGACGGCGCCCTGGAGCGGTTGGAGGAGCTGCGCGAGCAGCACCGGAGGACCGGACAGCAGCTGGAAATGCTGCGCACCCAGCAGGCGGACCTGCAGACTCAGCAGCGCCAATGGGCCGCGCTGGACAGACAGGAGACGTGGCGGCAATACCGCCAGACCCAGGCCGAGGCGGAGCGGGCCGAGGCCCGTCTGACCGCGCTGCGGGAGCTGGCCGGCAGCCTGCCGGATGACGACGGCCTGGCCCGGCTGGAAAGCCAGTGCGCGGGACTTGTCAGCGGCGCCCAGGGGGTACACCGGGCGGAGCAGTCTGCCCAGATCGCCGCGGCCTCGGCCCGCCTGGCCCAGCAGGAGTACGAACGGCATCCCCTCTTTCCGGCGGACGAGGCGGAGCTGCGCAGGCGCATGGAGGACATCGGGGTGCCTGACGTGCCGAAAAAGTGGCCGTTCTGGCTCTTTGCCGTGCTGGCCGTGGGCGCTTTGGCCGCAGCGGCCGTGACCTTTGCCCTGCATCTGCAGCCCGTCGTCTGGGCCGCCGCCGGGGCAGCGGGCGCGCTGAGCGCGGTGATGGCGGCGCTGCATCTGGCACGATGCAGACGCGCCGCGCAAGTACGCAGTCGGCGCCAGCAGGACCGGGCGACGCTGGCCCGGCAGACGGAGGAATATCTCCCCCTCCGGGAGGCCAGCCGGATGGCCGCCCAGCAGGCAGCAGGGGCGGATAGCCTTTATCAGGCCGCGCGCATGCGTCAGGAAGAAAACACAGCCTCCCTGCTGCGGGAGATGGCGGTCTACCGTCCCGTCGCCAATCTGGACGAGGCGGCGGTGGCCGTGGGCGAGCTGCGGCGGCAGCGGGGCGCGGTGGACACGGCGGAGCTGCAGCTTCGGGATCAGCGGATGCGCCTGGAGTGGATGGAGCAGCATCTGCCGGAGGGCGAGGCGCCCGACCCGGACGTGCCGGTCCGTCAGCCCGCCATGAGCCGAGCCCAGCTGCGCTCCGCCCTGGAGCAGACGGAGGCCAATCTGCGCGCCACCCAGTCCAGGCTGGACACGTTGGCCGGACAGATCCGTTCCATGGGCGATCCGGACGATCTGATCAGCCGCCGACAGCAGAAGCGGGAGCTGACGGAGCGGCTGAAGGAGGAATATGAGGCCATCGCCATGGCCATGGATGCCCTGGAGAACGCCAATCTGACACTGCAAAACCGCTTCTCTCCGGCGCTGGGCGCGCGGGCGGCGGAGATCTTCGCCGCCATCACCGGGGGCAAATACCACCGGGTGCTGCTGGGGCGGGACTTCTCCCTGGCGGCGGAGGCCGTGGGCGACACTGCCCAGCGCAGCGTGCAGCTGCTGAGCCAGGGGGCCACCGATCAGCTCTATCTCTCCGTGCGGCTGGCCATCTGCGACATGGTGCTGCCCCGCGGCAAGGCGGTGCCCCTGATTATGGACGACGCTCTGATTACCTTTGACGACAGCCGGCTCTGCGCCGCGCTGGACTACCTGCTTCAGGAGAGCGCCAGCCGCCAGATCCTGCTGTTCACCTGCCAGCGGCGGGAGTCGGACTATCTGGCCGGACGGGAAAACGTGAACCTGGTCGAGCTGTAACGCTGGACAAGCACTGTGTTTCGTGCTATAAATGATATTGTATGATCCATTGAAGAAAGAAGGAGTATGACTCATGAGCGATTGCAACCATGATTGCAGCAGCTGCGGCCAGACCTGTGCTGAGCGCAAGGGCGGCAGTCCCTTCCAAATCAAGCCTCTGCGCCCAGGCTGCCGTGTAGGAAAAGTGTTTGCCGTGGTATCCGGCAAGGGCGGCGTAGGCAAGTCCATGGTGACCGGCCAGCTGGCCGTGGCCGTGCGGCGGGAGGGTTATCGCGTCGCCGTACTGGACGCCGACATCACCGGCCCCTCCATCCCCAAGGCCTTCGGCGTACACGGCCAGGCCCTGTCCACCGGGGACGCTCTGCTGCCGGCGGAGACCGCCACCGGCATCCAGCTGATGAGCGTGAACCTGCTGCTGGAGCATGAGACCGACCCCGTCATCTGGCGCGGCCCCGTCATCGGCAGCGTGGTGCAGCAGTTCTGGGGCGACGTGCTGTGGGATGACGTGGACTATATGTTCGTGGACATGCCCCCCGGAACGGGCGACGTGGCCCTGAACGTGTTCCAGACCCTGCCGGTGGACGGCGTCATCATCGTGGCAAGCCCCCAGGAGCTGGTGGGCATGGTGGTGGAAAAGGCCGTGAAGATGGCCCAGATGATGAACATCCCCGTGGTGGGTCTGGTGGAGAACATGAGCTACCTGACCTGCCCCGACTGCGGCAGGAAGATCTACCTCTTCGGCGAGGGCAAGACGGAGGAGGCCGCCGCCGGGTACGGCGTGCCCCTGCTGGCCAAAATCCCCATCGACCCGGAGCTGGCAAAGCTCACCGACGACGGCGCCATCGAGGCCTACCAGGGCAAGTGGCTCAACGGCGTGGTGGAGGCCATTTTGAAGCGGTGACCGCAGGACCGGCGAAATTCCAAGGAGAGGAGCTTCCCCCATGAAAACGATCCGGCGCGCGGCCGCCCTGGCCCTTGCCTGCCTGATGGTCCTGAGCCTGGCCGCCTGCAAGGCCCTGCCCACGAAAAGCGAGCAGTTTACCATTCTGGTGCGGGGCAATCTGGATGAGATCTATCTGGGCCGGGCGGGCAGCGATTACCTGAAGCTCACCGGCACCACCGCCGAGGATGTGGCGGCCAGCTATGAGGACAGCCTGCGGCAGGAGGCCACCTTCTTCTGCGGATACTTCGACATCACCCACCCCACTGACCGGACCATGGCGGAGGTGGTGGAGCTTTACCGGCAGATCTACGCCAACGCCAGCTATATCGTGGGCAGCGCCGCCAAAACCGACGACGGGACCTACGCAGTGAGCGTGGAGATCCAGCCCCTGAACATCATGGAGACCGCCCTTGCCAACCCCGGCGAGGCTATGGCGACGTTCTACGAAAAGCACGGCGGCGTCAACCGGGAGGACCTGAGCGGCGAGGAGCTGGCCGAATTTGAGGCGGACTGGGCCGACGCCGTGATCACCCTGGTGCGCGGTCAGCTCTCCCACGTCACCTATCGGGACACCGTGACCGTGGACGTCCACGTGACGCAGACGGAGGAGGGATTCTGGCAGATGGACGCAGGGGACCTGCAGGCCGTGGACGCGCTGATCCTCTGCTACCCGGCCGACTGATAAACGTCTGCTATCTGACAAGAACGATGGGCGTGCTGCAAAATGCATGGCAGCACGCCCTTTTTGTATCTTTTTCAGCCGATGAACCTTTTGCCCGTTTTTGCCGTCTATACAGATGAAAGCGCTTTCATTTCAAAAACAAAGAGGTGAGGATGTGGACGATTTTGAAGCCCTGCTCTCGGAGCACCGCAGGGCCGCGGAGCGCTACGTGCATTATCGCATCAGCTCCGCAGCAGACGCAGACGACGTCCTGCAGGAGACCTATATCGCGGCGTTCAGCCGTTTCGACCGGCTGAGAAGCAAAGAGAGCTTCAAGCCGTGGCTCATCAGCATCGCCAAAAACAAATGCACCGACTATTACCGAAGCAGAACGGACGAGATCAGTCTGGAGGCCTCCGCCGAATTGGGTCTTGTGCCCAGCCGCTTCGGCCTGACGGAGCCGTCGGACGTGATGGACACCATCAACGCCCTTGGCGGAAACGACAGGGAGATACTGCTGCTCTACTACTTTGAGGAGATGAAGCAGAGCGAGATCGCACAGCGGCTCGATCTCCCGCTGGGCACGGTGAAAAGCCGCCTGCACGCGGCCAGGGGAAACTTCAAAAAAAGCTATCCGTATCCGCCGAAAGGAGAACATACTATGGAGAAAATGCCTGAAATCATGCCGGAATACCGGATCATCCCCAACGGCAGGAAGCCGTTCGAGGTAAAGTGGGAAGAGCTGATGGGCTGGTTCATCGTTCCGAAGCAGGGCGAGAAGCTGTGCTGGGCGATGTACGATTTCCCCGCCAGGAAGCGGGGCGAGTACGTGGAGCTTGCGGTCAGCGGCAAGGCCGAGATCCATGGCATAGAGGGCGTCGTCGTCAAGTCCAAAGAGTACGACGCGATGCCGTGCAACAGGATCGATGAGACGGGCTATGCCGAGCGGACCTTCGTGGCACAGCTCACCGGCACACACTGCCGTTTTCTGGCGGAGAGCCACGCGGTGAACGGCGTGGTCAAGCTGCATACCTTTCTGGACACGGACGAGTTCCTGCCCAACTGGGGCTTCGGCGAGGATAACTGCGGCAATGAGACACACATTGCGCCAAAGGGCGATATCGTCCGCAACGGCGACGAGATCACCGCAAAGGATAAGCCCTTTCTGCTGGACGTAGTGGGCAGCTATACCGTGGAGATCGGCGGCAAGAGCTTCGACACGATCTGCGTCGTGGACATCGAGACCTACAACGAGGGCGTTATGAGCGAGCAGTATCTTGACAGGCACGGCAGAACGGTGCTCTGGCGGCGCTTCAACAGCGACGATTGGGGCCGGCAGCACGACGGGAAGCCGTGGACGGAACGGCTGAAGGGGAATGAGACCGTCCGGGTCAACGGCAAGACCTACGTTCACTGGTATGACTGCCTGACCGATTACGTTCTATAAGACTGTTTCCAAACGGAAGCGGCGGGGTGCAATCCCCGCCGCTAACTTTTTTATTCCATTGTCAATCACCGGGGATAATCTTCGGGGCGCCTCGGCGATTTTGCTGCCGGATCATTCCGTCTTTTCAAACACCTTGGCAAACTCCTCGGCCGTCATGGTTTCGTGCTGCAGCAGATACTCCGCCACCTCCACAAGCTGGGGGCGGTACTGCTCCAGAATGGTCTGGCAGCGGTTATAGGCCTCGTCGATGATGCGGCGGATCTCCTCGTCGATCTCGGCGGCGGTCTTTTCTGAGTAGGGCCGGGTCTGGGCCATGGACTTGCCGATGAACACCTCGTCGTGGCCGGCGTCGAAAGCCACGGTGCCCAAGCGCTCCGACATGCCGTAGGTGCCCACCATTTTCCGGGCCAGGGCCGTGGCATGCTGGATGTCGCTGGAGGCGCCGGTGGAGATATCCCCCAGGATCATCTGCTCGGCGGCCCGGCCGCCCAGCATGGCGGCGATCCGGTCGGTCATATAGGCCTTGCTCTGGTAGGAGCGGTCCTCCTCCGGCAGGTAAATGGTCATGCCGCCGGACTGGCCGCGGGGCACGATGGTGATCTGGTGCACCGGGTCGCTCTCCGGCAGGGCGTGGGACACGATGGCGTGGCCCGCCTCGTGGTAGGCCGTCAGCTTCCGCTCCCGCTCCGGAATGACGCGGCTGTGCTTCTCCGGCCCGGCGATAACCTTGATGACCGCCTCGTCCAGAGCCTCCATGGTGATGGCGCGCTGGTCCCGGCGGCCGGTCAGCAGCGCCGCCTCGTTCAGGACGTTCTCCAGGTCGGCGCCGGTGAAGCCCGGCGTCCCGCGAGCCACCTTGCCCAGGTCCACGTCCTCCGCCAGGGGCTTGTTGCGGGCGTGGATCTTCAAGATCTCCTCCCGTCCCCTGATGTCCGGCAGGCCCACGTACACCTGGCGGTCAAACCGGCCGGGGCGCAGCAGGGCGGGGTCCAGGATGTCCACGCGGTTGGTGGCCGCCATGACCACCACGCCGTCGTTGTTGGTGAAGCCGTCCATCTCCACCAGAAGCTGGTTCAGCGTCTGCTCCCGCTCGTCGTGGCCGCCGCCCAGACCGCTGCCGCGCTGGCGGCCCACGGCGTCGATCTCATCGATGAACACGATGGCCGGGGCCTGCTTCTTGGCCTGCTCAAAGAGGCTGCGGACACGGCTGGCGCCCACGCCCACGTACATCTCCACGAAGTCCGAGCCGGAGATGGACAAAAACGCCACCTCCGCCTCGCCGGCCACAGCCTTGGCCAGCAGCGTCTTGCCGGTGCCCGGAGGGCCTACCAGCAGCACGCCCTTGGGGATGTGGGCGCCCAGGTCCCAGAACTTCTCCGGCGCGCGCAGGAAGGAAACGATCTCCTGCAGCTCCTCCTTCTCCTCGTCCGCGCCGGCCACGTCGCCGAAGGTAACCTTCTTGTCGCCGGGGGGCAGGCTCTGGATATGGGCCTCCCCGAACCGGGCCATTTTGTCGCTGCCCGGCCCGGCGCCGGTCATGCCGCGGATAAAGTTCAGCAGCAGCACGAACCCCAGGATCGCCAGCACGTAGGGCAGCAGGGTCTGCAGCACGTTGGGGCCGCTGGCGTGATAGTCGTAGTCGGTGATGATGCCCGCCGCCTTCTGCTGCACCACCAGGTCGTTCATGTCCTCGTAGAACACGTTGAAATCGTACAGGCTGCAGGTGGCGGTGGAGCCGTCCCTCAGCTTGGCGGTGAGGCGGTTGTTGACAACGGAGAACTCCGTAACCTGCTCCTCCTCAAACAGCTGCCGCATTTTGGCGTACGTGACGCCGCTGCCTCCCCGCAGGGCGGTGACCAGATAAAAGGCCCCGACCGCGAACAGCACAAAAAACAGGATGCTGCCGATGCCGATGCTTCTCTTCTCCTTCAATACAAGGCCTCCTTACTTCTCAGCCGATGAGATGGATGTCACGCAGGATGGGCAGGGCGAAGCCCCGCCACTTGGGCAGGAAGCTGACCGGATAGCGGACCACCGGGATGCAGACCGTAACCCTGGCCTGCACGTCTGACAGCCTGGCGTAGGGGTCATCCCAGAAGCGGCTGTCCCTGGAATGCTCGCGGTTGTCGCCCATCATGAACAGGCAGCCCTCCGGCACCGTGAAGGAATCGGGCTTGTTGGGGGCCGCCTTGGTGATGCCCTGGACCGGCAGATAGTCCTCCGCCAGCCGGTCACCGTTGATATAGACGTACCCCTCGGAGAAGCTGATCTCCTCGCCGGGCAGGCCGATGACGCGCTTGACCAGCAGCTTGCCGTTCTCATCGTTCCAGAAGGTGACCACGTCCCCCCGCTGGGGCTGGGGATCGGACACCAGATAGGGCAGCTGCCACGACACCAGCAGGGAATCCGTAGGGATAGTGGATTCCATGGAGCCGCTGGGCACGTAGGCCAGCTGCAGCAGCACCCGGAACACCAGCAGCACCGCGGCGGCTGTGATCAAAAGGTACCCGTAGTTTGCCCAGAAGCCCTGCTTCTCCTCTTCCTTCTTTTCTTCCGTTTTCTCTTCCGGTCCCGTCTCCGCCGGCGCGGCGGTCTCCGCGGTCTGCGGAGCGGTCAGCTCGGTCTTCTCCTCGGCGGCCCGGCCGGACGCGTGCGCCTCAGCAGGGACAGCCAGACGTTTTCCCTGGTATCCGGTCTTTTTGAAACCCATGGTGCTCCCCTTTTCTTTGAAAATGATACGCGGTTCCTTATACCAGTTTCCTATGAAAAACAGACATGGTCTGCTTTTCATAGGAAACTGTATGAGACGTCAACTGTGCTCCAGGCACAGATGGGCCACGCGCCCAGCGGCGCCTTTTCCATAAAAAGCTCCTGCTTCTTATGGAAAAACAGTGTCACTTGCTGTATACCGTCGGCTTCAGCACGCCGATGTAGGGCAGGTTGCGGTAAACCTGGGCGTAGTCCAGGCCGTAGCCCACCACGAACTCGTCGGGCACCACGAAGCCCACGTAGTCTGCGGTGATGGCCTTCTGGCGGCGGGAGGGCTTATCCAGCAATGTGGCGATGGTGATGGACTTGGCTCCCTTGGCCATGAGATACTTCGTCAGGAAGGCCAAGGTGTTGCCGGAGTCCAGGATGTCCTCCACGATGATCAGCTCCCGGCCGGTGATGTCCCGCTGCATATCGCGGGTGATCTGCACCACGCCGCTGGACTTGGTGGCGTCCCGGTAGGACGACAGGCCGATAAACTCCAGCTCGCTTTTGAGCCCGCTGGCGCGGACCAGGTCCGCCATGAACATGAAGCAGCCGTTCAGCACGCCCACGAACAGGGGGTCCCGTCCCTGATACTGCTCAAACAGCTCGTCGCCCATCTCCTGCACCCGCCGGTGAATCTCCTCCTCGGTGTACAGTACCTTCAAAATATCCTGATCCATGTTGTTACGCATCGTTTTCTCCGTCCTCTCCCTTGATCTTTTTCCATTTGATCCCAAAGCAATCCCTGTCATTTTCCGCCAGGTACTTCCGATCCGCGCCGATGCCGTACGCCGCCGCGGCCTCGCCGTCCACGCAGAGCACCGGCGTCCGGTCCCGCCGGGCAGGGTCAACGCCCGCGTCGGCAAAGAGCCGCTTCAGGCTCCGCGCCCCCCGGCTGCCCGGCAGCGTCAGCCGGTCGCCGCTCCGCCAAGGGCGGACGGTCAACGCGCCGCCGCGCCGAAGGTTCAGCGTGTCCGCTCCGCCGTCGCACAGGCAGATTTCCCAGTCGCCCCACAGGACGGGGCAGTTCTTTTTCAAAACGATCTCGCCCGGCACGTCCTCGGCGGCACGCCGAAGCGCCAGCACACCGCGGCAGCACGAGGCAGATACGCCGGCGGGCAGGTCCAGCGTGCCGCCGGTGCGGGCCAGCCGCTCCAGCGATGCCAGGTGGACCCGGCCGAAATCCTTCTTGCCGCAGTCCAGCCGGTCGATCAGCAGCCGCAGCATCCGTGGGCGCAATACCTCCGGCGCGTTCAGCAGCGCATTGCAGCCCACCACCGTGCCCTCAGCGGGCAGATACGACGACGCCAGCTCGTCCAGATAGACACTTTCCCGCCGCACGATGGCGGCGGCGCGGGCCACGTTTTCCGCCGCCGCGCCGTTGATTTTTTCCAGCTCCGGCCAGATCACCAGCCGCAGTCGGTTGCGGGCGTAGCTCAGATCCGTGTTGGTCTCGTCCTCCACGGTGGCAATGCCGTTCTCGGCCACGTAGGCCTCGATCTCTGACCGAGGGGTGCTCAGCAGGGGGCGCACCAGCCGCCCCCGCACCGGGGGGATGCCGCCCAGGCCCTCAGCCCCGGCGCCCCGCAGCAGGTTCAAAAGCACCGTCTCCGCCTGGTCGCCCAGGTGGTGGGCGGTGGCGATCCGCGACGCGCCGATGGCGTCCGCCGTGGCGCTGAGGAAATCGTACCGCAGACGCCGGCCCGTCTCCTCCACGCCCAGGTCCCATTCCCGCGCGCGGTCATATACCTTCTCATACCCCACGTAAAAGGGGATGTCTCTCGCTTGGCAAAACCGCCGCACCAGCTCCTCGTCCCGCTGCGCCGTGGGGCGCATGCCGTGGTTCAGATGGGCCGCCGCCACGCGGAAATCCCGCTGCAGGGACAGCGTCCAGAGATAGTGCAGCAGACACATGGAGTCCCGCCCGCCGGACACGGCGCACACCACGGCGCCGCCGGGTTCGGGCAGCATATCCCATTGTTCCATCCAGGGGATCAGATCCATGGGCGTCCTCCGTTACGGTTGCTCGTACCGCTCCTCCAGCGTTTCGAAGGAGGTGAAGTCCGGCATCCAGCGCAGCTTCACCGTGTCGGTCTCGCCGTGACGGTTTTTGGCGATAATGCACTCGGCGATGTTCTGCTCCTCCGATTCCTTGTTATAATAGTCGTCCCGGTACAGGAACATGACCACGTCGGCGTCCTGCTCGATGGCGCCGGACTCGCGCAGGTCCGACAGCATGGGGCGCTTGTTGTCCGTGCGCTTTTCGTTGGCGCGGCTCAGCTGGCTCAGGCACAGCACCGGCACGCCCAGATTCTTGGCCATGATCTTCAGCATACGGGACATCTCCGACACCACGTTCTGGCGGCTGTCGCCCTTGTGGGCCTGATTGTCCGCGCCGTTCATCAGCTGCAGGTAGTCGATGACCACCAGGCCCAGGTTGTCCAGCCGCAAACACTTGGCGTTCATATCCGCCACCGTCAGCATGGAGTTGTCCTCGATGCGGATGTCTGTGCGGCTGAGGGTGGAGGCCGCCTCGGCGATCTTCATCCAGTCGCTCTCCCGCAGGTTGCCGGTGGCCAGGCGCTTCAGCTCCACCAGACCCTCTCCGGCAATGAGGCGCTTGACCAGCTCCACCTTGGACATCTCCAGGGAGAAGACGGCCACCGTCTTGCCGGTGCTTTTGGCGGCGTTGAGGGCGATGTTCAGGGCCATGCTGGTCTTGCCCATGCCGGGACGGGCCGCCAGGATCAGCAGGTTGCCCTTGCCCATGCCGTTGGTCTTGTCGTCCAGGGCGGAAAAGCCTGTGGGCACGCCGGGCAGTGTCTTGCCGCCGTTGGCCATCAGCTCCGACAGCTCGGACATGACCTCCTGCAGCACCACGCCGATGGGCGTCATGCCCTGGCCGCCGCGGCCCCGGCGGATATCGTAGATCTTCTGCTCGGCCAGCTCCAGCATCCCCTGGGCCGAGCCCACGCCCTTCTGGACCTCCGCCGTGATCTCCGAGGCGGCGGACGCCACCTCCCGCATCAACGACTTGTCCCGCACCATGCGGACGTATTCCATCACGTTGGCGGAGGTGGGGGTCACCTCCATCAGCTGCAGGAGATAGCTGCGGGTATTCTCGCTTGCGGTGCCTGCCTTCTCCATCTCACCGGCCACGGTGACGCCGTCCACCGGCTTGGAGAAGATGAACATGGAGTAGATCGCCTCGAAAATATCGCGGTTCTGCTGCAGGTAGAAATCCTCCGCTCGCAGCTTGTCCATCACGTCCTTGATGCAGTCCGCGTCAATGAGCATGGAGCCAAGCACGGCCTGCTCCGCCTCCGGGGAGTGGGGCATGCTGTGGACCAGCAGTTGTTCATCCAGGGGCATGGAAGCACCTTCTTCCTCAAAAAATCGCCGGGATCACTTGGCCTCCGTCACCATGACGTACACCGTGCCGCTGATCTCGTAGCCCAGCTTGGCCTTGACCTGGTAGGCGCCGAAGGACTTGATGGGCTCATCCAGCACCAGCTTCTTGCTGTCCAGCTCCACGCCGTGCTGCTCGGACAGCGCGGCGGCGATCTCCTTGGTGGTCACGGCGCCGAACAGGCGGCCGCCCTCGCCGCCGCGGGCGGGGATCTTCACCTGGCAGTTCTTCAGCTGCTCGCTGAGCGCCGTGGCGGCGGCCTTGGCCTCGGCCTCGGCGCGGGCCTTGGCCTTCTCCTGCAGGCGCATGGTGTTCACGGCGTCGGTGGTGGCCAGAGCCGCCAGACCGCGGGGCAGCAGGAAGTTGCGGGCGTAGCCCTCCGCCACCTCGATCATCTGGCCCTTCTTGCCCTTGCCTCTTACGTCCTGCTTCAAAATCACTTTCATGTCATGTCGGTCCTTTCCGGTTATTTAAGAAAAATACTTGTCGATCTCCGCCAGAAGCTGCCGTCTGGCCTCGTCCACCTGCCGGTCCGGCATCTCGCCGCCGGCGGAGGTGGAGTTGCCGCCGCCGCCCAGGGCCTCAACGATGACCTGCACGTTGACCTCGCCCAGGGAGCGGGCGGATATGTACACGCCGGTCCCCTTTTTATACAGCACGAAGGAGGCCTGCACCCCCTGGAGCGTCAGCAGCTCGTCGGCCGCCTTGGCAGCGGTGACCCGGTCATATTCCTGATCCAGCGCGGCGATGGCGATATTCTCATGGTAGAGCTGGGCCTGGCGGATGATGTCGTAGCGGGTAATCATGGAGGGCAGGTCGCTCTGGAAGATCCGCTGCACCTCCTGGGTGTCCGCCCCGGCCCGGCGCAGATAGGCCGCCGCCTCAAAGGTGCGGCCGCCGGTGCGGTTGGTGAAGTTCTTGGTGTCCAGCACGATGCCGGCCAGCAGGGCCTCCGCCTCGGCGCGCAGCAGATTGCCGGGCTCGATGAGGTACTGCAGCAGCTCCGTCACCAGCTCGCTGGCGGAGGAGGCGTAGGGCTCGTGGTAGTTCAGTGCCATCTTCTCGATGTAGCTGCTGCCCCGGCGGTGGTGGTCGATGACGGCCACCCGGTTGCAGGTTTCCAGCAGCTGCTCCGACTCCACGCTGCCGGGGCGGTTGGTGTCCACCACCACCAGCAGCGCGCCGGGCTGGGCCTTCAAAAAGGCCTCGCCGCCGCTGATGAACGCGCCCTCGTATTCCGGCAGCTCCTGCAGCCGCCGCAGCATGGGGTGGACGGCGTTGCGCTCGGTGTCTATAACGATCTGGGCCTTCTTGCCCCGCTTCCGGGCAATGCAGCAGATGCCCGCCGCCGCGCCCAGAGAGTCCATATCCGCGTATTGGTGACCCATGACGAATATCTGTCCGGCATCGTCGATCAGCTCACCCAGGGCGTTGGCCATGACGCGGGACTTGACCTTGGTGCGCTTCTCCGTGGTCTTGGTGCGGCCGCCGTAGAAGGAGAAATTCTCCCGGTCCTTGACCACGGCCTGATCGCCGCCGCGGGACAGAGCCATCTCCAGCGCCATGGCGGCGTTTTTGAACAGGGCGTCAAAGCTGTCGCCGTCCCGACCTACGCCGATGGACAGTGTGGCGGCCACGCCCTCGCCGGCCACCACCTCGCGGACCGTGTCCAGCACGTGGAAGCGGTTCTCGGCAAAGTCCGGGAAGCTCTTTTCCTCAAAGACGAACAGGTACCGGTCCCGGTCGTAGCTGAGCAGCAGTCCGCCGGAATCGGCGGCCCAGGTGTTCAGCTTCTCCTCCAGCGCCGCCAGCACCGCCGAGCGCTTGCTCTCCGGGCAGGCCTTCATCAGCTCTTCATAGTTGTCCACCATCAATATGGCCACCACGGGGCGGGTCATATCCAGGGTGGTGCGCAGCTGCTCGGTCTCCGTCACGTCCATCCAGTAGGTGATGGCCAGCATCTCGTCGCCCCGCGCCATCTCCTCCGGGCGGCTCAGGGCGCCGAAGACCCGGTACAGCCGGTGGTTCCAGGCCACCAGCTCCGGGCACTCCCGCTTGCCCTCCATGAGCCAGCTCTTGCGGAAGCCGGGGATCACGGTCTCCATACGGGATTCATATACGCCGTCCTTCTGGTCGGTGAGCTGCATAAATTCCTCGTTGCCCCACACTACCTCGTCGTTTTCGGCGTTGAACACCACCATGGGAAGCGGGGCGTACAGCATATTGGTGGAACGGGCGGAGTCCATGCCCACGTTGATGCGGTCCATATACTGCCGCACGCTCTGCTGGGTGCGCTTGCTGCGGTGCAGGCTGACGATGAAGATCGCCACCGTGGCCACCGCCTCCAGAATGCCCAGCCGAACGTCCGTGGCAAAGCCCAGGGCCGTGAAAGCCAGCAGGCAGAGCATATACAGGGTGGAATTGGTGCGCAGGATCCTGCCCAGCTTTTTATTCACCCGTGACGCCCCCTTTCTCCAACGGGATATGACATAGATATAGTATTATATCACGTTCTTCCCGTTTCTTCAATAAGTAAGTGACCGCACCCGGTCAGAATCCGGACGCGTCGTCCCCCTGCTGCCAGGCGTGGAGGAAATACACGGCCGCCAGCAGGTCGGCGCAGCCGCCGGGGGACAGATTTCTCTCGATGAACCATTCGTCCAGCGCGGCGATCTCGCCTTTCTCCGGCATAGGGCTTCGCCGGAGCAGGTCGGCTGCCTTGTCCGACGCCTCCCTTGCCAGCTCCGGGCCGCCCCGCGCCATCATGTTGGTGTCGGTGCCGCGGGCGATCAGGTGCAGCAGGGCCACAGTCCCGGCGTCGTTGGGACTTTTGCCCGCCGCCAGAGCACTGCGGTAGATGGGGAGGGCCGTTTCCATGACGCCGGGCAGGCCCGCGGCCACCTCGCCCCGGATGCCGGTCACGCCGTGGCGGCGGTACAGCCTCTGCCCCGCCGTCAGCTCTTCCTCCGGCAGGTTTTCCACGGCGGCCCAATCCGCCGCCATGGCGGCGGCGGTCATGGCGGCGCACGCTTGGGCGATACGCTCCGGGTCACGGCAGGGCTTCTCCGGCTGCCATAGACGGCCCACCGCCCCGCAGACGGTGCCCAGGGTGAAGATAGCCCCCTTGTGGGTGTTGACGCCGGCCGTGGCGGCCAGCATGGCCTGCTCCGCCTGTTTCCCGGCCTCCCGGAGCTGCCGGAAGGTCTCCTCCGGCGGCTTCAGCGCCGTCTCCCGGCCCAGGTCGAAGCATGCGCCCCAATAGGGGGCCAGCGCCTCAATGCTGGCGCGGAAGGTGCCGACGTTCATATCCCGGTGGCTGCCGTTGTTGGCCAGGTCCACCAACCCCGGCTTGGGGGTGGTGCAGACCTCGTCCAGCAGGGCAGAAGTGGCAACTTTGGTTACAAAGTTGCCATCTGACCGAGAAAAGTGGCCAAGCATGATCCGCCGCGCTGCGCTCTGCAGCTCCGCCACAGTGTGGACACGGCGGGAGGCGCAGCCCCGGCCGGGGGCGCCGCAGACGATGCAGCTGCGGTCCCCGCCGCCCACGGCCGAGCGGTCCAGCTTCTCCCCGTCCGGGCCGATCACATCCATGTCAAAGAGGCGGCCCAGGGGGATGCGGTCCTCCACCGCCGTGCAGACGCGCTTCACGGCCAGAGGATCGCCCGCCACGGCGTAATACGATTCACAGCCGGTATGGGCCAGCTTTTCCCGGCGGCAGCGGACGGGCAGATGGGCCCGCTCCAAAGCCTCCTCCAGCATGGCGCGTCCGGCGAAAAAGGCGCGGCGGATCAAGGGCGTGTCCTTGACAGGCCCCGGAATATTCATGGTAAAGGAGATCAGCGGCGCGCCCCAGGCGTCAAGCAGCTCCGCCTGTCGGGCCACGCGGTCCTCTCTGGCCGCCAAAACCTCCGATAAGGTGACTTCCCGTTCCATATTGTCCCTCTCAATGGTGGATCACGTTGTCCGCATCCCGGATGGCGGCGATGGCCGGCACCGCCTCCTGGGAGGCAAAGAAGTCGGCCGTGGCCGGCGGCAGCATATCCAGCACCGTATCCAGCGCCCCGTCGTGGATGGCCTGGCGCACGGCGCTGGCGCTGACGACCCGGCCGCCCACCGTCAGCCGGGGGATGACGATACATTCGACGCCCAGTCTGGGCAGCTCCTCCGCCATGATGCGGTTATAGCAGGCGGTGACGCCGCTGGAGGGCTCCTCCCCCACGTAGCGGCGCTTGATGCCCAGGGCGGCGGCAATGTGTCCGAACACGGCCACGTCCAGCCGGGCGTGGGCCTGGGCAACCGCGTCCTCATCCCGCAGGAAGTAGCTGGGGAAGGTGGCGGCGCTGATGATGTACGGCCCGGAGTCGTGGACGATCACGCCCGGCAGATGGGCCACGCCCTCCTCCACCAGCTTCTTTCGCACGCCAAAGGGGATCAGTCCGGACTCCTCGCTGAGGACGAACAGATGCACCGTGTCGTTCTCCGCGGCGGAGCGCTCCACCAGGTAGAGATGGCCGTTGGTAAAGGGGTTGGCGTGCATGACGACAGCGGCAGAGGTGCCCGATCGCCGGGTCTCGGCCAGGCGGGCGCAATAGTCGGCAAAGCCGGTGCGGCGGTTCTCCATGAACACCAGCTGCCCGTCCACACGGGCGATCTCGTAAAAGCCCAGGTCGCCGAAAAACCGGGCGCTCTGGCACTTGGTGCACAAAAACACGTGGGCGAAGCCCCGGCCGGTCTGCACCTCCATCAGGTGGCTCACCACCCGGTTCAAGAGGCCCTCCCCCTGATGCGCGCCGGACACGGCCAGACAGCGGATGGTGTTTTTGAAGCAGCTGCCGGTGGCGATGAGATCGCCCTCGTCGTCAAAAATGCCGCAGGTATAGTCCAGATTGCGGTCACGCCGGATCCCCTCCTGCTCCAGCAGGCGCTCCACCTTTGCCATGGTGCGCTTGTCCGCCGGGGAGACGGACGACAGCCAATCCGCCATGTGCCTCACCTCGTTTCTCACATTTCCATCACATTATAGCAGAATATGCCGCAAAGGGAAAGAGCAAAAACGCACCCGGCACATGGGCCGGGTGCGTTTTGATGCGAAGATTTTTACAGGGTATAGGGCTTGATCTTGCGGACCACGTCCAGAATGGTGCCGTCGCGGGCCTCCAGCACGGCGACGACCTTGTCCTCCCACTCCAGATCGTCGGGACGGCCCACCAGCGAGTAGGCCTTCTCCTTCAGCTCCTCGATGGGCACGTGCTTGATGCCGGCGGCGTCCAGGCACTCGATGAGGTCCTGGCGCAGGGGGTTGACGGCGATGCCGTAGTCGGTGACCAGCACGTCCACACAGTCGCCGGGGGTGGTGACGGTGACCACGTGCTCGCACACGGTGGCCATGCGGCCGCGGATCAGCGGGGTGACGATGATGCAGCACTTGCTGCCCGCCGCCGTGTCGGGGTGGCCGCCGGGTGCGCCGCGCAGGACGCCGTCGGAGCCGGTGAGCACGTTGACGTTGAAGTCGGTGTCGATCTCCAGAGCGGCCAGCACCACGAAGTCCAGCTTGTTGACGAAGGCGCCCTTGTTGGCGGGGTTGGCGTACTGGGACGCGGACATCTCAAAGTGGTTGGGGGTGCGGTGGATGCTGTTCACCGCGTCCAGATCGAAGTCCTGCACGTCGATGACCT
>DGHJ01000052.1:0-126 GCA_002392625.1 Oscillospiraceae bacterium UBA3851
AGCCGGGCAGGCGCTTGGAGACCTCCTCCAGCACGTCGAAGCGCAGCGGAGGCGGCACCAGAATGCCCTTCTCGTTGCGGGTGCACTGGGCGGCGGTGAACTTATAGGCGCCGTGGCTGGTGCCGA
>DGHJ01000052.1:192-641 GCA_002392625.1 Oscillospiraceae bacterium UBA3851
TGGCGATGGCCAGAGAGTCGCAGCCCGTGCGGCTGACGAACTCCTCCACCTCCTCCGGGCGGGTATAGGAGGAATCCGCAGCGGACACCTTCACCTCGTCCTCAACGCCGGCCAGCGTGCCCAGCTCGGCCTCGACAACGACGCCGCGGTCGTGGGCATACTCTACCACCTGGCGGGTAATGGCGATGTTCTCCTCGAAGGGCTTGGAGGAGGCGTCGATCATGACGGAGGTAAAGCCGCCGTCGATGCAGCTCTTGCAGATCTCAAAGGTATCGCCGTGATCCAGATGCAGCACGATGGGCAGACCGGTCTCGATAACGGCGGCCTCCACCAGCTTCATGAGATAGGTGTGGTTGGCATAAGCGCGGGCGCCCTTGGACACCTGCAGGATCAGAGGGGCTTTCAGCTCAGCAGCGGCCTCGGTGATGCCCTGCACGATCTCCATGTTG
>DGHJ01000052.1:701-1339 GCA_002392625.1 Oscillospiraceae bacterium UBA3851
TTGTTGACGTTGAAGGCGCCGATGGCATAACCGCCGTTATAGGCCTTCTCAAACATTTCCTTGGAAGTTACCAGTGGCATAGTATTTCTCCTTACTGTTTAATTTTGTACGGAATGATTGGTACAAGTTTCTGTGTCTTCTATTGTATCATATTTTTCCCGGTTTGCAAGTAGAAAGCTGTTTACAGAGGAAAAAACTCATGGTAAAATTATAACCAAATCAAAATGGCGTAGTATTGTGCGCCGAAACCGTATGGGAGGTATTATCTATGAACGAACTGAAAGGCGCCTGCATTATCGGCCAGTCCGGCGGTCCAACATCCGTCATCAACGCCAGCGCTTACGGCGTCATCGACACGGCGCTGAAGTCCGGCGCCATCACCCAGGTGCTGGGCGCGGAGCACGGCATCAAGGGCGTGCTGAACGACAGACTATTTGATATGGGATTGGAGGATCCCGAAGAGCTGCGGCTTATGAAGTACACCCCCTCCTCCGCCCTGGGCTCCTGCCGCTACAAGATCGCCGATCCCGCCAAGGACGACACCGACTATAAGCGGATCCTGGAGGTCTTTAAGAAGCACAACGTCCGCTACTTCTTCTATAACGGCGGCAATGACTCCATGGATACCTGCAACAAGA
>DGHJ01000052.1:1453-7460 GCA_002392625.1 Oscillospiraceae bacterium UBA3851
CCAAGACCATCGACAACGACCTGTTTGGCACGGACCATTGCCCCGGCTTCGGCTCCGCCGCCAAGTATATTGCCACCTCAATGATGGAGGTCTATCAGGACGCCCGCGTCTACGATACCGGCATGATCGTGGTCATGGAGATTATGGGCCGTCACGCCGGCTGGCTGGCTGCCTCCGCGGCTCTTGCCAGTGAGTACGGCGCCGGTCCCGACCTCATCTATCTGCCGGAGACCAACTTCAGCATGCCCGCATTTATCGCCGATGTGAAGCGCATCTATGCCGAGGAGGGCAACTGCCTGGTGGCCGTGTCCGAGGGCATCCACTATGCCGACGGCGACTTCGTCTCCGAGGCGAAGGTTGCCGCCAACGACGGGTTCGGTCACGCCCAGCTGGGCGGTCTGGCCGCCATCCTGGCCCAGGTGATCAAGGAGGAGACCGGCGCCAAGGTTCGCGGCATCGAGCTGAACCTGCTGCAGCGCTGCGGCGCGCACCTGGCATCCGAGACCGACATTGAGGAGTCCTTCATGGCCGGCAAGGCCGCTGTGGAAAACGCCGTCAACGGCATCAACGGCCGCATGATCGGCTTCGAGCGCGTGATGGTGGATGGCAAATACCGCTGTAAGACGAAGCTGATCCCCCTGATGGAGGTTGCCAACGTGGAGAAAAAGATTCCCCGCGAGTGGATCAACGAGGCCGGCAACGGCGTGAACCACCAGTTTATCGACTACGCATTGCCCCTGATCCAGGGTGAGCCGGATCTGCCCAAGGTGGATTCCCTCCCCCGCTTCTGCAAGCTGAAGAAGATCCTGGCCAAGTAAGGCAGAGGCTAATTGAACCGCCGCAGGGAACGTCCCCGCGGCGGTTTTCATATTATTTATTTCGCTGGTAAATCTCCCACAAGCCCTCCATCAGAAGGAATTTATCGTAGATGACCTCATTGCGGCAGTGGCGGACGATCACAGGCGCCGGCGTGCCGGTGGCCACCACGGTGGGCGTCTCACCGGGCAGCATCTCGCGGATGCGGTCGATGATCCCGTCCAGCATGCCGGCCATGCCGTATACGATGCCGTTTTTCATGCAGTCCTCGGTGTTCTTGCCGATCAGGTTCTTGGGATGCTGCAGCGACACGTTGGGGAGCTGCGCGGCGTTGGCAGACAGCGCGTCCAGCGACAGATAGACGCCGGGAAACATCAAGCCGCCCTCATAGGTCTTCTGAGAGGAGATATAGGAGATGGTGGTGGCGGTGCCCATGTCGATGAGAATAATGGGGGCCGGGTATTTAACCAGGGCGGATACGGCATCCGCCACCAGATCGGCGCCAAGACGGTTGTGGGTCTCCATGCGGATGTTGAGGCCGGTGCGGATACCCGGACCCACCTCCATGGGCGTCTTGCCCAGCAGACGGGTCAGCGCCTTGGACATCATGAAATTCATAGACGGCACCACACTGGAAAAGATGGCGCCGGTGACGTCCGAAAGATCGTAATGATAGAGCGAAAAGATGTTCATAAGGTCGATGCTGATCTGGTCCGCCGTCTTGCGTCCGTCCGTATCGATGGAGGAAAGAAATTTCAGCTCCCGATTCTCCCCAAACAGACCCACAGAGATGTTGGAATTACCTACGTCGATGGCAAGCAGCATTTTGTGATTCCCTCCCCTTTTTATCTCTATCATCGGCAGAAGCGTTATTGCAGCATCGTCAGGAACTCATCCTCCGTCAGTACGGGGATGCCCAGCTCCTGGGCCTTGCGCAGCTTGCTGCCCGCGTTCTCTCCGGCCACCACGTAGGTGGTCTTTTTCGATACAGAGCCGGCGGATTTGCCGCCGCGCTTCTCGATCATCTCCCCCGCCTCCTCGCGGGTGAACCGCTCCAGCGCGCCGGTTAGAACGAAAGTCATTCCTGCAAAACGGTTGTCAAGTACTTCCTCTTTACACGTCATATTGACGCCGACGGCGCGCAACCGTTCCATCAGATCCCTGGATTGGGGATCGTCCATCCAGCGGCGGATATAGTCGGCTGTGATAGGCCCCACGTCGTCAATGGCGGTCAGCTCCTCAACGGAGGCCTCCGAGAGCGCATCAAAGGTGCCAAAGTGACTGGCCAGAACCTTGGCGGCCTTGTCTCCCACCTGGCGGATGCCCAGGGCGTTGATGAGTCGCCAGAGGTCGTTTTCTTTGGACGCGGCAATGGCGGCGACGACGTTCTGGGCGGATTTTTCGCCCATGCGGTCCAGTTGGGCGATATCCTGGGATTGCAGCGTGTAGAGATCTGCCGCTGTCTTGACCAAGCCGCATTCAATGAGCTGATTCAGCACAGCGGGACCCAGGCCGTCGATATCCATGGCGTTGCGGGAGGCAAAGTGGGTCAAATTTCGCAGCCGCTGGGCGGGACATTCGGCTCCGGTGCAGCGGATGGCAGCGCCATCCGGGTCGCGGGAGACGGCAGCGCCGCAGACGGGGCATCGATCCGGCAGTCGGAACGGTACTGTGCCGTCGGGCCGCTTGTCCACCACAACCTCGACAATCTCCGGGATAATCTCCCCGGCCTTCTGCACGATAACGGTGTCGCCGATTCGGATATCCTTTTCGGTGATGAAATCCTGGTTGTGCAGCGTGGCATACGTGACGGTAGTGCCCGCCAGGCGGACAGGCTCCAGCACTGCTTTCGGCGTGAGAACGCCGGTGCGGCCCACCTGAACGACGATATCCTTTAGCAGGGAGGGCTTTTTTTCCGGCGGATACTTGTAGGCAATGGCCCACTTGGGGCACTTGGCCGTGCTGCCAAGCACGGTGCGCTCGTGAAGATCGTTGACCTTGATGACGGCGCCGTCGATGTCGTAGGGGAATGCCATCCGCTCATCACCCAGCCGCTCAATCTCCCGCTGAATATCGTCCGCTGTACAAAGGCGGGCATGGGGAATGACCTTGAAATTCTGGCTTGCCAGATAGTCGATCGTTTCCGTGTGAGAAGAAAACTCTCTGCCCTCCGCCAGTTGGAGATTGAACACCGCAATATCCAGACGGCGCTGGGCGGCGATCTTCGGGTCCAGCTGACGCAGAGAGCCGGCAGCGGCATTGCGAGGGTTCGCCATCAGGGGCTTTCCCTCAATCTCCCGCTGGGCGTTGATCTCCTCAAACACCTTGCGGGACATATAGACCTCGCCGCGGACGATGAGTCGGGGCAGCTTTTCCGGCAGCGCCATGGGGATGGAGCGGACGGTACGCAGGTTTTCCGTCACGTCCTCCCCTACCCTGCCGTCGCCGCGGGTAGCGCCGCGGACGAATACACCGTCCCGGTATTCCAGCGCCACCGAAAGACCGTCTACCTTAGGCTCCACGCTGTATTCTGCGTGGGGCAGCGTATCGTGGAGGCGATCCAGAAACTCGCGCACCTCATCGGCGTTGAACACGTCCTGCAGGCTCTCCAACGGCACGGGGTGCTCCACCGATTCAAACTGGCTGAGAGCCGGGCCGCCCACCCGTTGGGTAGGCGAATCCGGCGTGATCTCCTCCGGGTGCTCACGCTCCAGATCCTCCAAACGGCGCAGCATGCGGTCGTATTCAAAGTCAGAGATGGTGGGGGCATCCTGCACGTAATAGCGATAACCGTGTTCATTCAGCTCGTCTCGCAGGCGCTTCATTTCTTCTTGATAGTTCATGGAATCACCCGATGTTCAAAATGTAATCTTTCGCGTATTGCTCCAGATCCTCAGGCAGGGTGCTGAAGCTGGTGTATTGATCCGGCACGGCGCCGACGATCACCGTCTCCGCCACGGATATCTCGTTGGAAACCCGCGTAGACGCGGTGAATCCGGGCAGCAGGATGCTCATATACACGTCGATATGCAGCAGGATCTGGTGTTTGGTCTGGTTGATGCCCGCCGACGTGAAGTCATTGCGAAAGCTGGCGGAGGTGGAACCCACCGCCTGCATTCGCACGTGGATGGAGGGCCCGCGTCCGGCCAGAAGCGCCGACCCGGTCAAGGTGCCGACGGGAATGGACAGCTCCGACGTGGAGACCTCCCCCAGCCGCTGCAGAATATCGTCAGCGATAATGGACTGGAGGCGGTTGACCTCGCTGATGTTGCTGCGCAGAGCCGTGATTCGGCCTGTGTCATCCTTTTCCAGAGATACTAAGGCGTCGTAGCTGATGACGCCGCTGTTCACCGCGTCATTGACCGCTGCGACAACGATACGGTTGACAATGTTGTTGACCCGCGCCACGGCCAGATTGGTGAGGATCGGCTTCATGTGGCTCAGGGCAATGACGCAAAACGCGGCGATCAAAAGGACAAACAGGGCCAGCCAGATCAAAACCCGGCCCCGGAGTGAAAGGCGCACATAGCGCAATCTGTTCATGGCATACACCCCATGGAGCATATGCCGTTGGCACCAAATTATTCCGCCCAGCCGTTGACAATGGCCTTGAAGGTCTTTCCGCGTTCCATAAAGTTCTTGAACTGGTCGAATGCGGCACAGGCGGGAGACAGCGTCACAATGTCGCCGGGCACCGCCCTGTCCCGCGCGGCGAGAACCGCAGCCTCAAAGGGGGACGCATGGAGGATCTCCGGGTGACCTTCGGAATAGCCGGGGGCAGCCTTGACCGCCGCTTCGATCTTCTCCGCCGTGGCGCCGCACAGCACCAGCAGCCTCACGTGCTCCACGATCTCCGGGCCGAGGACGTCGAAGGGAATATGCTTATCGTACCCGCCGGCAATCAGAATCACCTTTTCCTGGAACGAGCGAAGCCCCGCGATGGTACGGCTGGGGCTGGAGGCAATGGAGTCGTTGTAGAAACGGACGCCGCGCCAGGTGCGAACCAGCTCAATGCGGTGCTCCACACCGCCGAAGCTCCGGGCAAAGTCAGCGATCACCTCATCGCTCACCAGGCCGTCCACCGCAGCGATGGCGGCCATATAGTTCTCCACGTTGTGGACGCCGGGGAGCTTGATATCGCCGGTGGTCATGATCTGCCGCTCACGACCCTGCTGGCGGCTGATGATGGCGCTGCCGCGCAGGAATACGCCGTCCGACAGCTCCTGCATTCGGCTGAAATACCGGGCGCGTCCGCTTACTCGGCTGCCCTGCTCGCAGGTGATGGCGTTGTCATGATTGAATACAGCGATATCGTCCGGCCCCTGATGGCGGAAAATGTTCTCCTTGGCGGCGACGTATTCCGCCATATCGCGGTGAACGTCCAGGTGGTTGGGCGCCAGATTGGTGAGCACGGCGATGTGGGGGCTGCACGTCATGGTCATCAGCTGGAAAGAGCTGAGCTCCAGCACGGCGTAGTCCGTGGGACGCATTTCCCCCGCCTCACATAACAGCGGGTGGCCGATGTTGCCGCCTACGTGGACAGTATATCCGGCGGCCTTCAGCAGCTCCGCGATAATGGTTGTGGTGGTTGTTTTGCCGTCCGAGCCGGTCACAGCGATGATGGGACAGGGGCAGACGCGGAAAAAGATTTCCATTTCTGAGGTCAGCTCGCTCCCCTGCTCCACAGCGCGCAGCAGCTGGGGCACGTCGGGCCGCAGGCCGGGCGTACGGAAAATGACGTCGTGATGCAGATGATCGAGATAGTCGTCCCCCAACTGCAGCTTGACGCCCAGGGCCTCCAGCTTGTTGGCTGTGTCACCTAAAGCGGCGCGGTCACGGCGATCACAGGCGGTGACGTCAATGCCGGTCCGTGCCAGCAGTTCAATGAGCGGCGTGTTGCTGACGCCGATGCCGATGACGGCCACTGTGCGGTTTTTAATCGAGTCCAAATAGTCACGCAATGTCACGTTTGGTCCCTCCGAATCATATGATTGCTTTTTTATTATACCGCATTTGGCGGCGCGGTGCAATGATTTCCGGCGAAATCTCCCGCCATTCCCATTGACTTTCCCGCTTGAGTTGGTTAAAATACATGGCGCAAGTGAATCAGACAGTCGCGGGGGTAAGGCGAAAGCCTGCCCATGAGGAAAGTCCGGGCTCCACAGGGCAAGGATAACGGGTAACGCCCGCC
>DGHJ01000011.1:0-13685 GCA_002392625.1 Oscillospiraceae bacterium UBA3851
GTATCCGCCAGGCGGCGGGAGTTGCTGCGCAGCTCGGCGCCCACCTCGGCGTAATTGTCGGTGAGATTGGCGTCCAGCAGCGTGACGGGCGGGTAGTGATAGACCTCCTCCGGCTCCGCCAGCTCGCTCTCGATCTCCTGGGTCACCTTTTCGGTGGCCTCGGCCACGTCCTCCCTGGTAACCTCCTTCTCCTTGCGGCGGCGGGGCTTCTTCTCCTCCGGGGCCGTCTGCTCCCCGTCGGCCGGCTGCTCCAGCACCTCGGCCGGGGTGCGGATCTCCTCACTCTTTTTTTTGAAAAAGCTCTTGCGCTCCGGCGTCACCAGCACGGCCGGCTGCTCCGGCAGCGCGGTTTCCTCCTGCGGAGGAAGGGGCTCGTCGTCCAGCGGGAAGTCGATGGTCTGGCTTCCGCGGCGGCGGGGCGTTGGCTGCTCCGCGGTGCGGCGGGATCTCGCCTTTTCCTCCCGCGCCTCCTGTTCCTCCTGCTCCTGTCGCGCTCTCTCGGCCTCCTCCCGACGCTCAGCGGCCCGTTCACGGGCGGACGCCGCCATCTCGGAGGGGTTCAGATGGAATACCGCGATCAGCGCGGCGAGGATCAGCGCCAGCATGAGGATCACGGAGATGATCTGCCCAAAAACGGCGTGCAGACCAACGGCCAGGCCGCCGGCGATCACGCCGCCGCCCCGCAGGGCTTGTCCGTCCGCCCACAGGTCCTTGATGACGGAGGTAGAGGATCCGTAGCCGGCGTGGCTGAGCAGCAGGTGCAGCAGGCTGCCCGCCAGCGGCACCAGCAGCAGCGTGCAGACGGTGCGCAGCCGCACGGGGCGGCCCCGGTGGACCAGCAGGATGCCGCCGGCCAGGCCCAGCAGAACGGTCGCGAAATAGTAGCCGTAGCCGAACAGGCCCTTGAGCAGCTTGGAGAAGAAGCTCAGGAACAGCGCCTCCGCCCGGAAGTAGCTGACCAGCACGCACAAGGCCAGCAGCAAACAGATCAGTCCGCACACCAGGCGGGCGGCGGCGTTATAGGTCGGTCTGCGGGGCGAAGCCTTTGGGGTGCGGGAGGAGGATTTCCCCTTCGTCTCCGTTTTCTTTTGTTTTGTAGCCATATCGTCCCTCACTTGATGATATTCAGCACAAGGGCCAGCAGGCCCACCGCCCAGCAGTAGTAGGCAAAGGCGCCGAAGCGGCCCCAGTCGGCGATCATTTTCAGCAGGCGGATGCACAGATACCCCACCACGGCCGCCACGATGACGCCCACCAGATACACCGGCACCTGAGAGGCGTCGACCCCGGCCTTAAGGGCGTCCTTCAGGCTGAGGATGTTGGCGCCCAGCACGGCGGGGATGGACAGCAGGAAGGAAAACCGCACGGCAAAGCGACGCTCAAAGCCGGCAAAGCAGCCGGCGGTGATGGTCATGCCGGAGCGGGAAATGCCGGGCACGGTGGCAATGGCCTGGCCTACGCCCACCAGAACGGCGTCCATCCAGGTGGCGGTACGCTCGTTTTTCCGGCCCTTGCGCCGCAGATCGCAGGCATACAGCAAAAAGCCGGTGACGACCAGCGCCAGGCCGATGAACACCATATTGTCGGACAGACCCTGGACCTTCTTGCGGATGGGCAGTATGGCGAACAGGGGCAGCGTGGCAATGATGATCAGCAGGATCAGCCGCCGGGCCGGGGGCACCGGCGTTGGAGTCCTGCCGTGGGCAATGTCACCCACACCGCTGAAAAATTCCCGCACCATATCCTTGATATCCTGCCAGTAGGCCGCAAATACCGCCAGAAGCGTGCCCAGGTGCAGCAGCACGTCGAAGAACTCCGGCACCTCCGTGTTCAGGCCCAGCAGATTCTGGGCGATGGCCAGATGACCGGAGCTGGAGATGGGCAGGAATTCCGCGATCCCCTGGATCAGGCCCAGCAAAATGGATGTGAAAACAGACATACAGTATCTCCCCCATTTCGTCAGGATCTCTCTGTCATCGGGCACAGCCCGGTGACAATACTATTCTACTCTATCATATGATTATAGCATGGGCCGGCAAAAAATACCACTATTATTTTATGTAAATTAGCACTGAGGCAGACGCCGGAAGGGCGTCTGCCTCAGGAATCTGATCTTCTATTCGTCCATGTGCGCCAGGGCGGCGCGGGCGGCGCTCTGCTCCGCCTCCTTTTTGCTGTGTCCGCTGCCCTGGCCGATGACGCCGCCGTTGAGGGTTACGGCGCAGGTGAATACCTTCTCGTGATCCGGACCGGCAGCGCCGATCATCTCATAGCGCAGCACCTGGTTGGCACGGCGCTGGACCACCTCCTGCAGGGCTGTCTTGTAGTCCTTGCGGCGGCTCTCCACCGCCTGCTCCCGGCCCCGCTCCAGCAAGACCCGGTGGATCAGGGCGCTGGCCGCCTCCATGCCGCCGTCCAGATACACAGCGGCAAAGACGGACTCGGTGGCGTCGGCCAGAATGGAGGGGCGCTGGCGGCCGCCGCCGCTTTCCTCGCCCCGGCCAAGGCGCAGATACTCGCCCAGGCCCAGGGACTCGGCCACCTCATGGAGGCTCTCCTCGCACACCAGCGCTGCCCGCATGCGGGTCAGATCGCCCTCCGGCGCGTCGGGATGGGTGCGGAACAGGTATTCCCCCGTCACAAGGCCCAGCACGGCGTCGCCCAGGTACTCCAGGCGCTCGTTGCTCGTAAGGCCGCTGCCCCGGTGCTCGTTGGCATAGGAGCTGTGGATCATGGCGGCGCAGAGCAGATTCCGGTCGTGAAACCGATAGCCCAGCCGCTCTTCCAATGTCTGCATAGTTCTTTCCTTTCTTCAACAGCAGAAAAAGGAAACCCCGCCGGAGGCGGGGTCACTTTTTTCAAATGTTGACCGTGGTCAGTCGCTGAGCTTGCCGCTCAGGTAACGGACGCAGTCGCCCACCGTCTTCAAATTGGACAGCTCATCCTCCTGGATCTCGCCGATGTCGAACTCCTCCTCCATGGCCATCACCAGTTCTACCAGATCCACGCTGTCAGCGCCCAGATCGTCCACAAAAGAGCTTTCCATCGTGATCTCATCGGTGTCCATGGCGAACTGCTCGGCAATGAGACCCTGCATCGTTTTGAAGATCTCTTCCATCGTCATGCGGGTATTCCTCCTTTCGCCGTGTTGTCTGGGGTCATCATACGGCAATTGACCAGCCGTGTCAATAGCTTTTTTATGAATTTACTGTGACCTCCCGGTCCACCTTCATCAGCTCCACGTGGCTCTCGATGTCGGCGATGAGGCCGCTCTCGGCAAATTGCTTTGCCTGGCCGATGGCGTTCTCGATGGCCTCGGCGTTGGATGAGCCATGGGCCTTGATGACTGGCTTGGAGATGCCGATGAACGCCGTGCCGCCCACCTTGTTGGGGTCCAGCATGGCCTTGAAACCGTTGATGCCCGGCATCACCAGCGCAGCCGCCAGCTTGGTCAGCAGGTTCTTTTTGAAGATGGACTTCAGAGCGCTTCCGGCCAGGAAGCCGGTGCCCTCCATGCTCTTGAGAAGGATGTTGCCGGAGAAGCCGTCGGTCACGATGACGTCGCAGCCGCCCTTGATGGCCTCTTTGGCCTCGATGTTGCCGATGAAGTTGAGATGGCCCTGCTCCCCGGCTTCCCGCAGCCAACGCAGCGTCTCCTTCTGGAGGTCGGTGCCCTTGCTGTCCTCGGCGCCGATGTTCAGAAGGCCCACGCGGGGGCTCTCCAGCCCCAGGATGCGCTTGGCGTAAAAGCTGCCCAGATAGGCGAACTGCACCAGGTACTCCGGCGTGCACTCGGCGTTGGCGCCGCAGTCGATGAGCACCGCCCTGCCCGTGGAGGTGGGGATCACCGGGGCCATGGCCGCCCGGCGGATGCCCCGCACCCGCTTGACGATCAGCGTGGCGCCGGTGAGCAGCGCGCCGGTGGACCCGGCGGACACCACCGCGTCGCCCTTGCCATCCCGCAGCATCTGCAACGCCACGCCCATGGAGCTGTCCTTCTTGCGGCGGAACACCGTGGCCGGGTCGTCGCACATCTCCACCGTCTCGGTGGTGTGGGCGATCTCCATGCCGCGGGGCAGCTCCTTGACGTCGCAGCTCTCCAGCGCCTTGAGAATGGCCACCGTGTCGCCGGTGAGGACCACGTCCACACTCCAGCGCTGCTGGCCGGCCAGGGCTCCCTTTACGATCTCCAGAGGGGCGTTGTCGCCGCCCATGGCGTCAATGATGATCTTCATCGGCTCAAAACCTCTTTCTTTATCTTTTCTATGATCTCCAGGGACCGGCGGGACAGCTCCGCGTTTTTATTGCGCTTGCCCTTGACCCGGTAGCCCAGAGGCGGGATGATGCCGAAATTGATGTTCATGGGTTGAAAGTCGCCCACGCTTCCGCCGCTGATGTACAGTCCCAATGCGCCGATGGCCGTCTCCTGGGGGAAGTCAACGGGGGACTTGCCCTGCAGGCGGCGGGCCGTCTCCACCCCCACCAGAAAGCCGCTGGCACAGGACTCCACATACCCCTCCACGCCGGTCATCTGCCCGGCGAAGGAGAGGCGCGGGTCGGACCGCAGGCGATAGTAGCGGTCCAGCAGGCGGGGGGAATCCAGATAGGTGTTGCGGTGCATGACGCCGTAGCGCAGGAACCGGGCCTCGCGCAGGGCGGGGATCAGGGAGAACACCCGCTTCTGCTCCGGCCATTTCAGGTGGGTCTGGAAGCCCACCAGGTTGTAGATGGTGCCCTCGGCGTTGTCCTTGCGCAGCTGGACCACGGCGTAGGGGTCCCGACCCGTCTTGGGGTCCGGCAGGCCCTTGGGCTTCAGGGGTCCGAAGCGCAACGTGTCCTCCCCCCGCCGGGCCATGACCTCCACGGGCATACAGCCCTCGAAGACGCCGCCGTCGTCAAAGCCGTGGACCTCCGCCTCCTGGGCCGCGATCAGCTCCCGCCAGAAGGCCTTGTACTCCTCCTCCGTCATGGGACAGTTGACATAATCCGGCGTACCCTTGTCGTAGCGGGAGGCAAAGTAGGCGCTGGACATGTCCACGCTGTCAAAGGCCACCAGCGGCGCGGCGGCGTCGTAAAAATGCAGGGTGGCGGCGCCGCCGAAGAGGGTGGCCAGCTTGTCCGCCAGGGCGTCGGAGGTCAGGGGGCCGGAGGCGATGACCACCTCCCCCTCCGGGATCTCCGTCACCTCGCCGGGCACCACGGTGATGTGGGGGTGATTTTGGATCTCCTCCGTCACCATGCGGGCAAAGCCGTGGCGGTCCACCGCCAGGGCGCCCCCGGCGGGGACGCGGGTGGCGTCGGCGCAGCGGATGATGAGGCTGTCCAGCCGCCGCAGTTCCTCCTTGAGGAGGCCCACGGCGTTTTCCAGCTGGTCTGAGCGCAAGGAGTTGGAGCAGCACAGCTCGGCGTAATATTCCGTTGTGTGGGCGGGGGTGGTCTTGAGGGGCTTCATCTCCCGCAGCGTCACCTCCACGCCCCGCTGGGCCAGCTGCCAGGCACATTCGCTGCCCGCCAGGCCGGCCCCGATCACGGTCACGTGGCTCATTTATTTCTCCGCCTTTTTCGTGGTCTTTCGGGCGGCAGCCTTCCGGGCGGCGGTCTTCTTCTCCCCGCCGTCCTCCGCCTTTTTATAGTAGCCCCGCTTTTCCTCCGGGGTAAAGTTGCTGCAGTTGGGGTTGACGCAGAAGGGGCGCTTATAGCCCCGGCCTGCCCGCTTGAACATGGTCTGGCCGCAGGCGGGACAGTCGTCCTTCACCGGCACGTCCCAGGTCATGAAATCGCAGGTGGCGGCGCCACCCCGGTTGTTGGTGAACTCGCAGCAGTAGTAGGTGTACTGCTTGCCGCTCTTTTTGCTGATGCCAGTGCGCTTCATCAGCCGTCCGCCGCACTTGGGGCAGCGGCCGGGCATCTGCACCACCAGAGGCATGGTGAAGCTGCACTCCGGGAAGCCGGGGCAGGCCAGGAAGGGACCGAACTTGCCGTCCTTCTCCACCAGGTTGCGGCCGCAGACGGGGCAGATCTCGTCGCTGACGGTGTCGGGGATCTTCACATACTCGCTCTTCTCCGCGTCACCCAGACGGTCGGTGAAGTCGCCGTAGAAGCCCCGCAGCACGTCCTTCCAGGGTGTCTGGCCCTCCTCCACGCTGTCCAGCAGCTGCTCCATATGGGCGGTGAACTTGGTGTCGGCGATGTCGGAGAAGTATTTTTCCATCCACTCCGTGACAGAGTGGCCCAGATTGGTGATGCACAGGTACTTGCCGTCCTTCTTCACATAGCCCCGGTCCAGAATGGTGGACACGGTGGGGGCATAGGTGGAGGGGCGGCCGATGCCCTGCTCCTCCATGGCGCGGATCAGCGTGGCCTCGGTGTAGTGGGCGGGGGGCTGGGTAAAGTGCTGGGCGGAGATGAAATCGAGAACGGTGACGGCCTCGCCGGGGTGCAGCTCCGGCAGGGGCAGCTCCTTTTCCTCCTTCTCCTCGTCCCGGCTCTCCTCGTACACGGCGGTATAGCCGGCAAATTTCAGAGTGCTGGCGCTGGCGCGGAAAGTGTGCTTTCCCGCCTTGACCTCCACGTTGACGCTGTCATACACGGCGTTGGCCATCTGGCTGGCCAGGAAGCGGCTCCAGATTAGGCGGTAGAGCCGGTACTGCTCGCCGGTCAGGTCACCCTTGACCTGCTCCGGGGTCAGATGCACGTTGCTGGGCCGGATCGCCTCGTGGGCGTCCTGGGCGCCGGCTCTGGCCTTGAACTGGCGGTAGCTGCCGGGGCGGTAGCTCTGGCCGTAGCGCCCGTCGATAAAGGACCGGGCCTCCCGCTGGGCCTCGATGGAGACGCGGAGGGAGTCGGTACGCATATAGGTGATAAGGCCCACGGTGCCCTCGCCGGTGATATCCACGCCCTCATAGAGCTGCTGGGCGATGGCCATGGTGCGACGGGGCGTCATATTCAGCTTGCGGGACGCCTCCTGCTGCATAGTGGAGGTGGTGAAGGGAGGCGCCGGGGAGCGCTGCTTGTCGGCGCGCTTGACGCTGTCCACCGCAAAGGGCAGGCCGGACAGCTCCTGCTTCAGCGCCTCCGCCTCCTTCCCGGTGGCGGGCTCGTACTTCTTGCCGTTCTTGCCGTAGTAGTGGACGGTGAATTCCGCGCCGGCCCCATTCTTCAGCAGGGCGTCCAGGCTCCAGTATTCCTTGGGCTCAAAGGTCTCGATCTCCCGGTCCCGGTCGTCCACCATGCGGGCGGCCACGCTCTGGACCCGGCCGGCGCTGAGGCCCCGGCGGATCTTTTTCCACATCAGCGGGGAGATCTGATAGCCCACAATGCGGTCCAGCACGCGGCGGGCCTGCTGGGCATCCACCAGGTCCTGGTCAATGGGCCGGGGCCGGGCGATGCTCTCGGTAACCACGCGGGGGGTGATCTCGTTGAAGGTGACCCGCTGGGCCTTGCCGTCCTCCAGCTCCAGCAGGTGCTGCAGGTGCCAGGAGATGGCCTCGCCCTCACGGTCCGGGTCGGTGGCCAGATAGACCGTGTCGCTGGCCTGGGCCGACTTCTTCAGGTCCCGGATGATCTCCTCCTTGCCCTTGATGGGGCGGTAGTTGGGCTCAAAATCGTTGTCCACGTCCACGCCGATGGTGCTCTTGGGCAGGTCCCGCAGGTGGCCCATGCAGGCCTTGACCTCATAGCCGGGGCCCAGATATTTGCCGATGGTCTTGGCCTTGGCGGGGGACTCCACGATCACCAGATTTTTTTCAGCCTTCTTTGCCATGTTCATTCTCCTCCAGGGGCAGCTCTGCCGTGCGGACGAAGCAGCGCGCTCCGTCGGGGCGGACAAAGCCGTCGATCTCCAATATGGTCAGGGACGCCAGCACCCGGCGCACGGGTATCTGGATCTCCTCCGCCAGCTCGTCCGTCAGCATGGGACGGTCGGCGGACAGTGCTCTCATCACGCGGAGCTGATCCTCGGTCAGGCCCCGCAGCTGTTCTCTCGTCAGTACCGGAAGCGTCTCCACCCGCTCCGCTGTGCCGGGTACCACCTCCGCCGCCGGCTGAGGCGGCGCGGGCATCTTTTCGCCGGTGGCGTGCAGTCTGTGGGGGAAGCGATGCTCATACTCGCCCAGCAGGTCCCACGCCTGGGCCACCAGCCCGGCGCCGCTGCGGATCAGCCCGTTGCAGCCCCGGCTCTCCGGGGCGTCGATGGGGCCGGGGACGGCAAACACGTCACGCCCCTGGTCCAGGGCCGTGCGGGCGGTGATCAGCGCGCCGCTCTTTTCCGGTGCCTCCACCACCAGCGTAGCCACGCTCAGGCCGCTGATGATGCGGTTCCGGGCGGGAAAGCGCCAGCCCTCCGGGCCGGTGCCCGGCGCGTACTCCGACAGGATCACGCCGGTAGCGGCGATATCCTCATACAGTCGGCGGTTGGCCTCCGGATAGACCACGTCCACGCCGCAGCCCAGCACTGCTGCCGTAAAGCCGCCGGCGCGCAGGGCGCCCCGGTGGGCAGCCGCGTCGATGCCCCTGGCCATGCCGGATACGATCAGGGCGCCGCTCCGGGCCATCTCGTAGCCCAGCTCCTCGGCGCTGTGGACGCCGTAGGGCGTAGCGCCGCGGGTGCCCACCACGGCCACCGCCGCCTCCTCGTCGAAAAGCGGCATGGCGCCCCTGCCGTACAGCAGGACGGGCGGATCGAAAATATTGCGCAGCCGGACCGGATAGGCCGCGTCGTCCATGGTCAGGACGAACAGATCCTTTTTGGCGCAGTCGGCCAGAATGGTCTCGGCACGCTCCAGGGAGCGGTCCGCCAGCCGGTTGGCCTGTTCCCGGCTCAGTCCGGCGGTCAGGGCCTCCTCTCCATCTGCGTAGTATACGTCCTCCGGTGAGGAAAAATGCGCCAGCAGCTGCAGCCGGCTCCGGTTGGTGAGACCGGGCACGGTGGCCAGCCAGATCCAGTATTTCAGCGCAGCCACGGCTGACGCCCCCTTTCCTGCTTATCGATAGGCCTCCCACAGCAGCACGGCCGCGGCCACGGCCGCGTTCAGCGACTCGCACCGCGCCTCCATGGGGATACGCACCGTGACGTCGCACAGGTCCAGCACCGCCTGGGACAGGCCCAGGCCCTCGGAGCCGATAGCGATGGCCGCTCGGTCATAGCGGACGGCGCGGGCGTCCACGGTGTCCTGCCGCAGGGCGGCGCCGCAGAGGGCAATGCCGCTTTTCTCCAGCAGGTTCTTCAGCTCCCCGGCCCCACACTGCCACACCGGGCAGCGGAACACGGCGCCCATAGAGGCCCGGACCGTCTTGGGGCTGAAGGGATCGGCGCAGCCGGGCAGCAGAAACAGCCCGTCCGCCCCGAAGGCATCCGCCGTGCGCAGGATCGTGCCCACGTTGCCGGGATCCTGCACCCCGTCCAGCACCACGTAGCGACGCCCATCCAGCCGGCCCGGCGGCGCCGTGTCCGGCAGGGCGCAGACGCACAGCACGCCCTGGGGCGTTTTGGCAGGGGAGGCCGCCTCCATGACGCTCTCGCTGACGGTCACAGTCTCCACACCCGCCGGCAGGGCCGGCAGAGCGGTGGGATCCGTGCAGACCACCGTGGAGACGGAGGCACCCCAACGCAGGGCCTCCTCCAGCAGCTTGGGGCTGTCGCACAGGTACTGCCCCTGGGCGCGGCGGTGCTCGCCGGAGGCGGCCAGTGCGCGCAGGTGCTTGATGAGCGGGTTGCCGCGGCTGACGATCTTCTCCGGCATGGTTCCTCTCCCCCCAGTTTACGGTATGTTCTGCATTGTAGCGTATTTCCGTATGATTTGCAAGCCCTTCTTTTTTAATATGTGTAAAGCCGTGGGGAGGACAGCCTCCCCACGGCAAAAAATGCATCGCAGATTTCGCGGCGCGCACGCCGCGAAGAAATTGAAATCGTAATTTCTGACGACATGTGCGTCAGAAATTACACCTCTCAGGCCACGCAGTGTGCGAGCGTCTCACGCAAGCGATAAGTAAGCCCCCAAATCTTTGATTTGGCTGGGCGAACTTATGCGTTAGCTGTGCGCGGAGTGGACTGCAAGCCTCTCTCATGACTACTCGCTCTCCCACTCCTGCACGGCGGTGCCGCCGCTCAGGCCGAAATCATCCTCCACGGTGCCGGTGTCCCGGCGGAGCATGTTCTCCATGACGCGGATATCGCTGTCCACGTCCATGGCCTCCGCCTGGTACAGCTCGTCCAGCTGGTGCTCGAAGCCGGAGACGATGTTGTCCATGGTCTTCTCGATCCGGGCCTTGGCCTGGTTGAGATTGGCGCCGCTGACGCCTGCCTCCTCAAAGTCGGCGTAGCTGTCCAGCAGCTTCTGGGTGGTGGGCAGATAGTAGTTGAGAAAGGTGTTGGCCTTGTCCCGGCGCTCCGGGTGGTCCTCGATGGTCTTGAAGATACGGCCGGTGATCTCCTCCAAGCGGTCAATCTTGGCCGACAGCACCGGATCGGAGATGCGGTCGTTGGCCCGGCGGATGTTCCGCAGCATGCCGGAGAAGCCTTCGTCCGCCTGAGGCGGCGCGGACACGAACCGCTCCCTGTTGGGATTCTTCATGTCAAAATATTTGGCGGCAGCCTCGTGGGTACGGAAGAGCATGTCGTTGGTGTTGTCCACGTAGGCGTCGGGGCCCCACAGGCCCTGCTCCACCATGATCTCCACGTCCCGTTCGGCCTTCGGCTCGCTGATCTCTGCGGCCTCGGCCAGGCGGTGGATGTCGATGGCTTCCTTTTTACCGCCGGCGGCCAGATATTTGGCAAAGCGCCGGGCCCGGCGCTTGATCCGCCAACTGCCCAGCAGCATGCCGATACCGCCGGACAGGAGGCCCGCGCCGAGCGCGAGGCCGACAAAGTCCATGACGCTGCCTGCCGTGACGATGTCCCCCAGCTCGCTTGCCAGGCCAATGGTGCCGAAGGCAGCCAGGATCCAGCCGAAGATGTCCAGGAGCCTGGTCTTCTTTTTGCCGTATTCAAGGGCCTTTTTCCGGCTGGAGGCCGCAGTGCTCCTCTTCACAGGGGCTGCGGTCTTCTGGGCAGCTGTCTGCTGCGCTGCAGCCTGCTGCTGTTGTTTTTGCTGCTGCTGTTGCTGTTGCTGCTGCCGGAGTTGCTGCTGCTGTTGCTGCCACTGTTGCTGCCACTGTTGCTGCTGCCGCTGCTGGGCGGTGGGCTGCCTGGTCTGCGTAGTGGTTTTCCGGCTGCTTAAATCGATCAGCTTGATGATCAGCATGACCACGCCCACCGGCCAGAAGGTGGTCAGGGCAGCGGCAATGATGATCCAGGAGACCCACTCCGGCCTCTTGTTGGGATTCTGATTGGAATTGTTGTTGGGCTTTTGATAGTTGCCGTCACCGTAATAGTACGCCATCAGGACATCACGCCTCCCTTCCCCCGCAGCTTTCGCTTGTTTCCATGCTCGTCCACCACGTAGGTGTGCTCCAGCTCCGTGCGCAGGTTGCCCACCACCGCGTCGATATACTCCCGGCGCAGGGCGTCCCGCTCCCGGAGCTCCTCCGGCGTCAGGCCCTCCGCCTTGGCCTTGTGGGCCAGTTCATTGATCCGGTCGATCTTCTTCTGATCCATAGTTCTCCTCTATCCCTTTACAGATAGCGCTCCACTGTGATAAAAACGCGGCCCTTTTTGGTAACGCCGCCCACCTCGGTCAGCCGGCATTTGCCCGCGCCCCGGACGGTGATCACGTCCCCCTGGTGCAGCAGACGGTCCGGCTTCTGGCAGTCGGCCCAGTTCACCTGCACGCGGCCGGACTCCACCGCCTCAGAGGCTCTTCCCCGGCTGGTGGAAAAGCCCACGCTCAGCACGCTGTCCAGCCGCAGGGATGACACCGTGTCCCGCAGGAGCTTCGTCTGCTGGACCGGCACGTTCAGCGCCGCAGGGTCGATCTCCGCCACGCGCAGGGCCGTGCGGCCGGCGGCGTCCCACTCCCGCAGCAGATGCTCCGCCACGCTCCGGGACACCAGCACGTCGGCGGACTGCTCTGATACCAGTATATCGCCGATCTTCTCACGGGTCAATCCCAAGCCCATGAGGCTGCCCAAAAAATCCCGGTGGGTCAGCTTTCCGGCTTCGTAAAACGTGCAGCGCAGGCAGCGGATGGCGTCAGCCTCCGGCTCCGCCTGCCAGTCGGGCAGGAAGTGGAGCTGGCGACGCTCCGCGCCCTCGTAGCCGCCCCACAGAATATAGCCGTCCTGCGCGCCCAGGGCGTGCAGCAGCCGCTCCGCCGCCGATTGCTCCTGGGGGGAGAGAAAATCCGTGCAGACGGGGATATTCCGGCGGCGGCACTGTTCATACTTGTCCCAGACCCGTCCCAGCAGCAGACGCTCCTGCTCGTCCTGGGCCACCCGGTCCAGCAGCTCCCGCTTTTCCATCAGACGGCCTCCCCCAGGTTCTGGGTATGATAGAGTCGGGCATAGGCGCCGTTTTTCGCCAGCAGCTGCTCGTGGGTGCCCTCCTCGGCAATGACGCCGTCCTGCACCACCAGGATGCGGTGGGCCTTGCGGATGGTGCTGAGCCGGTGGGCGATGATCAGGGTGGTGCGCCCCACGGCCAGCTCGTCGAAGGCGTGCTGGATCCGGCTCTCGGTTACGCTGTCCAGGGCCGAGGTGGCCTCGTCCAGAATCAGGATGGGTGGGTTTTTCAAGAAGATGCGGGCGATGGCCACGCGCTGCTTCTGCCCGCCGGAGAGCAGGGTGCCCCGCTCGCCCACGTAGGTGTCGAAGCCGTCGGGCATGGCCATGATGTCGTCGTAGATTTCCGCCTTTCTGGCGGCCTCCTCCACCTCCCGATCGGTGGCGTCGGGGCGGCCGAAGCGGATATTCTCCCGCACCGTGTCAGCGAACAGGAACACGTCCTGCTGCACGATGCCGATGCTGCGGCGCAGGGATCGCTGGGTCAGGTGGCGCACGTCCTGTCCGTCCACGGAGACGGCGCCCTGGGTGACCTCATAGAACCGGGGGATCAGCTGGCACAGGGTGCTCTTGCCGCCACCGCTGGGTCCCACCACGGCGATGGTTTCCCCCGGCTCCACGTCCAGGGACATGTTGTGGAGCACCTCGGTGACGCCGTCGTAGCTGAAGGACACGCGGTCCACTGTCACACGGCCCTCCACGTGCTCCAGCGTGGCCGCGTCCGGATCGTCCCGGATGGTGGGCTGGGTGTGCATCAGCTCAGCGAACCGCTTCAGCCCGGCAAAGCCGCTGGAGAACATCTCGGCAAAGTTGGCCAGCTTGCGGACGGGGCTGACAAAGGTGGAGATATACAGGCTGAAGGTGATGAGATCGATATAATTCATGCGGCCCTTCATAATGAGCCAGCCGCCCATGGCGATGACCGCCACGGACAGGATGTTTACGAAGAACTCCATGCTGGCCATGAACAGGCCCATCTCCCGGTGGAAGCCCCGCTTGGCGGTTTTGAACACGTCGTTGGCCCCGTCGAACCGATCCTGCTGCACAGCCTCGTTGGCAAAGGCCTTGGTGGTGCGCATGCCGCTGAGGCTGGACTCGATCTCGGCGTTGATGGTGCCGGTCTTCTGCTTGGCCTCCCGCGAGGCGGCGCTCATCTGGCGGCGGCGGTACATCACCACGATGAGCAGCAGCGGGATGATGCACATGACCACCAGCGCCAGCTCCCAGCGAATGGTGAACATGACGATCAG
>DGHJ01000011.1:13836-21656 GCA_002392625.1 Oscillospiraceae bacterium UBA3851
CGGCTCATGAGCTGGCCGGTGCGGTTGCGGTCAAAGAAGTCAAAGCCCAGCTCCTGGATGTGCTCGAACAGGTCCCGGCGGATGTCCGCCTCCACCCGGATGCCAAAGGTGTGGCCCCAGTAGCCCACCACGAAGTACAGCCCCGACCGCAGCAGGAACGCCACCACCACAATGGCCATGACGGTGAAAAACACGGTGTACTGCTTCTCCGGCAGCCACTGGTACATGGCCGTGCGGGACACCAGCGGAAAGGCCAGGTCGATCAGCGCAATGAGAAAGGCGCAGCTGATGTCCAGCGTGAAAAGGCCGATGTGGTTTTTGAAATAGGACAAAAACAGGCCCAACAGAGAGCCTGTGGATTCGGTTTTTTTCTTCATAGGAATGGGATCCTCCATTCTCTCTTGATTTCTCTGTTATCAGTAATTTAATATTTTATCATATATTTTTTGTGAAGACAAGATGTCCCAGAAGGAAAAGGCCGCCCTTTTCCGGCCCGGCGGGGCTGCATATTCCCTCGCTGCGCCGAGCCGTCGGAAAAACAGTTGACATTTGCCGCAAATTCCATATAATGCAGAACATCGTCCATCATAAGGAGGCTCAACCATGCTCAACAAAGCACTGCACACCACCTGGCTGCGGATCGTGACGCTGCTGTTCGGCGCCGCGCTGGCGGCCTTTACCGTAAACTTTTTCATCGTGCCCCAGGGGCTTTACAACGGCGGCCTGCTGGGCTTGTGCCAGGTGATCCGCACGGTGCTGGATAACAAGCTGGGCATCCGCGTGACAGACGTGGACCTGGCCGGTACGCTGTATCTGATCGCCAACGTGCCCCTGCTGGTGCTGGCCTGGCGCTCCATGGGCCGCACCTTCGTGTTCAAGCTGATCCTCTGCACCGTCACCCAGTCCCTGCTGATGACGGTGATCCCCGTGCCCGCCCAGCCCATCATTGAGGACATGCTGACCACCTGTCTCATCGGCGGCCTGCTCAACGGCCTGGCTCTGGGCCTGATCCTCACCTGCGGCGGCTCCAGCGGCGGCATGGACATCCTGTGGCTGTATCTCTCCAAGAAGCGGGGCGTCACCATCGGCAAAATGGGCATCATGTTCAACGTGTGCCTGTATCTGCTGTGCCTGGCCCTGTTCGACGTGAAGACGGTGATCTACTCCTCCATCTTCTCCGTGGTGACCTCCCTGTTCATTGACCGGATGCACCAGCAGAACATCACCGTCCAGGCGCTGATCATGACCAAGGACAAGAGCGACGACATCCCCCAGGCCATCCTGCAGGCCATGGACCGGGGCGTGACCTATTGGGAAGGCCACGGCGCCTACACCGGCGACGACGTGCGGGTGCTGTGCGTCTGCCTGAGCAAGTACGAGATCGAGACGCTGCAAAACGCGGTCCACGCCGTGGACCCCCACGCCTTTATCACCGTGCAGGAGGGCGTCCACGCCATCGGCAACTTCAAGCGACATTTGAACTGACAGGGCATCCCGTCAGTTTCTGGCAAAACCTCCGGCACGGCCGGAGGTTTTGTTTGGTCCAGGGGTTGCGGCGGGGCATCCGGAGGCCGCCCTCTACGGGAAAATGTGGTTGGGATGGCCTTCGGCCTACACCTCATCCGCCTCGCTTGTGCTCGGCACCTTCTCCTCAAGGAGAAGGCTTTTGAGGACGGGGGATGCGGATTGCCACAGCCAGTTTGCGAACTGGCTTCGCAACGGCAGGCGCTGAAATGTTTCTGCTCTGTCATACTGAGGAGCGAGACGGCGTGGGAATCCGTCTCTTTGTGGGACTTTGGACGGACAGGGACGTCCGTCGACAATAATCAGCCCCCGCCGGAGGGATCCGGCGGGGGCTGCGTCATGTATTGCTATGGCTTTACTTGCTCATCAGGTACTCGTCGATGGACTTGGCGGCCAGCTTGCCGGCGCCCATGGCCAGGATGACGGTAGCAGCGCCGGTGACGGCGTCGCCGCCGGCGTACACGCCCTCACGGCTGGTGAGGCCGTCCTCGTTGACGATGATGCCGCCCTTCTTGTTGACCTCAAGCCCCTGGGTGGTGCTCTTGATCAGCGGATTGGGGCTGGTGCCCAGGGACATGATGACGGCGTCCACGCTCAGGTCGAACTCGCTGCCCGGCTTCTCCACGGGGCGGCGGCGGCCGGAGGCGTCCGGCTCACCCAGCTCCATCTCGATGCAGGTCATGGAGGCCACGCGGTCCTCGCTGTCGCCGTTGATCTGGACGGGGTTGTTGAGGGTCTTGAAGATGATGCCCTCCTCGATGGCGTGCTCCACCTCTTCCTTACGGGCAGGCAGCTCCTCCATGCCGCGGCGATACACCACGTACACGTCGGCGCCCAGGCGCTTGGAGCAGCGGGCGGCGTCCATAGCCACGTTGCCGCCGCCCACCACGGCCACCTTCTTGCCGTGCAGGTCCATAATGGGGGTATCGCTGTCGGCGCGATAGGCCTTCATCAGGTTGATGCGGGTCAGGAACTCGTTGGCGGAGTAAACGCCCTTCAGGTTCTCGCCGGGGATGTGCATGAACATGGGCAGGCCGGCGCCGGAGCCGATGAACACGGCCTCGAAGCCGTACTCCTCCATCAGCTCGTCGATGGAGCAGACGCGGCCGATGACCATATTGGTCTCCACCTTCACGCCCATGGCCTTCAGGCCGTCCACTTCCTTCTGCACGATGCTCTTGGGCAGACGGAACTCAGGAATGCCGTACACCAGCACGCCGCCGGCCAGGTGCAGGGCCTCGAACACGGTGACCTCATATCCCTTCTTGGCCAGGTCGCCGGCGCAGGTCAGGCCGGCAGGGCCGGAGCCGATGATGGCAACCTTGTGGCCGTTGGAGGCGGGACGGGCAGGCTGCTCGGTGCTGTGCTCATTGTGCCAGTCGGCCACAAAGCGCTCCAGACGGCCGATGCCAACGGGCTCGCCCTTGATGCCGCGGACGCAGTACTTCTCGCACTGGCTCTCCTGGGGGCAGACGCGGCCGCAGACGGCGGGCAGAGAGCTGGTCTCGTGGATCACCTGATAGGCACCCTCGAAATCATGCTCATTGATCTTCTTGATGAACTCCGGGATCTTCACGTTGACGGGGCAGCCGCCCACGCAGGGATGGTTCTTGCAGTTGAGGCAGCGGGCAGCCTCATCCAGGGCCTGCTCCTCGGTATAGCCGAGAGCCACCTCCAGGAAGTTTTTGTTGCGGATGTTGGGATCCTGGGAGGGCATCTCGTTCTTTTTCAGACTCATGTTGGGCATTTTACTCGGCCTCCTTCTTGAACAGGTTGCAGGTTTCCTCGTACTTGCGGCGCTCGAACTCGCTGTACATCTGGTTGCGCTTGACAGCCAGGTCCCAGTCCACCTGGTGGCCGTCAAAGTCGGGGCCGTCCACGCAGGCGAACTTGGTCTCGCCGCCCACGGTCAGGCGGCAGCCGCCGCACATGCCGGTGCCGTCGATCATGATAGGGCTCATGGAGACGGTGGTGGGGATGCCGTAGGGCGCCGTGGTCTTGGACACGAACTTCATCATGATCATGGGGCCGATGGCGAAGATCTCGTCATACACGTTGCCCTCGTCCAACAGTTCCTGCAGCGCCTGGGTCACCAGGCCCTTCTGGCCGTAGCTGCCGTCGTCGGTGCAGATCTTCAGCACAGAGGAAACGGCGCGGAACTTGTCCTCCAGAATAACAAGATCCTTGTTCTTGAAGCCGACGACGGCGTGGACCTCAGCCCCGCAATCGTGGAACTTCTTCAGCACGGGATAGGCAATGGCGCAGCCAACGCCGCCGCCCACCACGCAGACCTTCTTCTTGCCCTCGGTTTCGGTGGGCTTGCCCAGGGGGCCCACGAAGTCCTGCAGGCAATCGCCCTCCTGCTTGTGGCTCAGCTTCTCGGTGGTGGCGCCGATGGTCTGCACGATGATGGTGACCGTGCCCTTCTCCCGATCAAAATCGTGGATGGTGATGGGGATGCGCTCACCCAGCTCGTCCACCCGCAGGATGATGAACTGCCCCGGCTCCGCCTTTTTGGCGATCATGGGGGCCTCGATCTCATACAGGATGACCGTGGGCTTCAGTGCCTCTTTTCTGACAATTCGATACATTCTCCAGATCCCTCTTTCCCTTTCTTCGTTCCTTGATCGCGCCGTTTCAGGCGCAACAAAAGCAGACAGCCTTCACTGTCTTTGTTTATTTTATCACATACTTTAGCGTTCGTCAATTCCCGTCTTGAAACGATTATCTCTCCGCCGGATCATTCACTGTTCGTACACATTTCTCAGCCTGGCTTCCTGCCAACGGCGTCGAAACGGAACGCGCCCAATCCGTCGCTGACCAGGCCCGTCAAACCGCTCCGCAGACAATAGACCCGGTTGGTGCAGTACAGCGGCACGGCGTTGCCCTGCTCCACCAGCAGCCGCTCGGCGTCGGACAGGCAGGCGTCCCGCGCCTCCGCGCTGGAGGAGGCCGCAGCCACACGCAGCAGCATATCAAAGGCAGTGGAGTGGAACTGACCGTAGTTCTCGCTGTGGCCGGACTGCCACCTCTGCAAAAAGGACTCCGCGTCGTTCCGGTCCGCCGTGCAGGTGATGACGGCCATCTGAAAAGCGCCGCCGGTCAGAGCCTCCGTCAGCTCCTGCTGTGTCATGCTCCGGGGCTGCACCGTCAGGCCCAGATGATCCTGCCATCCCCGGCAGACGGCCTCCGCCACAGCCTGGGAGACCGCATCGTCGGCGCAGCAGAGGGTCACGTCCGTCAACTCCGTCACCCCGGACTGCTCCAGCAGGGTGCGGGCGGTCCGACAGCTGCCCTCGTGATCGCTGTTGTCGATGTGAATCCCCTCCTCCGTGCGGAACGCGCCGCCCGCAGAGGCGGCGACGCCGGCGGGCACCAGTCCCTCGGCGGCGCTGTGGAGGGCCTCGCCGGCCAGCGCGGCCAGCTCCGTACGGTCGATGGCCAGGGACAGGGCCTGCCGCAGCGCCTCATTATCCAGCTGCTGGGTCATCTGGTTCACGATGAGCACCGTCGTCTCCGGGCAAGGCTGGCGGACCCAGTTCCCCTGCTCCGCCACCGCCTCATCCGTCACGCCGCAGACGAAGTCCGCCGTACCGGCGCTGAACAGCTCCGCAGCCTCCTGGGCCGTGTCACAGTAGTGGACGGTAATCACGTCCGGCCCCGACCCCATGGCGCCGTCATAGTATTCGGCGGCGGTCAGTGTCAAAACGCCGTCTTCGTAACCGCCCCAGGCGTAGGGACCGTTGGTCACGGTGCCGATCCGGTTGGGCAGATCGGGTCGGCGGGGCACGGTAGCCGCCGCCGTGCACACGACGCGCAAAAAATAGGGGCAGCGGCGCTGCAGCACCACCTCCAGCGTGTCGTTGCTCCGGGCGTAGACCTGCAGGGCGTCGGGGTCTCCGCGGCGCGCCTCCTCGTAACCCGCCACCATGTCCAGCAGGGCGGCGTTGGGCGAACCGGTGGACTCGTCGGCCAAATGCTGCCAGGCGTAGACGATCTCCGCTGCCCGGACGGTCTTCCCGTCGGACCATTTGGCGCTGCGGCGGAGGTGGAACACGTAGGTCTCCGTACCGTCCGGATTGTCGGTGCGCTCATAGCTCTCGGCCAGAGCACCTACCGCCTCCGTGCCGTTCTCCCCCTCCTGCAAACGCATGAGGTTTTCGTAGAGGTGCAGCGCGGCGATCTCCTCCCCCTCCGTGGCGGCCAGGGCGGGGTCAAAGCTGCCTGGCTTGCCTACCACGGCGGCGGAGAACGTGAAGCTCTCCCCCTCCTGCTGACCGCAGCCGGCCAGACCGGCCAGCAGAGCGGCCAGCACCAGCAGGGCGATGATCCTTGTCCATCGTTTCATGAGCTGTATCCTCATTCCTCCCACTCTCTGGTGACGATGCATTTCACCGTGGGGCAGGGGTTTTGCAGTTCCTCTCTGAAAAATTCCGGGAAGAATTTCCTGGTCTCCGCGGCCGGGTCGATCCACTCCAGCCACTCCCGTCCGCCGGCGGCGGTGACGCTGTGGCAGACCGGGTCGAAGTCCTCCGGCACGTCCATGTAGTAGAAAAAGGCGAACTCGTGGATGGGCTTTCCCCGGTAGGCCTCTTCTCCCATGAAAAAGGTCTCATGGACGAAACCCAGCCGGTCCACCTGCATGGTCGCGCCCGTCTCCTCAAAGACCTCCCGGATCACGGCCTCCTCCGTGGTCTCGCCGAAGCGGACGCGGCCGCCCACGGAGTAGAGGTAATCCACCCGCTCGTTGGATGCCATCAGCACCCGGCTGCCCCGCATCATGATGGCGCCCACACGGATATTCAGCACGCCCTCATCCGCAAGGACGGTCAGGTCTTTTCCCTTCATGCTTCCTCCAGCGGCGTCACGCGGCCGTCCTCGCCCAGCCTGGCGGGGACCACGTGGCTGCGGGTAGCCCGCACCAGGGAATCCATCCGCATCCGGCTGGGGAAATCGCCCAGCAGCGTGTAGGCCACGCCGTGCTTTTTGGCCCGGCCGGTGCGGCCGATGCGGTGGATATAATACTCGTTCTCCTCCGGCACCTCGAAGTTGAACACCGCGTCCACGTCGTCCACGTCGATGCCGCGGGAGGCCACGTCGGTGGCCACGAACACCCGCAGCTTGCCGTCCCGGAACCGCTGCATGATCTCCTCCCGCTTCTTCTGGGGGATGTCGCCGTGGATGCACTGGGCGTCCAGACCCCGCATCTGCAGGAACTTGGTCAGCCGCTCGGTGCTGCCCTTGGTGTTGCAGAAGCAGATAACCCGGTCGTAGTCCTCCGAGGCCAGTATTTTGGCGATGGCATCCACCTTGCCGTCAAAGGGCACGTCGATGCGGTACTGCAAAATGTCGGGTTTGTTCTCCTTGGTGGGCTGCACGGTGATCTCCTCCGGATCCCGCTGATAGACCCAGGAGATGTCCATGACCTCCCGGGAGATGGTGGCGGAGAACATACCCAGATTCTCCCGGCTGGGGATCTTGTCCAGGATGCGGGTCACGTCGTGGATGAAGCCCATGTCCAGCATGCGGTCGGCCTCGTCCAGAATGACCGTCTTCACCGCGCCCAGCGTGACGGTGCGGCGCTTCATGTGGTCGCTGAGACGACCCGGCGTGGCCACCACGATCTGGGGCTTGCGCTTAAGGGCGTTGATCTGCTTGCCGATGGGCTGGCCGCCGTAGAGGCACACCAGTCGCACGCCCTCGTGGTACACGGCTACGTCCCGCATTTCGTCGGTGATCTGCAGGGCCAGCTCCCGGGTGGGAGCCAGGATCACCGCCTGCACCGCCTCGCTGTCCGGGTCGATCTTCTCAATGATGGGGATGCCGAAGGCCATGGTCTTGCCGGTGCCGGTGGGGGCCTTGGCGATGACGTCCTTCCCCGCCATCATAGGCGGGATGCACCCGGCCTGCACCGGGGTGCTGATCTCATAGTGCTTGTTTCGGATGGCGCGCAGGGTGGCCTCCGACAGGCCAAATTCCTCAAATTGCACGCCTTGCGTGACTTCCATAGCGTTTTCCTCGTTTTTCTACATAGTATAACAGGATAATTATATCACATATGTCAATACGTGAAAAAGGACGGCAGGGATGTTCCCTGCCGTCCTTTGATTCGGGACGAAATTACTTTCTGTACGGCACGTGCCAGATGTTGTCGGCATATTCCGCCACGGCGCGGTCGGCGGCAAAGATGCCGGCGCGGGCCACGTTGTGGAGGCTCATGGTGTTCCAGCGCTTCCGGTCGCCGTAGGCACGGCCTACGCGCTGCTGGGCCTCGCAGTAGCTGGGCAGATCCGCCA
>DGHJ01000053.1:0-8339 GCA_002392625.1 Oscillospiraceae bacterium UBA3851
CACTCCGAGGCCTATGCCTCCGGCGAGCTGAAACACGGCACCATCTCCCTCATTGAGGACGGCACGCTGGTCATCGCCCTGAGCCTGTATGATCCGCTGTTCGACAAGGCCATGAGCAACGTGGTGGAGGTGCAGGCCCGCGGCGCCCGCGTCCTGGCCCTGACCATTGACCGCCGGGCCAAGGCCATGGCGGAGCGTGTGCCCATGGTGCTGTCCGTGCCGGAGACGGAGCCCATGCTCCAGCCCCAGCTGGGCGTGGTGCCTTTGCAGCTGCTGGCCTACTACATCGCCCTGGAGCGTGGCTGCGACATCGACAAGCCCCGGAACCTGGCCAAGAGCGTCACGGTGGAGTGAAATATAAAAGACTAAAAGGACGGCGCCGCAGGAGCAGCGCCGTCCTTTCCCATGTCATTGCGAGGAGCGAAGCGACGCGGCAATCCGTAATACCCAAGATAAGAGGAACGGATTCCCACGTCGGGCATACGCCCTCCTTGGAATGAAAGAGAGGGTATTGCCCGGAAAACTCACCTCTTTTCTTTTCCTATCCCATGTGTTATCATTAACGATTGAGAGTATACCGCCGCCGAAAGGAGCCGCGCCATGCAAAGGGAACTGCTGGAACAACTGCACAGCGTGAAAACCATGTCCATCGTGGGCATGTGCAAAAACGCCGGAAAGACCACGGTGCTCAACTGGCTGCTGCACCACAGTGGCCGGGAGCGGGTGCTGGGCCTGACCTCCATCGGTCGGGACGGTGAGTCCACCGACGTGGTCACCGGCACGGAAAAGCCCAGCATCTTCGTCCCCGCCGGCACGCTGATCGCCACCGCCAAGGATATGCTGCGGCTGGGCGACGTGACGCTGGAGGTGCTGATGACCACCGGCATCCCCACCCCTGTGGGCGAGGTGGTCATTGTCCGGGCCCGCAGCGACGGCTACGTCCAGCTGGCGGGACCGTCCATCACTACGCAGCTGAAAACCGTGTCGCAGCACTTCTTCGATCTGGGGGCCGACCAGTCCATCATCGACGGGGCCCTGGGCCGCAAGTCCCTGGGGGCGCGGGCGGTGGCGGAGGGCGTGATCCTCTGCACCGGGGCAAGCTACCACATGAGCATGGAGAAGGTGGTGGCGGACACGGTGAACATCTACCGCATCATGAACATCCCCAAGGCGGAGACGCTGCCGGAGGAGGTGGAGGGCACCCTGGCCGACGCCCTGAAGAAGAACGGCGAAGCCATCGTGGGCGGCGCGCTGACCGACTCTATGGTGGTGCCCCTGCTGCGCAGCGGCGTGCTGCGGCGGGGCAGGCTGGTGGTGAAGGATCCCAGCAAGGTGCTGCTGAGCACCGATACCCTGGACAAGCTGGCCACCCGGCAGGTCTCCCTGGAGACGGTAGAGGCTGCACGCACCCTGTGCGTCACCATCAATCCTGTGTCCGCCTACGGCTGGCGATTTGACAAGGACGCGTTTCTGCGCGCCATGACGGAGGCCATCGACGCCCCGGTCATCAACGTAAAGGAGGAACTGGCATGATCACCGTCACCTTTGACGATAAAGTGAAAATCGGCCTGCAGTACGTGCTGGAAAGTCTCCACGGCTGCAGCCCCTTCGGCCAGGAGCGGATCCGCCACCTCCGATTCTACACCCCCGATCAGCGCACCGAGCTGGAGACGGAGCTGGGCAACGTGGAGCGGGCCGCCGCGGCCGCGGAGCAGCTGAAGGACGTGTACGACAAGCTGATGATCGTTCTGTGCCAGATGAAGGATATCCGCACCTCCCTGCGCCGCTGCGCCGAAGGGGAAGTGCCTGATCATGTGGAGCTCTTTGAGATCAAGGGCTACCTCCAGCGGCTGGAGAGCCTGATCCCCCTGCTGGCGGAGATAGACGAGGCCGTGCATCTGGAGGGCGTGGCCTTCCACGATCCTGCGCCCGCCCTGGCCATCCTGGACCCGGAGAACACCCGCTCCCGCGGCTTTTACATCCCCGACGGCGCTACGCCCAGACTGCGGGAGATCCGCCAGGCCAAGAAGCAGGTGGAGGAGCAGTTTTATCACGCGCTCACCGACGCGGAAAAGGACGATCTGCGTATGAAGCGCACCAGGATCTGCGCCGAGGAGGAGAGCGAGGAGATGAAGGTCCGCCGGGCCATGGGTGCGGCCCTGGCCCCCATGGTGCCGGATCTCCTGGCCGACGCCGATACCGCCGGGCGGCTGGACTTCCTCATCCAGAAGGCCCTGTTCGCCGTGCGTTACGGCGGCGTACGCCCGGAGCTGACGGATACGGCCCTGGAGCTGGAGGACATGGTGAACCCGGAGCTGGTGGACCTGCTGGAGGAGAAGGGGCGCAAATTCGTGCCCGTGTCCATCGCCCTGGACCGGGGCGCCACGGTGATCACCGGCGCCAACATGGGCGGCAAGAGCGTGGCCATGAAGACGGTGGCCCTCAACGTTCTGCTGCTCCACGCTGGCTTCCTGGTCTGCGCCAGTCGGGCGAGGATGCCCCTTTTCCACAGCGTGAAGATGCTGTTTGACGATCTCCAGTCCATCCAGTCCGGCCTCAGCGGCTTCGGCTCGGAGATCGTGGAGTTCCAGAAGGCGCTGGACGAGGTGGAGCAGGGTTATTCCCTGTTCCTGCTGGACGAGTTCGCCCGCGGAACCAACCCAGACGAGGGCGCCGTCATCGTCCAGGCTGTGACCCGGTATCTAAACGACGTCAACGCCGTGTCGCTGCTGACCACCCACTACGACAAGGTGGCGGAATTCGCCCGCATCCACTACCAGATCATCGGCCTGCGGGACGTGGATCCTGAGCAGATCCGCGGCGAGCTGGCCGCCACCGCGGAGGACGGCGTGGCCGTCATCGCCCGCCACATGAACTACGGTCTCTACCGGGTGGAGGGGAAATCCGACTGCCCGAAGGACGCCCTGAACATCTGCCGGATGCTGTCTCTGAAGCCGGAGATCCTGGAGCGGATCGAGCAGGCCTACTGACTGGCGGAAAACGCAAAATCACCCGTTGCACAGGCCGGTTTTGCCTTGACAAAAAGAAGACAAAAAGGTATAATTTATCCGTAAATTCCATAGAGCAGTCAATAGAGGCGCGGAGAGCAGGGTACCTGCCTGGCCGGTTTGGGCGACCGGTCACGTCAGACAGGGAAGGGGCCCTCCGCCGAAAGGCTGAAGACCTGCCCGTCTTCCGCCTTGGTAGCGCCGTGTAAGCGGTGCTACTGTCATGCAATGACAGCATGGAGCGCTATTGGTCAACGACCTTGACCGATAGCGCCTTTTTTTGCCCGGAAGCGCGCCAGAGGCCGGACTTCTCCCGGAATACCGAAACAAATCCGATGAAAAAGCAATTATTGTGAAGGAGGAATTTCCCATGGAAAAGATGACATCCCTGCTCCGCCTGCGCATGAGCGCAAAAGACGCCCACTACGGCGGCAATCTGGTGGACGGCGCCCACATGGTCCACCTGTTCGGCGACGTGGCCACCGAGCTGTTGATCCAGTGCGACGGTGACGAGGGCCTGTTCTGCGCTTACGACAACATCGAGTTCCTGGCTCCCGTCTATGCCGGCGACTACATCGAGGCCTACGGCGAGATCGAGCGCATCGGCAACACCTCCCGTACCATGAAGTTCGAGGCCCGCAAGGTCATCGTCTCCCGACCCGACATCAGCGCCTCCGCCGCCGACGTGCTGGCTGAGCCCATCGTGGTCTGCCGCGCCCACGGCACCTGCGTGACGCCCAAGGACTGCCAGCGTATCGACCGCAGCGCCAAATAAGGGGAGGGCAACATGGAGAAGCTGATCATTACCGCCGCTATCTGCGGTGCCGAGGTCACCAAGGCCAACAACCCCGCCGTGCCCTACACCGTCGAGGAGATGGTCCGTGAGGCCAAATCCGCCTATGAGGCCGGCGCAGCCATTATCCACGTCCACGTCCGCGAGGACGACGGCACTCCCACCCAGGACCGGGAGCGTTTCCGCGTGGTGATGGACGCCATCCGCGCCGAGCTGCCCGACGTCATCATGATCCCCTCCACCGGCGGCGCCACCGGCATGACCCCGGAGGAGCGGCTGCAGCCCACCGAGCTGATGCCTGAGATGGCCACCCTGGACTGCGGCACCTGCAACTTCGGCGACGAGGTGTTTGAGAACACCATGCCCACCATGCGCGCCTTCGGCAAGCGCATGATCGACAACGGCATCAAGCCGGAGTATGAGTGCTTCGAGATTGGCCACCTGGATACCGTGCTGACCATGGCCCGCAAGGGCGAGGTTCCCGGCGCCCCCATGCAGTTCAACTTCGTGCTGGGCGTGGCCGGCTGCACCCCCGCCACCGTGGATAACCTGGCCTTCCTGGTGAGCAAGATCCCCGCCGGCTCCACCTGGACCGTCACCGGTGTGGGCCGCAGCGCCTGGAATATGGCCGCCGCCGGCATCGTCATGGGCGGCAACGTCCGCGTGGGCTTTGAGGACAACGTGTACCTGGGCAAGGGCCACAAGGCCGCCTCCAACGGCGAGCTGGTGGCCAAGGTGGTGCGCCTGGCCAAGGAGCTGGGCCGCGAGATCGCCACCCCTGCCGAGGCCCGCGAGATCCTGGGCCTGAAGCCTCTGAACTGAACGGAAAATTCAAATCCATAAGCGTAACAACCTAACAAAATACATTTTTAGGAGGATAATATTATGGCACAGCTGAAAGGCAACAAGTATGGTACTCACCGCGTCATCGAGCCCAAGGGTGTTCTGACCCAGGCCGCGTGGAAGCTGGACAACGACATGACCAAGCACTACTCCAACGAGATCATCTGCGACGTCATCTCCCTGAACGTTGACTCCGCCTCCTTCACCCAGATCTCCGAGGCCTGCGGCGGCGACGAGAAGAAGATCGGCGAAATGATCATGGGCATCGTGGCTGAGCGCGGCAAGCAGCAGAACCCCGTCACCGGTTCCGGCGGCATGTTCATCGGCAAGGTCGCCTACATCGGCGAGGACCTGCTGGCCAAGCCCGACTTCAATCTGAAGGTGGGCGACAAGATCGCCTCCCTGGTCTCCCTGTCCATGACCCCGCTGAAGATCGACCGTATCAAGGCCATCCACAAGGATATCGACCGCGTGGATATCGACGGCCAGGCCGTTCTGTTTGAGACCGCCCTGTACGCCAAGCTGCCCGACGACATGTCCGAGCCTCTGGCTCTGGCTGCTCTGGATGTGGCCGGCGCTCCCGCTCAGGCCCGCAAGCTGCCCAAGGAGGGCGACAGCGTTCTGATCCTCGGCGCCAACGGCAAGTCCGGCGTTCTGTGCGGCTGGGAAGCTCTGAAGAAGGTTGGCCCCAACGGCAAGGTGGTGGGCGTTGTCCGCAACCCCAAGCAGGTTCCTGCGCTGATGGAGCTGGGCGTTTACACCGACGTTATCGTGGCCGACTGCACCAAGCCCGTTGAGGTGCTGGACGCCGCCCTGGCCGCCAACGGCGGCAAGGAGTACGATATCTCCATCTGCTGCGTGAACATCGAGTCCTGCGAGATGTCCGCCATTCTGCCCGTCCGTGACGACGGTCTGGTCTATTTCTTCTCCATGGCCACCTCCTTCACCAAGGCCGCCCTGGGCGCCGAGGGCGTGGGCAAGGACGTCACCATGATCGTGGGCAACGGCTACACCAAGAACCACGCCGAGATCACTCTGAACGTCCTGCGCGAGAATCCCAAGCTGCGCAAGCTGTTCGACGAGAAGTACTGCTAAACTCCATAGCGCCGTGGGCAGGGAGGAGGACCCTCCCTGCCCGGCGTGATTTTCTCAAAGCCGCTGACTATTAGGAGGAAAGACGATATGAAAACTCGCAACGGTCTGTTCGCCGACGTTCCCGAAAATCTGTGGAACGACTGGCATTGGCAGGTCGCCAACCGCGCCGAGACGGTTGAGGATCTGAAGAAGTACATGACCCTGACCCCCGACGAGGAAGAGGGCGTCCGCAAGACCCTGGGCAAGCTGCGCATGGCCGTCACGCCCTACTACCTGTCCCTGATCGACCTGGACGATCCCTATGATCCCATCCGCAAGATGGCCATTCCCCGCGCCGAGGAGCTGGAGTATGCCGATTATGAGGACGCCGATCCCCTGCACGAGGACACCGACTCTCCCACCCCCGGCCTGACCCACCGCTATCCCGACCGCGTGCTGCTGCTGATCACCGACCAGTGCTCCATGTACTGCCGTCACTGTACCCGTCGCCGCTTCGCCGGCCAGAATGACTGCGAGGTCCCCATGGCCCAGATCGAAAAGTGCATCGAGTACGTGGCCAACCACCCCGAGGTCCGCGACGTGCTGCTCTCCGGCGGCGACGCGCTGATGGTCTCCGATGAGGCGCTGGAATACATCATCAAGAAGCTGCGCGCCATCCCCCACGTGGAGATCGTCCGTCTGGGCTCCCGCACCCCCGTGGTGTGCCCCCAGCGTATCACCCCGGAGCTGTGCGCCATGCTGCGCAAGTATCACCCCATCTGGCTGAACACCCACTTCAACACCCCCAAGGAGTTCACTCCGGAAGCCGCCAAGGCCTGCGCCATGCTGGCTGACGCCGGTATCCCCCTGGGCAACCAGTCCGTGCTGCTGGCCGGCGTCAACGACTGCAGCCACGTGATGATGGAGCTGGTCCACGGCCTCGTGAAGATGCGCGTGCGTCCCTACTACATCTACGCCTGCGATCCCTCCCTGGGCCTGAGCCACTTCCGCACCCCCGTGTCCAAGGGTATCGAGATCATGGAGGCCCTCCGCGGCCATACCTCCGGCTACTGCATCCCCACCTTCGTGGTGGACGCCCCCGGCGGCGGCGGCAAGACCCCCGTCATGCCTAACTACCTGATCTCCCAGACGCCGCGCAAGGTCATCCTGCGCAACTTTGAGGGCGTCATCACCTCCTACACCGAGCCTGAGCACTACGTCCAGAATTGCCACTGCGACGTGTGCACCGGCAAGAAGAAGGCGGAGAAGACCGGCGTGGCCTGGGTCGCCGAGGGTACGCCTCAGCGCTATCTGGAGCCCACCAAGCTGCTGCGCAACGAGCGCCACGTCAAGCACTGAGAACATGCGGCCGCTGAACGGGGCGCTCGCCCCGCTCAGCTACCGCGTTTTTCGTGCCTGCACGTGATGGAATACGTGAGCTGAAGAGGTAAATCTATGGAAAGCAAACTCGGCCTGAATTTTGAACTGGTCAACGAGGCCCGCCAGTCCGCTGCCCACGTGGCAGCCGACGTCCAGCGCTTCATCGACCAGCACACCACCGTCACGGTGGAGCGCGCCGTCTGCCGTCTGCTGGGGATCGACGGCGTCAACGAGATGGACGTGCCCATGCCCAACGTGGTGGTGGACAACCTGATGGAAAACTCCCTGCTGCCCCTGGGTGCCGCCTGGGTCATCGGCAACGCCATTCTGGAAACCGGCAAGGATCCCCAGGGCGTGGCAGAGGCCATTGACAGCGGCGAGCTGGACCTGACCAAACTGCCCGCCCACGGCGACGGCGAGATCCGCGCCGCCATTAAGCCCTATGTGGATGCCACCATCCAGCGCATCAACAACAACGTCGCCAAGCGCAACGAGTATCTGGGCCGCTTCGGCGACAAGCAGGGCCCCTACCTGTATATCATCGTGGCCACCGGTAATATCTATGAGGATATTATCCAGGCCAAGGCCGGTGCCAAGCAGGGCGCCGACATCATCGCCGTCATCCGCACCACCGGCCAGTCCCTGCTGGACTACGTGCCCTACGGCGCCACCACCGAGGGCTTCGGCGGCACCTACGCCACCCAGGAGAACTTCCGTCTGATGCGCGCCGCGCTGGATGAGGTGGGCGAGGAGCAGCACCGCTATATCCGGCTGTGCAACTACTGCTCCGGCCTGTGCATGCCTGAGATCGCCGCCATGGGCGCTCTGGAGCGTCTGGACGTCATGCTGAACGACGCTCTGTACGGCATTTTGTTCCGCGACATCAACATGCAGCGCACCATCGTGGACCAGTTCTTCTCCCGCGTTATCAACGGATATACCGGCGTCATCATCAACACCGGCGAGGACAACTATCTGACCACCGACGACGCCATCACCTCCGCCCATACCGTGCTGGCCTCCCAGTTCCTGAACGAGGCCTTTGCCAAGACCGCCGGTATGCGGGAGGAGCAGATGGGTCTCGGCCACGCCTTTGAGATGGACCCCTCTGTGGAGAACACCTTCCTCTATGAGCTGGCCCAGGCGCAGATGGCCCGCGAGATCTTCCCCAAGGCCCCGCTGAAGTACATGCCGCCCACCAAGTTCATGACCGGCAACATCTTCCGCGGCCATATCCAGGA
>DGHJ01000053.1:8445-9220 GCA_002392625.1 Oscillospiraceae bacterium UBA3851
GGCATGATGACCGAGGCCATCCACACCCCGTTCATGTCCGACCGCGCTCTGTCCATCGAGAACGCCCAGTACATCTTCCGCACCATGAAGGATCTGGGCAGCGAGCTGACCTACAAGGAGAACGGCATCATCCGCAACCGCGCCAACGAGGTGCTGGTGAAGGCCACAGACCTGCTGAAGGAGATCGAGAAGCTGGGCCTGTTCACCACCATCGAGAAGGGCATCTTTGCCGACGTCAAGCGTCCCAAGGACGGCGGCAAGGGCCTCAGCGGCGTCGTTGTCAAGGACGAGAAGCACTTCAACCCGTTTGTCGAAGTGATGAAAGGTAAGGTGGCAGGAGAATGAGCAGCGGACTGTACAACACCCATAAGATCGATTTCGACACCACACTGGACCTGACCCGCCTGAAGCCCTACGGCGACACCATGAACGACGGCAAGGTGCAGACCAGCTTCACCCTGCCCGTTAAGGACGACGCCCGCGGCGAGGAGGCCGCCCGCCAGATCGCCAAGAAGATGGGCCTGGATGAGCCCAACGTAGCCTATCACGCCCCGCTGGACAAGGAGTTCACCTTCTACGTGGTCTACGGCAGCTGCGTCCACACCGTCAACTACGAGGATATCCACGTCATCACCGTGGAGTCCGAGGTCATGAGCATGGAGGAGACCAACGACTATATCCGCGAGCACATCGGCCGCAAGGTGGTCATGGTGGGCGCCTCCACCGGCACCGACGCCCACACCGTGGGCATCGACGCCATCATGAACCGCAAGGG
>DGHJ01000053.1:9288-29177 GCA_002392625.1 Oscillospiraceae bacterium UBA3851
CACTACGGCGTGGAGCGCTACGAGATGGTGGAGGCCTACAACCTGGGCTCCCAGGTCCCCAACGAGGAGTTCATCAAGAAGGCCGTGGAGCTGCACGCCGACGCCCTGCTGGTGTCCCAGACGGTCACCCAGAAGGATATTCACATCCAGAACCTGACCAACCTCATCGAGCTGCTGGAGGCCGAGGGACTGCGCGACAAGTTCGTGGTGGTCTGCGGCGGCCCCCGCATTACCCACGAGCTTGCCAAGGAGCTGGGCTATGACGCCGGCTTCGGCGCCGGCACCTACGGCGACGACGTGGCCAGCTTCGTGGTCACCGAGATGGTCAAGCGCGGCATGAAATAAGCATATCCCGCACACCGGACGGTCATGACATGCTCATGACCGTCCGGCCTGCGGAGCGCAAAAACTGCCGCTTCTTTTTAAGAAAAGAGAAAAGAAGAGGCTTCACCCCCCTTGCATTTTCTGCAAGATGGTGCTATGATGACACTGTTAATTTCTTGGCAATTCTAACCCCGCGCAATTTAAGTTCGAAAACAACAAGGAGGAACACCAAATGGCAAAGAAACCTGTGCTCACTGCCGCTGAGGCAGCGAAAATGATCCCTGATGGCGCTACCGTCATGTTCGGTGGCTTCCTGGCCTGCGGCCAGGCCCGCGCCATCGTCAAGGAGCTTGTCAAGCTGGGCACCAAGGACCTGACCCTGATCGCCAACGATTGCGGCCGCGCTGTTGGCCCCAAGGGCGAGGAGTTCTTCGGCATCGCCGAGCTGATTCACAATCATCAGGTCAAGCGCGTCATCGCCACTCACGTGGGCATGACTCCCGAGGTCGGCCAGCAGAACACCGAGGGTACGCTGGAAGTCAACCTGCTGCCCCAGGGCACTCTGGCTGAGTGCATCCGCGCCGACGGTGCCGGTCTGGGCGGCGTGCTCACCCCCGTGGGCGTTGATACCATGATCGAGGACAGCCCCTTCTGCCGCGGCAAGCGCACCATCGACGGCAAGGAGTATCTGGAGATGGCTCCCATCCATGCCGACTTTGCCCTGCTGGGCACCTATAAGTGCGACGAGTTCGGCAACTGCTGGTACAAGGGCACCATGCGGAACTTCAATACCGTGATGGCCACCGCCGCCGACACCGTCATCGCTGAGTGCGAGTACATCGTTCCCGTGGGCGAGATCGAGCCCGAAAACGTCCATACCTACGGTATGTGCGTTGATTACATCGTGGAAGGAGAGAAAATGTAATGGAGAAGTCTGAAATCAAGGCCTTTATTGCCAAGCGCTGCGCCAAGGAGCTGAAGAATGGCGACGTCGTCAACCTGGGTATCGGTCTGCCGACCATGATCCCCGCCTATCTGCCTGAGGGCGTTGAGCTGATCATCCATGCCGAGCTGGGCATCGTCTCCGCCGGTACCTCCCCCAAAGAGGGCGACCCCAACTACGATCCCTACCACGTTGTTGACGCCGGCGGTTCTCCCTCCTCCGTGGCCTACGGCGGCGGCTTCATCGATTCCGCCAGCAACTTCGGCCTGATCCGCGGCGGCCACGTGGACGCCTGCTTCCTGGGCGCTCTGGAAGTCGACCAGGAGGGCAACCTGGCCAACTGGATCATCCCCGGCAAGAAGATGCCCGGCATGGGCGGCGCCATGGACCTGTGCGTCGGCGCCCGCAACTGCATCGTCTGCATGGAGCACACCGCCAAGGGCAACCCCAAGATCCTTGAGAAGTGCCGTCTGCCTCTGACCGCTTCCCACTGTGTCAAGAAGATCATCACCGAGATGTGCGTTCTGGAAGTCACCGAGAACGGCCTCGTGATGACCGAGATCAACCCTGAGTTCACCGTCGACCAGGTGAAGGCCGCCACCGCTGCCCCCATCACCGTCGCCGAGAACCTGAAGAGCATGATCGACTGATTGACAGCCTATAAAAAGATCACCCGCCGCAAGCGGGTGATCTTTTTTCACACACGTCCCGAAAGGGGTTGCCACCCGTCCGCCGCGGCTTTATAATGGGGGAGAAAGGATGTGAGGTAATGCAGGCCTATGTGATGGATGCCTTCTCAAGCCGCGTCTTCGGCGGCAACCAGGCGGGCGTGGTGCTGCCGGATCGTCCGCTGCCGGACGATCTCATGCAGCAGATCGCCGCGGAATTCAAGCACTCCGAGACGGCTTTTGTTGCGCTGGAGCCGGATGAAACTGTCAAGATAAAATACTTTACACCTGCTGGGGAAGTTGATCTATGCGGTCACGCCACCATTGCCAGCTTCGCGCTGCTGCGCTCATTGGATAGGATCGGCGACGGCGCCCGTATTGCCCGCACCCGCTCCGGCGATCTGCGCATCGACGTGGAGGGCGACACGGTGTGGATGGATATGGCACCGCCGAAGCTGCTGCGGACCCTGGACGATGGGGAGAGCGCGGAGCTGCTCCGCGCTTACAGCCTTACACCGGATGCTATGCCCCATGGCTTTGCGCCGGAGATCATTTCCACCGGCCTGGCGGATATCATGCTGCCTGTCCGGGATCACGAAACGCTAATGGCTGCCGTGCAGGATGAACATGCGGTCACAGAGCTGAGCCGCCGGTATGACTGCGTGGGCGTCCATATGTTCTGCCCTGGTGACGGCGCATGCACGGCGTATTGCAGCAACTTCGCACCTCTCTACGACATTCCGGAGGAGTGCGCCACCGGCACCTCCAACGGCGCGCTGACCTATTACCTGTACCGCCGCGGCCTGGTGCGGCCGGGGGAGGAGAACGTGTTCCTCCAGGGCGAGCACATGGGCCGCCCGTCGGAGATCCGCAGCCGCCTGACGGCGGACGGTGACGGCGTACTGATCCGCGTGGGCGGCCGCGCCGTCATGAGCATGCGCTGTGAGCTGATGATCGAAGGAAAAAGATAAAAAAGTTATAAAAAACTTGTAAAAAATGCCCCGCTTCAAGCGGGGCATTTTCGCGTGTAAAAGGGGTTATTCCGATTTCTTCTCCCGCTGGGCCAGAAATACGCCGGCCGTGATGAGCACGGCGCCGATGACGCCCATGAGAGAGATCTTCTCATCCAGCAGCAGCCAGCCCACCACCATGGTCACAAAGGGGGAGGCGTACAGGTAGTTGTTGGTCACCACCACGCCCAGCCGCTGGAAGGCGATGTTCCAGATGGCGAAGCACACAGCGTTGCCCAGAATACCCAGAAACAGCCAGCTCAGCAGAGCGTCCGTCCGGGTGAACAGGGGGGTGAGATCCGGCATCCCGCTGGTGAGCAGCATCAGCGGAATGGCGGTGATGAAGGCCCAGAGCATGACACGGCGGGTGACGATGAAGTTGTCGTACTGCTCGGTGTACTTCTTGATGAGGATAGAGTATACCGCCCAGGCAAGGCCTGCGGCCAGGGCCAGCAGATCGCCCAGAGGGTTCAGGTGAAAGTTGAGGCTGCCGTTGAGCACCACCAGCACCACGCCGGCGATGGCAACCAACGAACCGATGTAGACGAATAGACCCAGCTTCTCGTTGCGGCGGCTGAAGAGCTGCGCCAGAATCACGGTGAAGATGGGGGAGAGGGACACCAGAATGCTGACGTTGGCGGCCAGAGTGTGTTCCAGGGCGGTATTCTGCAGGAAGAAGTAAAAGCTGCCGCCCATGACGCCGATGAGCACGAACATCAGCTCGTCACGCAGAGGGAGACGCAGGAACTTGGGCCGCATCACCAGCAGCGCCACATAGGCCAGCGCCATGCGGATGGGCGTGATCTGGGTGGGGGTGAAGCCTGCGCGGAGCAGGTTCTTGGTCAGCACGTAGCAGCTGCCCCACACCACCACGGTGAGAATGGCGAAGAGGTGGCCCACGGTTTTTTGCGATTTTGTCATATGATCTGCCTCCGGATCCTGGAAAATAGAATGAAAAAGGGCGTTAAAGCAAAACAGTATCGTGATCAGAGGCGATCTGCGTAAGGACGCCGTCCTTGATCCGATACGCCTCGCCACGCAGCTCCTCTACGCCGGAATGAACGAAAAGATAGCTGCCGTCCGGGATGGCGTAAAATGTTCTCCCCATGCTGTCCGGGCAGGTGACGTCTGCAAATAACCGCAAGCCGTCAAGCACGTCGTCTTTGATCTCCTGATAGTGGGGAAGCAGCATGGCTTTTGTCAGACCCAGGCCCGGCAGAAATCGCTGATAGGCGGGATCGACGGCCTCGCCCTCTTCCTCCGGCTGGGCGTACACGACGTCGGCACTGTTCATGCTGCCTGCGCTGATACCGATCACGATCCCGCCAAAGTTCCGGAGCGCATCGCGCAGACCGATCCTGTTGAAAAACCGGTTCTGGGTGGGAACGTGTCCGCCTGCGAGGATCAGCAGGTCCGATTCCCGTACAAGCTCCCGCGTGCGGCTTTCATTTCTGCCGTCCAGCGTGCGAAAGCTTTGGAACGAGAAGCCGGCGCCCTCAAAGCTCTTTTTCATAACGGACGCATAGCGGTCCATCTTCTCCCAATCGTCCGGGTCGGAGCATATGTACAGCGCCCGGCAAGGCCTTGGGTAGTATTGACGCAGCTCTTCTATAAAACGATTGGCGGGATTCAGGATAAAATCCGTCCCCGGAATATCCGGCCTGCTGGTAAGAAAGCAAATCATGAACTGAAAACCTCCGCGTCACACCTGTCAGTCCAAATGGGTTTTATAGCAAAGATAGTTGCCGACGCACGTGAATCCGCATGCAAGAGCAGCCTCTTCGTATTCTTCATCACAGAAGAAGGTCATAAACCGGCCGTTTCTGCGCTTTGCATCCGACAGGGCCGCGTTCAGCAGCTCCTTGAACAGCGCCGGATGATACGCCCCGTGATCCATGTCAATGCCGAAGATCTCAAACCATCCGTCACCGGCGTCCCTATAATAGACGGCGCCCTGCGGCTCCCCGTCCGTGCTCTTGACAAAAATGACCCAGTCTTCCAGGTCGGCAAGGATCCGCTCGGAGTTCCAGTACATATCGCCCTCGATCTGGCCATGAAGCGTTTGGAAGCTCTCGTAGTTGTCTCTGCCAATTTGGGTCACGCCGCTGTTTTGCGGGATCGTATCAAGACGGTCAAGGTAAGCCGTGTTGTTATAGTCGTTCTCGATGCACTCAAAACCCTGCCCGACCAGGTATCTCACCGCCGAATGATTCTCGGCAGGAAACCCTAAAAACACATCGTATCCACGGAAGCGCTGGCCGACATATGCCAAAAATTCCGAGAGCGCCTGCTCCGTCCCTTTGGCAATGGTGAAGCAGTACGTTTGGAGATAGCGGTCCTCCGGCAGCCAGTAATAGTGGATCAGACCCTGCACTTCTCCCTCATACACAAAGAGAAGAATGTCTTCGGTTTCCCGCTCAAAGGCCTTACGGGAGCGCTCGACGAACATGGCCTTCGTCTTGATCCCGTCACAGTAGGTGGGATAGCCGGATCTCGTCAGGTCTGTAGCCAGCTCATAGGCAAAATCGATATACTCGTTAAATTCGTCTTTGGAACAGGTACGCAGCATGTTCTTCCTCCGTCCGTATGGGTCCGTCCGTTTGATTCTCTTTTGATCTTCATCCCGGCGCAGGACGCCAAAACGGCGGTCAGTCGGGGATCACGGGGACCTCGCCGTTCATCACCTGGTCGATCAGCGTTTTGGCCAGCCCCACCGAATCGACATCGGGCCTTGTCACGTACAGCTGCATGCCGGGCCAGGAGTAGCAGTAGTCGCTGCCGCCGGTGCCGGTGACGGCGTAGGACGTCACGTGCCAACTGGTTCCATCCTTCTGCTGGGCGCGGACCAGTGCCTTCACCTGGTCGAAGGTGATGTTGGTGAGGAAGGAGTTGGGCAGGGCGTTCAGAACCTTCTGGTAGTTCTTCAGCAGGGCGGGGGAGGTGATCTTGTTGATGATCCCCTTGATGACGGTCATCTGGTTCTTGCCCCGCTGGTTGTCGCCCCCGGCGAAGGCGTACCGCTCGCGGGCAAAGGCCAGCGCCTCCTGGCCGTTCAGGTGGACAGGGCCGGCGGGGAAGGTGAAGGTTTTCTTCTCCAGCGTGCCGTCCGGGCCGGGGATCTGCATCTTTTTGGTGGTAAACTCCTTGGGGGACTCCACGTCCACGCCGCCGATGGCGTCCACGATGTCCACCAGGCCGTAGAAATTCAGCCGGATGTAATAGGGGATCTCCACACCGTACAGATCGCTCAGCGTGCCGATGGACTCCTCGATGCCGTAGTTGCCGGCGTGGGTCAGCTTGTCCATCTGCCCGTTCATGTGGAGGGGCACGTAGTAGTCCCGCGGCGTGTTCAGCAGCAGGATCTCCCGCGTCTTGGGATTCACCACCGCCAGGATGTTCACGTCGCTGTTGCCGGTGGCGTTGATGTCGCTCTTGCGGCTGTCGATGCCGTTGCAGTAGATGATAAAGGGCTCGGTGATCTCCGTCTTGCCAAGGTCGATGTCCACCTTATGGGAGACGGTGTAGGTGTACAGGACTCGTACCCGATCCCCGATATCGGCGTATTCCTCCATGTCCTCCAGCAGCGAGATGGCCCCGTCCGCCATAAGGATGGCGTCGGTCCGGGAGGCCAGCAGCCCGTCCACCAGATCGGTGGGGTTGGAGCTGGTGCTCTCCGGGAAGTCGCCCAGCTGCTGGTGGAGCTGCTGCAGCAGGGAGGCGGTGTCCTCCCCGTTCCAGCCGTCCACGTAGCCGTAGGTGTAGCCCATGGTGTCGGCCAGCTCCTGGGCGGGATCATCCGTGCGCACCACCACCAGGATCTGCCGATTCTCCACCAGCTGCCGGCCGAACATCTCGCCGACCTTGCTGAGGGCGTCTCCCATGTGGGCGGAGACGTAGATCAGCACGGCCGACAGGATCAGCGCCAGGGCGCCGGCCACCAGCTTGCCCAGCTTGCTGCGACGCAACGGCAGCTGAATGGCGGCGTGGACCGCATTGACCAGCAGCAGGGCCACCGCGATGATGGCCAGCACCGCCGTCGTCAGCAGGCCGGAGGAGGCCAGCCGGATATAGAACACCAGACTGACGATGAGCAGCGCGAGCAGGGCAATGACGCCGAAATGGTCCAACGCCGTGCGGCGGGGGCGGCGGCGCGAGCCGTCACGGGAGGGGGTATGAGACGTATCTTTCATAAGGTTCTCCTTCGATCGTTTAACAGCGGTTTGGTTAAAGGTCCCGGCGGCGGGGCCATGCGGTCAAAAAGCTTCATCTATTATAGCGCATACCGGCGTTAAAATCCAGCATAAAAAGCGGAAAATGGGCCATTTCTCCGTTTTTTCGCCGCCGGGTCGCTGCCGGGCCGGAAAACCCTTGAAGCAGCGCGGGAACTGTGGTACAATATAACATGTTGAAATACGCACAGCCCCGGCCGGACGAAACGGCCCGGCGGCGGCGAAAAGGAGGAAAGATAAATGAAAGCAGCTCTTGTGATCATGGCGGCGGGCATGGGGTCCCGTTACGGCGGCAACAAGCAGGTGGACGGCGTGGGTCCCAACCGGGAGATTCTGATGGAGTACTCCATCTTCGACGCCATCCGCGCCGGCTTCACCAAGGTGGTGTTCATCATCAAGCCGGAGATGCTGGATATGATGAAGAACCTCTGCGGCGACCGCATCGCACAGCGCAAGACTCGCGACGGGGAGAACGTGGAGGTCTGCTACGCCTTCCAGGATTTCTCCAGCGTGCCCGCGTTTTATAAGATCCCCGCCGAGCGCGTCAAGCCCTTCGGCACCACCCACGCGGTGCTCTGCGCCCGCGACGTCATCAGCGAACCCTTCTGCGTCATCAACGCCGACGACTATTACGGCGTGGACGCCTTCCGCATCGTGTACGAAGAGCTGGGCCGCCTCAAGGAGACCGGCGAGGCCACCATGGTGGGCTATCTGCTGAAGAACACCGTCAGCATCAACGGCACCGTGTCCCGCGGCGTGTGCCAGACGGAGAACGGCAACCTGACCGGCGTCAAGGAGACGCTGAAGATCCAGCTGTTCCCCGACGGGTCCATTGCCGACGTGGCCGACGGCGGCCGGGTGGAGCTGGATCCCGACGCCGTGGTGTCCATGAACTTCTGGGGCTTCACCCCCGGCATCTTCGCCGAGATGGAGGCCTATTTTGAGGACTTCCTGCGCAACCGCGCCGGCACCAACATCAAAGCCGAGTGCCTGCTGCCCAACATGGTGGGCGAGCTGGTGGACGAGGGCCGTCTCACTGTGTCCGTGCTCCACAGCGCCGACCGCTGGTTCGGCATGACCTACCAGGAGGACCGCCAGAACGTCATGGACGAGCTGAAGAAGCTTCACGACAGCGGCGTCTATCCTCCGTCCCTGCGGGACTGATAAAAGAAATCACAGGGCGTTGATGCGGTGCGCCGGCACCGCAGGTCAGCAGACCCTGAAGGATTAAAATTCCCGCCGGATGTGCGGCGCCGCATGAGGCGCCGCACATCCGGCGGGTTCTTTCTTTCGTAAAATGCGGGCGTTTCGGGCGCTCACCTTTGGGGGATGTTTTTGCCGGCGGGCGGCTTCTTGCCTTACACCAGCGCCTTGACGGCGGCCACCAGCGCCTCGGCCTGTTCCACCTCCGCGTCGCTTATCTCCTCCGCATCCTGATAGCGAGCGCGGATGTAAAGCTCTCTCAGCCGTTCCGCGTTCCCCGGAGCCACAAGCTCGCCGGACGCTTTCATGACGTCCTCCGAAGTCGTCTGGCGGGTGATCTTGACGCCGCAGGTCCGGATGAAAAACAGATATTCCTTGTAGAGCTGCCTGATTTTCTCATTGTTGGGCAGAACGGAGGCGCTTTTCCGCTTCTTCCGCCGGGGCAAGTGGAAGCGGAGCGGTTCCGCCTCGCCCTCCTCAAACGATGAGGCGTCAGCGCCCCTTGGGCGGATGCTCCGAAGTATCCGGTAGAACCTGTAAAGCAGATACGCCAGCACTGCCGCCGCCAGAACGATCAGAGCGATCCGGACCGCCACGGAGACCCAGGCAACGTCGGCCGCGTCGCCGGGCGTGGGCAGCTCAATTTCGGCAGGGGGGGTATCCTCCCAGGGCTCGACGTCCGGCTCGTCGGGAATGAGCGGCTCCTCCGATTCCTCAAAGGCGACCAGAGCCAGCAGCTTGGTAATGAGATCAAAGAGGTAGATCACGCCGTTGATCAAATAGCCAAAAGGCAGCAGCAGGTATTCCAGAATCTTCTCCGAGTACCGCATGGCCGTATAGAGAAGGAAACACGTCAGCACGGTCAGTATGACGACGCCGGCCAGCTCAGTGAGATTCATCAGCCGGAGATTCAGCCCGGCGCCGGCGCCCATGCGCTTCCTGCGGAGGACCAGAACGCCGAGGAACAGATACAGAGCGGCGCACACAAACGCCGTGGGGCGGATCGGCCAGCTGCCAAGGCAGATGAAGAACAGCGCGGTTACGGGCACAGCCGGAAAGCCGAACCAGTATTTATAGTCCTCGTAACAGATCCCGCACTTGCCGGAAAGCGTCAGGATCAGGTGAAAAGCCAGTATGACCGCTGTGATCAGCGTTTCCGTAAGATTCTGCGCGGCCAAAAGACCCAACGCCGGCAGCAATCCGCAGAGGAGCCGTGCCGGTATCGAGCCGTTTGTCCTCTGCAGGAGCAGCGAGGACAGAAAGGCCAGCGCCAGCACTGAACCCATCAGCAGCCACGATTGGCTGTAGGCATCGATCAGCGAGGCAAAGGAGAAGCAGAGGAGGAAATTGCAGACCGTTTCCAGTGCGTTAACCAGCAGCATCCCGATCCACCTCCGCTTCCAGCACGCAAGGCTCATATTCGCTGTACCGCTGCAGCCGAACGAGGGCATCCCGCTCCTCCGCCGACAGCGGCGGGCTGATGATAAAATAGCTGCGGCTCTTTTTTCGCTCCCGGATGCAGCGCTCGATCAGACCGGCAAAGGAGGAGTAGCTGTACATCATCGAGCGGCCCAGGTTCGTCATCAGCTGATCCATGTGCATCTTCCCGAAGCCCTCTTCCAGATTCCCGGCGTCTCCGTTGGAGAGAAACTGATAGGGGATCTGGGCCTGCTCCAGCCACTCGCAGACGCTCCGCACGATCTCGAAGCTCTTTTCCTTCTCCTCCGCGCTGCCGGAGGCCATATTCAGCACCACCGCCGCGTTGGCGTCAACCGTGTAGTCGCTGTTTTTGACCATCAGCTTGCCCACCTTGGCGCTCTGCTTCCAGGAGATCTTCTTCATTGGCTCGCGCCCGGTATAGTCCAGATGGCCGATGTTGAGCACCGGATCTTCCAGAATAAAGCGCCTGACGGAGATATCCCCCATATAGTCGCCCAGGATCTTCTGGATCGAGACGTCCTGGCAGAGCCTCGGCATCACCGTGATGTCGGTGCTGATCTTCTCGGACGTGACCTTGGAGCGAAAGCCCAGAAAGTCGCCGGCCTCCACATAGTATTTTCCGCTTCGATAGACGCCCCTTTTCGGCAGGGTGAACAGGACCGTGTGCCGGTAGCTGCTGTGGGGAAGCAGAAAGAGGCGGTGGGCCTCCACGTTGTCCTTTTTCCCTGAGATCACCGCGCCTTCGGGCATATATTCAAAGAAATTGACGTATGTAACCGGGAAAAACCAGTGGTTGGCCAGACTGCCGGAAAAGGCGATCTTTTCGCCCGGCTCCGCCAGCTGGGTGTCAAAATTGTAGTGCAGCAGCAGATGCTGCGCCGCTTTGGGCGTGACCACGAACTGCAGCAGCAGAATGATCGCCGTCAGCCCGATGATGAGAAAGGTGATCATACGTTTTCCAGTGGCACCTTGGTCTCGATCAGGATCCTCTCCATAAGCCTGACCGGATCCCGGTGGCTGCCGGGGGCCACGAGCAGGCGATGGGTCAGAACGGGGAGCGCCTCTTGCTTGACGTCTTCCGGGATGACGTAATTCCGGCCCGACATGGCGGCTCTGATCCGCGCCGCCTTGTAGAGCGCCAGCGTTCCTCTGGCCGAAACACCGGAGCCGATCTGAGCGTTGCTGCGGGTGGCCTCGATGAGATCCATGAGATAGGCCTTCACGTCCTCGGAGGCGGTCACCCTTTCGATCTCCTTTTGGGCCTCTGCCGTATCGGCGGGGCTGACCACGCTCTGCAGCTCTCCGATGATGTCCCGCGCATCCCGCCGTCCCATCAGGGAGATCTCCTGCGCCCGCTCCATATAGCCCAGGCTGAGCCTCATGAAGAACCGATCCAGCTGCGCTTCGGGCAGTGGGAAGGTGCCGTAGGATTCAACAGGGTTCTGGGTTCCCATCACAATAAAGGGCTCGTCCAGGGGAAAGGTCACCCCGTCCACCGAGACCTGCCGCTCCTCCATGGCCTCCAGCAGCGCAGACTGGGTGCGCGGCGTCGCACGGTTGATCTCATCCGCCAGCACCACGTTGGAGAAGACCGGCCCCTTTCGAAAGACGAAATCGCCCTCCTTCTGGTTAAAGAAGTGGATGCCGGTCAGGTCGGACGGCAGCAGGTCGGGCGTGAACTGGATGCGTTTGAAGTCGCCGCCGATGCTTTTGGCAAATGCCCGGAGCAGCATCGTTTTTCCGGTGCCCGGCAGGTCTTCCAGCAGCACATGGCCTCCTGCCAGAAAACAGATGACGATCTGCCGGATCGTCTCGTCCTTGCCGATGATCACACGGCCCGCGTTCTGAACGATTCTGTCGGTGTATTCTTTCACTGTCATCATGTCATCCCCCTGCCCAGTTTAGAATTATTACATTCATTTTAGCACATCTATTCCGATCTTACAACCAAAATCTGACGGGAGCGGTCCGTATTTCGGCAATATTGCCGCAGCAGAACGGATCGCTCCGGCCGCGAGGCGAGTATGGGCGGGAGCGGAGAAAAAGGCGGGGGCAAGCGCCCTCCGCCTTTTCCCATATTTACCGGTTTCAGTGATCGCAGTTCTGCTCGCTCTTGTTGTTCTTGCTGTTCTTGTTCTGCTCGTTGCTCTTGTTCTGCTCGTTGCGGTTTTCGTTGCGGGTGTTCTGCTCGTTGCGATTGCTCATAGTGGCACCTCCTTTTGAATGGATGGTCCTATTGTGCCCTTGCCGAGGGCAGCTTATACGGAAAAAGACTGTTAAAACGGAAATTTTTCCAAAAATAGCTGTTGACAACAGGTGCGCGCAGTGATACAATACGCCAGAAAACAAAGAAGGTCGGTGCATCCGCCCTCACCTCCAGCCTTGGGCAAAGAGGTCAACAGCGAGAGAAAAAGCTCGAAGTGGGCTTTTGTCGTTGCGCGGATGCCGTGTGCATTCGCGTTTTTATTTTGGATTGGAGGTGCTTTCGCATTAGCAAGATCGTGCATCAACTGAACGAAGAGATCCGCGACAAAGAGATCCGCCTGATCAGCGATACCGGCGAGCAGCTGGGCATCATGTCCTCTGACGAGGCGCTGCGCATCGCTGAGGAGCGCGCGCTGGACCTGGTGAAAATCTCTCCGCAGGCCGTTCCGCCTGTGTGCAAGCTCATGAACTACGGCAAGTTCCGCTTTGAGCAGAGCAAGAAGGAGAAGGAAGCCCGGAAAAACCAGCACGTGGTGGAGATCAAGGAGATCCGTATGTCTCCCGGCATCGACGTGGGCGACTTTAACACCAAGTTGAAAAACGCGGTGAAGTTCCTCACTGAAGGCAACCGGGTGAAGGTCTCTGTGCGCTTCCGCGGCAGAGAGATGGCCCATACGGAGATCGGCCGCGATCTGCTGGTGAAGTTTGCCGAGTCCTGCAGCGAGGTTGCCAACATGGAAAAAGCTGCCAAGCTGGAGGGCAGGAACATGTCCATGTTCCTTTCCCCCAAGGCCGGCAAGTAACATTTGTAAGAGATCCGCCCGCTTTGCGCGGGGGGATGATGGATGGAAGGAGAAAACGATTATGCCTAAACTGAAGACCCACAGCGGCGCAAAGAAGCGCTTCAATCTGACGAAATCCGGCAAGGTCAAGAGAGCTCACGCGTTCAAGAGCCACATCCTGACCAAGAAGGACACCAAGCGCGGCCGTCGTCTGCGCAGCACCACGTATGCTGACAGCACCAACGAGGCGGCGATCCGCAAGATGATCCCTTACAAATAATTGACGGAACGTTAGAATAGGAGGCAATTCGATATGGCACGTATTAAGGGCGCGATGATGACGCGCAAGAGAAGAAACAAGATGCTGAAGATGGCCAAGGGCTACTGGGGCGCCAAGTCCAAGCACTTCAAGATGGCCAACGAGCAGGTCATGAAGTCCCTGACCTACGCTTATATCAGCCGTCGGCTGAAGAAGAGAGACTTCCGTCAGCTGTGGATCACCCGCATCAGCGCCGCCTGCAAGATCAACGGCATGAACTACTCCACCTTTATGCACGGCCTGAAGCTGGCCGGTGTGGAGATCAACCGCAAGATGCTCAGCGAAATGGCCATCAACGACGCCGTGGCGTTCACCGCCCTGTGCGATCTGGCCAAGCAGCAGGCGTAAACACCGATCAAAGGAAAAGGCAACCGATGCGGCTGCCTTTTTTCTTTTTGCACTTGCCCCGGCAGGAGAAACATGGTAATATCATTTCGACAAGATTTCGTTAGGAGGATCCCTATGTACTGCACAAGAAAGATCAACGACGATTACACGTGGGTCGGCGCCGACGGACGCCGCCTGGCCATGTTCGAGGGCGTGTTTGACGTGCCCTACGGCATCTCCTTCAACAGCTACCTGCTGACCGATGAAAAGACCGTCCTCTTTGATACAGTGGACAGCGCCGTCCGCCGCCAGTTCCGGGAGAACCTGCTCCACGCACTGAATGGTCGGACGCTGGACTGCGTGGTGGTGCACCACATGGAGCCGGACCACACTGCCGAGCTGGAGGACCTGCTGCTCCTGTGGCCCAACCTGGAGGTCTACTGCAGCGCCATGGCCCGGAACATGATGCGCCAGTTCTTCGGTGATAAGTTCGACAGCCACATCCACGTCATCAAGGAGGGCGACACCCTGACCACCGGCCGCCATACCCTGCAGTTCGTGGCCGCGCCCATGGTTCACTGGCCGGAGGTCATGATGACCTACGACTGCACCGACAGGCTGCTGCTGACCGCCGACGCCTTCGGATGTTTCGACGCCCTCAATGGCCGCCTGTTCGCCGATGAGGTGAACTTCGACCGGGATTATCTGGACCCCGCCCGCCGCTACTATACCAACATCGTGGGCAAGTACGGCCCCCAGGTCCAGGCGGTGCTGAAGAAGGCCGCCACGCTGGAGATCAGCATGCTGCTGCCCCTCCACGGCTTCGTGTGGCGGGAGGACCTGGGCTACATCCTGGGCAAGTACGACCAGTGGAGCCGGTATGAGCCGGAGGAGCAGGGCGTGCTCATCGCCTATTCCTCCGTCTACGGCAACACCGAGAGCGCCGCCAACGTGCTGGCCTGCCGCCTCAGCGAGCGGGGCGTCACCGTGGAGATGTATGACGTGTCCGTGACCCCGGTGAGCTACGTGCTGGCCGCGGCCTTCAAGTTCAGCCACGTGGTGCTGGCCACCACCACCTACAACATGGGCGTGTTCATCACCATGGAGAACCTGCTCCACGACATCGCCCAGCACAATCTCCAGAGCAGGAAGTATCTGCTCATTGAGAACGGCTCCTGGTCCCCTGCCGCCGCCAAGGGCATGGAGGCCATTCTGGAGCCCCTGCACTGGGAGCGCCTGGCCCCCACGCTGACCCTCAAGTCCGCCCTGCCGGAGGAGAAGCTGGCGGAGCTGGAGGCCATGGCCCAGGCTGTCATCGACGATCTGGGCGGCGGGGAAGAGGAGCAGCCGGAGGAGGCCGCCCCTGCCCGCAAGTTCGTCTGCAAGGTTTGCGGCTATGTCTACGAGGGAGAGGCGCTGCCGGAGGACTTCAAGTGCCCCCTGTGCGGCGCCGGCGCCGCCTACTTCAAGGAAGTGGAGAACAAGCCGGTGAAGAAGTTCGTCTGCAAGATCTGCGGTTTCGTCTACGAGGGCGCCGAGCTGCCCGCCGACTTCCGCTGTCCCCTGTGCAACGCCCCGGCGACGATGTTCGAGGAAAAGGAATAATGATCCGTAAAAAGTGCCGCAGATCCGTGGATCTGCGGCACTATTGCGCTTATTTTTCCAGATATTCCGCTTGCGTCAGCTCCAGATGGATGACGCCGTCTTTTCTCCCTACTTCCCGGAAGCCGGCGGCTTGATGGATGCGGCAGGCGGCGGCGCGGGTGATCTCGAAGTCGTTGTGCAGGCACGGCACGCCGTCGGTCAGAAAAGCCTGCTCCAGCAGCAGGCGAAGGCCCTGGCTGCCATAGCCCGATCCCCGCAGCGGGGCAGAGATCACGACGCCCATATCCCACCAGCCGTTTTCCTGGGAGCGACGGTAATCCACCTCGCCCACAAAGGCACCGTCGGAGAGGCGCCGGAGATAGGCGTAAAACCGATCCGGCCGATGGCCGATCCACCTGCCGTACCAGCTGTTCCACGCCGATTCCGGGAAGGGCACACAGCCGTCGGGCGGGAACCAGGGGGCGTTATAGGCCATGGTGGCGGGATCAGAGAGAAGTTTTTGCCGGAATCCCAGCTCATCCGGCTTGGGAACGTACAGCGCCAGCCGGTCAGCCCTGCTGCACTTCTCCATGGACTTCTTCCTCCGGCTCGGTCCAGTCCACCATGGTGGCCACGCACCGGTTGATGTTTTTGCCCAGGTCATAGAACTTGGCCTCATAGTCGGTCATCACGCCAATGGGACCGTCTGCGTGGAGATCCGTGGTCACCTCGGACAGCGCAAAGCCAAACTGGGGGATCTCCTCCAGCGACCAGGCAAAAAGCTTGTCGTTATCCGTCTTGAAATGGATCTGGCCGCCTTCCTTCAGCACCTTGCGGTACTGCTTCAGGAAGTTCCCGTGGGTCAGGCGGCGCTTCTTCTGGTTGCTCTTGGGCCAGGGATCGCAGAAATTGATGTAGATGCGGTCCACCTCGCCGGGGGCAAACATGTCCGGCAGCAGTGCGGCGTCGGCGTCAATGAAGCGTACATTCTGCAGTCCTGCGTCGCGGGCGCGCTCCATGGCCATCACCATGGCGTCCGGCACTTTCTCCACAGCAATCAGCAGAATATCCTTCTCCGCTGCAGCGGTGCCGGCGGTGAAGCGGCCCTTTCCGCAGCCAAGTTCCACCCGCAGCTCCGACGCCTGAGGCATCAGCTCCCGCCAATGGCCCTTCATGGCGAAGGGGTCGGTGATGAGCCAGTCGCCGCAGGCCTCCATCCGGGGGATGAGATTCTTCTTTTTGCGCATACGCATGGCATTGTCCTCCTGTCAACAGCGCGAAAGCGCTGCATCCTTTTTCTGATTCGACAGTCATTTTACCATAGTTTGGCCTGGTGTGCAAATGACATTTTTAACATGGAAACTGGGATCTGTAGGGAGAGACGATATGCGCATAAAATGCACATGATGCGCAAACTGGATTTGTGGAAAACAACAAAAAAGAAAAACCGTCAAAAAAGGCGGAATCAGGCCTTGCTAATAATAAAATAAAGTATTATAATAGCAAACGCATGAGCCGGAGCATGCCAAAACGGGGATGTTTCTGCTCAAGATCCGCCGGAAAAGCGGATAATGAGGTTGTAAGGAGGAACGAACATGACGCATGTCCTGCTGGAAAAAAAGGAGCATGTGGCTATCGCCACCATCAACCGTCCCAAGGCCCTGAACGCCCTCAACTCTGAGGTGCTGGCGGACCTGAACGAGCTGGTGGACACCGTCAATGCCGACAGCGATATTTATGCGCTGGTGCTGACCGGCAGCGGTGAAAAGGCCTTTGTGGCCGGCGCCGATATCGGCGAAATGAGCACGTTGACCAAAGCGGAGGGCGAGGCCTTCGGCAAGAAGGGCAACGACGTATTCCGTAAGATCGAGACCATGCCGATCCCCACCATCGCCGCGGTAAACGGCTTTGCTCTGGGCGGCGGCTGCGAGCTGAGCATGGCCTGTGACATTCGCCTGTGTGCGGATACGGCCGTCTTCGGCCAGCCTGAGACGGGCCTGGGCATCACCCCCGGCTTCGGCGGCACCCAGCGTCTGGCCCGGCTGATCGGGCCGGGCATGGCCAAGCAGCTGATCTACTCCGCCAGAAACATCAAGGCGGACGAGGCGCTGCGGGTGGGCCTGGTGAACGCGGTATATCCCGCTGAGGAGCTGATGGCCGCCGCGGAGAAGCTGGCTGCCACCATCGCCAAGAACGCACCCATCGCCGTGCGCGCCTGCAAGAAGGCCATCAACGAGGGCCTGGAGGTGGGCATGGACGAGGCCGTGGTCATTGAGGAGAAGCTGTTTGGCAGCTGCTTTGAGACCGCCGACCAGAAGGAGGGCATGGGCGCTTTCCTGGAAAAGCGCAAGCACGAGCCCTATCAGAACAAGTGAGTCCCAGACGGAACGTCTGACAAATAAACAATTATAATATTTTATTTAGGAGGAATTAACCATGAAAGTTGCAATCTTCGGCGCCGGCACGATGGGCAGCGGCATTGCCCAGGTCTTCGCGGCCAAGGGCCACACCGCCCTGATGTACGCCTCCAGCGTGGCAAGCGCTCAGCGTCACAAGGACAAGCTGGCTGCCTCTCTGAACAAGAAGGTCGCCCGCGGCAAGATGACGCAGGAAGCTGCTGACGACATCATGAGCCGCGTTCTGGTGGAGGAGTTCGAGGCTGCCGCCGACGCCGATCTGGTCATCGAGTGCGTTGCTGAGAACATGGCCGTCAAGAAGGAGCTGCTGGGCCGTCTGGACGCTCTGTGCAAGGACGAGACCGTGTTCGCTTCCAACACCTCTTCTCTGTCTATCACCGAGATGGGCCAGGGCCTGAAGCACCAGCTGGTGGGTATGCACTTCTTCAATCCCGTGCCCGCCATGAAGCTGGTGGAGGTCATTGCCGGCGGCAACACCCCCGCTGAGCTGGTGGAGTGGACCAAGAACCTGTCCATCGAGATCGGCAAGACCCCCGTTGTGGTCAACGAGGCTCCCGGCTTCGTGGTCAACAAGATCCTGATCCCCTACTGCAACGAGGGCGTGTGCGTCCTGCAGGAGGGCGTCGCCTCTGCTGAGGACATCGATATCGCCATGCAGCTGGGCTGCAACCACCCCATGGGCCCCCTGCACCTGGGCGACCTGATCGGCTGGGACATCGTGCTGAACATCATGGACGTGCTGTACAACGAGACCCACGACAGCAAGTATCGCGCCAACGTGCTGATCCGCAAGATGGTGCGCGCCGGCAAGCTGGGCATGAAGACCGGCGAGGGCTTCTTCAACTACAACAAGTAAATTTTCGGTAAAGGAGAAAAGAGTATGGATTTCCATCTGACGAAGGAACAGCTGCTCGTTCGCAAGATGTACCGCGAATTCGCAGAGAACGAAGTGAAGCCCCTGGCCTCTGAGATCGACGAGGAAGAGCGTTTCCCCATGGAGACCGTCGAGAAGATGGCCAAGCTGGGCATGATGGGCATTTACTTCCCCAAGGAGTATGGCGGCGCCGGCGGCGACGTGCTGAGCTATGCCATGTGCGTGGAGGAGTTGGCCAAGGTTTGCGGCACCACCGCCGTCATCGTGTCCGCTCACACCTCTCTGTGTGCCGCCCCCATTTTTGAGAACGGCACCGAGGAGCAGAAGAAAAAGTATCTGCCCGACCTGTGCTCCGGCCGCAAGATCGGCGCCTTCGGCCTGACCGAGCCCGGCGCCGGCACCGACGCCCAGGGCCAGCAGACCACCGCCGTGCTGGACGAGTCCGGCGAGAACTACATCCTCAACGGCTCCAAGTGCTTTATCACCAACGGCAACGTGGCCAGCACCTTCGTGATCATCGCCGTCACCGGCAAGACCGTCGATAAGCGCGGCCGCGCCATGAAGGAGATTTCCGCTTTCATCGTGGAGAACACCGACCCCGGCTTCTCTCAGGGCAAGCACGAGAAGAAGATGGGTATCCGCGGCAGCTCTACCTGCGACCTGATCTTCGAGGATTGCGTCATCCCCAAGGACCGTCTGCTGGGCAAGATCGGCCAGGGCTTCAAGATCGCCATGAAGACCCTGGACGGCGGCCGTATCGGCATCGCCGCGCAGGCCCTGGGCCTGGGCGAGGGCGCCGTGGAAGAGGCCATCAAGTATACCAAGGAGCGCGTCCAGTTCGGCAAGCGCATCTCCCAGTTCCAGAACACCCAGTTCCAGCTGGCTGATATGCACACCCGTATGCAGGCTGCTCAGTTCATGGTCTACTCCGCCGCTATGAAGAAGCAGAACCACGAGCCCTACTCCATGGACGCCGCCATGGCCAAGCTGTTCGCCGCCGAGTCCGCCTCCGACGTGACCCGCCGCGCCGTGCAGCTGTTCGGCGGTTACGGCTACACCCGCGAGTATCCCGTGGAGCGCATGATGCGCGACGCCAAGATCACTGAGATCTACGAGGGCACCAGCGAGGTCCAGCGCATGGTCATCGCCAGCAACCTGGGCGTGAAGTAATCAGAGGAGGTAATTGGAAAATGAAGATTATTGTTACTGTGAAGCAGGTTCCCGATACCTCCGGTAAGGTGGCCGTGAACCCCGATGGTACGCTGGACCGCGCGTCCATGCAGACCATTATCAACCCCGACGACATGAACGCCGTTGAGGCCGCTCTGGCTCTGAAGGATGAGCTGGGCTGCAAGGTCGTGGCCTTCACCATGGGTCCTCCTCCTGCCGAGGGCATGCTGCGTGAGCTGATGGCTATGGGTGTGGACGAGGGCGTCCTGATCACCGCCCGTGAGTTCGGCGGCTCCGATACTTATGCTACCAGCCAGATCATTGCTGCCGGTATCGATACCTACGGTGTGGATCCCGACGACATCATTCTGGCCGGCCGTCAGGCCATCGATGG
>DGHJ01000053.1:29310-30590 GCA_002392625.1 Oscillospiraceae bacterium UBA3851
GGCGAGATCCACAAGGAAGGCAACGAGCTCACCGTCAAGCGCATCCTGGAGGACGGCTACATGACCATCAAGGTCAAGACCCCCTGCATGATCACCTGCATCAAGGAGCTCAATCAGCCCCGTTACATGTCCGTGGGCGGCGTGTTCGAGTGCTACAACAAGCCTCTGGTCACCATGACCTATGAGACTCTGAAGGATCATCCCCTGATCGACAAGAGCACCATCGGTCTGGCCGGTTCTCCCACCAACATCCTCACCTCCTTCACGCCTCCCCAGAAGGGCGCCGGCATGATGCTGGAAGGCGCCGGTAAGGAGACCACCGACAAGCTGGCCGGCATCCTCGCCGCCAAGCACATCATCTGATAGAAGGGAGAAGGAAAAATGGCTTTTAACAGTGCTGATATCGGCGCCTTCAAAAACGTTTGGGTTTTCTGTGAGCAGCGCCAGGGCGTCATGATGCCCACTACTTTCGAACTGATCTCCGAGGGCCGCAAGCTGGCCAACGAGCTGGGTGTTGAGCTGTGCGGCATCCTGCTGGGCGACAACGTGGACGGTATCGCTCCTGAGCTGGGCAAGTACGGCGCCGACAAGGTGTACGTGTACAACAGTCCCCTGCTGAAGGACTACACCACTGACGGCTACACCAAGGTCATCGTGGACGCCGTGGAGGAGATCAAGCCTGAGATCCTGCTGTTCGGCGCCTCCAACATCGGCCGTGACCTGGCCCCCCGCTGTGCGGCTCGCCTGCACACCGGCCTGTGCGCTGACTGCACCCACCTGGACATCGACATGCCCAACTACAAGGGCTTCCTGAAGGAAGCTTCCACTCTGCCTGAAGAGCGCATCGACAAGCTGGGCACCGTGATGATCAATAAGGAGCCTCACAGCGTCGAGCGTGACCTGAAGATGACCCGTCCCGCTTTCGGCGGCCATCTGATGGCCTCCATCATCTGCCCCCGTTTCCGCCCCGCCATGGCCACCGTGCGCCCCGGCGTTATGAAGAAGCGCGAGTGCCCCAAGGACGTTGAGATTCTCCATCCCGCTTTCGAGCTGTCCGCCGAGGACATCAAGACCAACGTGACCGAGACCGTCAAGGCCGCCAAGAAGCTGGTTGACCTGATCGGCGCCGACTTCATCGTGTCCGTGGGCCGCGGCATCAGCAAGGACGTTGAGAAGGGCATCGAGCTGGGCCAGGCGCTGGCTGACGAGCTGGGCGGCGTGCTGGGTTCCTCCCGCGCCTGCGTGGACGCCGGCTGGATCACCGCCGATCACCAGGTCGG
>DGHJ01000053.1:30667-31780 GCA_002392625.1 Oscillospiraceae bacterium UBA3851
GCAAGACCGTCCATCCCAAGGTCTACGTTGCTCTGGGTATCTCCGGCGCCATCCAGCACAAGGCTGGCATGCAGGAGTCCGAGTGCATCATCGCCGTCAACAAAAACGAGAATGCCCCCATTTTCGAGGTTGCTGACTACGGCATCGTGGGCGACCTGTTCAAGGTCGTGCCTGAGCTGATCGAGTCCATCCGCGCCGCCAAGGCCGCCAAGTAAGGACCCCTCGGCAACGAGACGTAAAAACAAGACCGCTCCACGAAGGAGGCACTTCGTAAGGAAGTGCCTCCTTCCCTTTTGAATATGAGGTAATTGACCACGCCAGTCAGCAAGGGTATAATGACTAAAATAAATCGTGGTTTGGCGGTGAGAACGAATGACGATTGAAAAAGCAGAATCAAATGAATTATTAGAAATCTTTATTGAAGCGGAACAGGCGAACTATGAAGCGAAACACGGAATTGCGTGTAACTATACACCGTTTTGTTTTGTTGCAAAGATTGATGATACAATCGTTGGGGCAATTACCGGTGCAACCTTTTTTGCTGAAATCTATATTGATGAATTGGTCGTGAAGGAAGCACATAGAGGAAAAGGCATCGGGACTGGGCTGGTAAATACAGTTTTGGAGTACTATAAAGATTGTGGTTTTAACAACATCAACTGTTGTACCAACGAGTTTCAGGCACCGCAGTTTTATGAAAAATGTGGGTTTGAATTGGAATTTGTTAGAAATAATAAAACAAATCCAAAACTGAGTAAGTATTTCTATATTAAGCATCTTGCTTAATCCACAAGAAATCTCATTCGACAAATTCCTGTTTGTCGAACACTTTTTTATTGTCCATATTTATAGCGAGCATCGGATTTTGCCCCACAAAATCCAGAGCACAACAGATGATAATGCGTTTAGCCCTGTCATTCCGAGGAACCGGTGCGCACACCGGTGACGTGGGAATCCGTTTTCCGCAGCTTTTTTAACTGGAGAATACGGATTGCCACGTCGCTTTGCTCCTCGCAATGACAGGGCTATTCGTAGCTTGCAGCATCTGTTTGAGTCAGTCAGTCAACTGAAAAACCGGCTCAAACAAAACCACCGGGGCACCTTCCTTGCGGA
>DGHJ01000110.1:0-21911 GCA_002392625.1 Oscillospiraceae bacterium UBA3851
TCCGAGAACCAACGCTCTACGAACTTTTTTGACAGTCTGATGACAGCACCGGCGTTTGCGCGCCGGTGCTGTCTTTTCAGTTATATTATCTTACTTTAGGAATCAGCAGCATCTGGTCGGTAATATCGCTCTCCTGTGTCAATCCATTGGCGGCCAGTATAGCCTGCCCCTCCGTGCGGCACTGCTTGGCGAGATCCCACAGCGTTTCCCCATTCCCCATCCGACGCAGGATCAGGGACGGTGTAGCGCTTCGGTCGATCTCTCCCAGCATCTGCGCGGAGGTCACGGCGGTCAGCTCCTCCTGTCTGGCGCTGTACAGGCGGAAGGTCACCGGCAAGCGCACCTCAAAGCCACTCCCGATCCGCTGAACGATCTCCGGCTCAACGCTTACCTGCCAGGAGGCGGGTATCTGTCCCAGCTCGCCGTTGATCTCCGCCGTCCGCTCCCCGATTACCGGAGTGCCCGCCTCATCCAGGTAGAGGATCTTCATATGTACCGTGGAGCGAAGCGCGGGCAGATCGCCATCGGCGGTCGTCAGCTCGCCCTGGCTGCAATCTGCATCCGTGAGGAACACAAAGGCCCCTGCCCCTTCCAGACGCTGGGCCGTATCGCGGCGCAGCTCCTCCGGCTGCAGCGCAATCGGCATCGAAACGGCTGTTCGCTGTGTCTGCATCTCCTGCCGGGTGCTGTACAGATCCTCCACGTAATCCACAGAAAGCTGCTCGAAGGTGCGCAGCAGCAGACACATACGGACGGTCACGCCGAAGCCGTTGCCGCTCTCCGTGCGGACGGGATGTACCTCATGCTCCATTACCTGGGCAGTGCAGGCAAATTCGCCGTTATCCGGCAGATCCTCCCCGTCGATGATCTGCGAAAAGGGCAGTGTCAATTGGCGGCTTGCCAGCGATTCGCCCCGGCAGAGCAGCGACAGGGCAGCTTCGCCTTTGACGACAAGCTTGTTGCCGAACTGCTGGCAGCTGTTGACCCGCAGTGAAATACGGTCCAGGAGAAGATCCGGGGCATCCCCCATGCTGTCCTCCGGTTGCACCTCCTGGGCAAAGCTGCACTCCCGCTCCCATACGTCGGTCATCAACGACATCACAACCTGCCTGCGGCGCACCTGCAAACCGTCACATTCGCCGGTGCCGACGCATACGCTGCGCCGCACCTTCCGCCATCCATGCACGCGAAACTCCGGCAAAACCCGCACATAGACCTTGCGTGAGCCAAGCATCTTGACCTCCAGCAACAGCAGACGGCTGTCCACCATCATCATCTGACAGCCACGTTTGTCGTCCACCTTGCAGGAGAACGGCAGCGTCAGCGTCAGGCTTCGCAATCCGGGGCTCTCCTCCGAGGTGTAAAGAACCGTCACGCGGACGCTGCCACTGATAAGCAGCTTGCCCTCGCTGACCGATTTATCCCGGAGTCTGATCTGCCCCGCAGTGTCCACGATCCGCGCCAGATCCGGGCAGTATTCCGGTATGGCTGTCTCCATGGACTCCTCGTGGGTCACCACAAGATCGTCCGCTGCCTCGCAAGCTGTGATCTCCCGAAATCTCAGATCCAGATCATCCATTGTTATATCCTCTCATTCTTCCAGTATTTGCTGGAAGCATATGAGCCGGACGTGCGGATTATTCCTTCACGCCGAAGATCGCGCGCAGCAGGCCGCGCAGAAGCTTCGGCGCTTTCCATACGACGATTCTCATAGTTACCTCCTGTCACAAAGACACATGATCCCGCAGGCGATCAGCAGAAATGCCACGATGAACAGAAGCAGGCCCACCGGAAAAATGGCGGCGATCAGGATGCCGACGCCCAATCCCAACGCGCATATGCCGATCGTCTTTCCAAAGCCTCCTCTTCGCATGTGAGTCCCTCCTCTACCACCAATATATGAAAAACCGACGGGAGCGTTACCTTGCTCCCGTCGGTTTTGTATCCCATTCCCGCAGGTCCTTCAGTTCATCATGCAATCTGACGTAGCTCATATGCCTTTGACGTGGGATCACGCCGGAGCGCACCGCTTCCAACACGGCGCAGCCCTTTTCCTTCACGTGTTGGCAGCCCTGGAAGCGGCACTGTCCCAGATACGGCGCAAATTCGGAGAACGTCTCCGGCAGCCGATTTTTCAGCTCCAGGTTCAGCTCCTCCGAATCAAAAGAGGAAAAGCCCGGCGTGTCGACGGCGTACGTGTCAGGGCCCAGGGAAAAAAGCTCCACATGGCGGGTGGTATGGCGGCCTCGCCCCAGCGCTTTGCTGATTTCCCCCACCGGTATCGTCAAACCAGGGGAAAGGGCGTTGAGAATGCTGGATTTGCCAACACCGGAGTTGCCTGTAAAGGCATTTAACTTGCCAGCAATTGCACTACGGAGGGAATCCAAGCCCTCTCCCGTCTCCGCGCTGACGCGGAGCACGGGAATGGCAGAAGCGCTGTAGATCGCGTGGAGTTCTTCTGCGCGGTCCAGGTCGACTTTGTTCAGCACAAGGAGTACAGCGCAGCCCTTTAATACCGCAATGGCGGAGATCCGGTCGATCAGATAAGGATCCGTGACCGGGATCGCACCGGAGGCGATGATGACCAGTTGATCCACGTTGGCAACAGCCGGACGTGAGAACTGGTTCCTGCGCTCCTCCAACCGCTCGATGACACCCTCTCCGTCGCCCAGCGGCGACACCTCTACCCAATCCCCCACCAGCGGACTGGCGCCCTGTCGCCGAAACTTGCCTCTGGCGCGGCACTGCAGGGTCATTTCGCCGGTATTGACGTAGTAGAAGCCGCTCAGGGCTTTTTCAATGCGGCCGCGGATCAATTGCCTCCCTCCTCGCCGGGTTCCGGCTCCGGTTCAGGTTCAGGATCCGGTTTCGGATCCGGCTCTGGATCCGGCTCCGGCGGTATGGACGGATCAGGCCCCTTGCTGACGGTGAGGATGATGACCGTACCCTCTGAGACGGTCTGGTCTTGTGCAATGCTCTGGTCGATCACGATGTCCTTTGCGTTGTCGCTGAATATAAAATCAAATCGCACGTCCAGCCCGGCGCTTTTAGCGGCGTTGTAGGCATCGTTATAATTCGCACCGATATAGGAACCCACGGTGACGACACGGCTGACTGTGAACACGATGGTGGTGCCCTCCTCGACCTCCTGGCTGACGTCGATACTCTGGCCGATCACCGTTCCGTCGGGCTTGTCGCTGTATTCATACTGGGTCTGCCCCACTGTCAGGCCCAGCCGCTCCGCCTGTGTGATGGCAGATTGCAATGGCTGATCCAGGAAAGAGATGACCTGCACCATCTTCTTCTCAGGGCCTTTGCTGGAGACGACCAGAACATAGGCGCCCTTTTGCAGCTCCTCATCCTTACCCGGCGTGGTGCGGATCACCTGGCCGGCGGGAACATCGTCAGAGAACTCCTCCTCCATGTGGATATCCAGTTCCCAGTTTAGATTCATCAGCCTGGCCTTGGCGTCCTGGAAGCCGATCCCTGACAGATCCGGCATCAGGGGCTTCTCCTCCTCCACGCAGACGGTGACCGTGATGACGAGATCACCCTTGCTGCTGCGGGTCTGACCCCTGGAAGGGTCCTGCTCAATGATCTGGCCGGGCTGATAGTTTTCGTCGGGCCGTGAGCCGCCCTGGCGGATCTCGAAGATCTCCTTCACCGAGGGAAGCTCCATGGCCTCCTCGATGGTATATCCCACCACATTGGGGACTTCATAATACTCAGGCGTGTTGTTCTTGTTATGGAGGCCGTTCCCGATCCAGTAAAAGATCAGGAAGATCAGAAGCATAGCGCAGGCAAAGCCGGCAATGATGAAGATCATCCGCTTCTTGCTCTGCTGATCCTCCTCCGGCTCCTCCACTCTCCGGACGCGTCCGGTTTTGGCCGTGACCTCGGCCACCGACAGCGGCTGCGTCGGCTCATCCACCCCGTTCTGTTCATCCAGCTGGGCGCGGATGTAATCCATGTCCACGTTGGGATCCTTGCGGAAGCGCTCCAGATCCTCCAGCATAGCGTCGGCGGAGGGATAGCGCTTCTCCAGGCTGGCGTTCATCGCCTTCATGGTGATCAGCTCCAGGGCCTCCGGCACGTTGGGGTTCAGTTCACGGGGCGACAGAGGCACAGAGCTCAGGTGCTGAATCGCCACGGAAACGGCGCTGTCGCCCTCAAAGGGCAAGCGTCCCGTCAGCATCTCGTAGAGGACAACGCCGGCGGAATAGATGTCGGATCGGGCGTCCGTCCGGTCTCCCCTGGCCTGCTCCGGTGAGATATAGTGCACGCTGCCCAGGGCCTCCTGGGTCAGGGTCTGGCTGGCGTTGGTAAGACAGGCAATGCCGAAATCAGCCACCTTCACGCTGCCGTCCCGCAGGACCATGATATTCTGGGGCTTGATATCTCTGTGAATCACGCCGCGGCTGTGGGCGTGGCTCAAGCCGCGCATGATCTGGATAATGAAATGCAGCGCCTCTCGCCAGTCCATCTTTCCCCTGCGCTCCATATACTGCTTGAGCGTGATGCCGTCGATCAGCTCCATCACGATGTAGTCCAGCTCATCGCTGCGGGAGACATCGTACACGGAGACGATATTGGCATGGGAGAGCTGAGCAACAGCCAGCGACTCGTCGTGGAAACGGCGACGGAATTCCGCGCTGTCAGCCAGATCGCTCTTGAGAATTTTGATGGCAACCAGGCGGTTCAGACGGTGGCATTTGGCCTTATAGACGTTGGCCATGCCGCCCCGGCCGATGAGCTCCAGAAGCTCATACCGATTATCCAGCATTTTTCCAATATACTGATCCATTTTGTTCTATCCTTTCACAGACTCCCGTTGCCGCCGTCAGATATTCATCAGCAAAATGGCGGTCACGTTATCCGGGGCGCCCCGCTGGCGGGAGAGGTCCAGCAGTCTTGCCAAGCAGTCGTCGATTTCCCCGTTGTGGATCACCTCGAACAGGATCTCCTGATCGGAGGCTGTGTTCACAAGGCCGTCGGAGCAAAGCAGGATAAAATCCCCCTGCTTCCACTCGATGGGAAAGGTGTCGGCGTGGGCCTGCACCTCTGGCCCCAGAGCACGGGTGATCAGGTTGCGTTTGGGATGGTGGCGGGCCTCCTCCGGCGTGATGTCGCCGTTGTCGATCATGTTCTCCACCACGGAGTGATCCTTTGAGATCCGCGTGATCCCGTTGCGGGAGATGAAATAGGCGCGGCTGTCGCCTATATTGGTGATGACCGCCAACTCATCCCTGGCGATAGCGGAGACCAGCGTGGTCCCCATGCGCTCATATCCGGCGCGGGATGCCGCCTCCGCGCGTATAGCGTCGTTTGCCATGGCGATGCAGTAGTCGGAGGCTTGGGAAATCTGCGCGGCGTTCATGCCGTCCCTGAGCTGCTTCTCAACCTCTGCCTGATAGACCTCCACGGCAATGCTGCTGGCGCGCTGACCGCCGCTGGTGCCGCCCATGCCGTCACAGACAACGGCGACCGTATATTGACCAACCGCTTTGGTGGAATAGGCGTCCTGATTCTCTGTGCGCACCAAACCTGTATCAGTGATTCCCCAGATCCTCATGCGCTCCCTCCTTCTCTTCCATCGCCTTGCGGCGAAGCTGGCCGCAGGAGGCGTCGATATCTCCACCCAGGCTGCGCCGCACCGTGGCGGTGACGCCGTGGGATTCCAGTCTTTTTTGAAAAGCCGCGAGGCGCCTGCTGGGCTTAAAGGGACTCTCCACCACGTCGTTCAGCGGGATCAGATTGACGTGGCCCGGCATCCCGCGGATCCGCTGGGCGATGAGATCCGCCTGCCAGTCGTGGTCGTTGACGCCATCGATCATGGCGTACTCAAAGGATATGCGCCGGCCGGTTTTTTGAAAATAGCGGTGGCAGGCAGCAAAGAGCTGCTCCACGTCATAGGCCCGGTTCACAGGCATGATCCGACTGCGAGTCTCGCTGTCCGGTGCGTGGAGCGACACGGAGAGGGTCAGCTGCAGCCGCAGATCCGCCAGAGCGTCGATGCCCGGCACGATGCCGCAGGTGGAGAGGCTGATGTGGCGCATGCCGATGTTCAGCCCATCCGGATGGTTGACCAGATCCAGAAAAGCGAGCACGTTGTCAAAATTATCCAGAGGTTCGCCGATGCCCATCAGCACGATGTTGGAGATCTCCACCCCCGCGTCCAGCTGGGTGAACAGCACCTGATCGAGCATCTCAGAGGGCGCCAGATCCCGCACCTTTCCGGCGATGGTGGAGGCGCAGAAGGCACAGCCCATCCGGCATCCCACCTGGGAGGAAATGCACACGGTATTGCCGTGATGATACCGCATCAGGACCGTCTCGATGCAGTTGCCGTCCCACAGTCGCCATAAGTACTTTACGGTGCCATCCAGCGCGGAGATCTGCTTGCGCGCAACGGTGGGCGCGGTGATGCGGCACGACTCCGCCAATTTTTGCCGCAGGGCCTTGGGCAGGTTGCTCATCTCGTCGAAGGACGTCACGCCCCGGTGCAGCCAGGTAAATACCTGCTTGCCCCGAAAAGCGGGCTCCCCCATCTCGCGGAGAAACGAGGCGAGCTGCTCCTGGGTCATGGATTTGATGTCGATCATTCTGGTTCCTCTGTCTTTTTGCGCATACGACAAATATAGAATCCGTCTGTGTCCAGCCGCTGTGGCCAGAGCGTGATATGTCCCTCTGTCTCACCGATGGGCTGGGGCAGTGTAAAGCTCTCCCGCTCAAAATCGGGATGGTGCGCCAGGAAATCGTCGGTGACGGCCTCATTCTCCGCCCGCAGCACCGTGCAGGTGGAGTAGATCAGCACGCCGCCGGGACGGACATAGCGCGCGGCGTTGGACAGGATCTGCCCCTGAATCTCCGGAAGACGGGACAGTTCGCCGGGATCCTTATAACGGATATCCGGCTTTTTACGGATGATGCCAAGACCGCTGCAGGGCACGTCTGCCACCACCAGATCCGCCTGTTCCTGCCAGACGGCGTGGAATTCCCTGCCGTCGGCCAGAGCCGTGCGGACGCAGGAAATCCCCAAGCGCTGTGCGCTGCGCTCCATCAGGTTCAGCTTGTGTGGGTGGATGTCGCAGGACAGGATCTGCCCCCGATCGCCCATATCTATGGCCAGAGAAAAGGACTTTCCGCCCGGCGCGGCGCACACATCCATCACGCGGCTGCCGGGCACAGGCTGTGCCGCCAGGGCGACCAGCCGCGCCGCGGGATCCTGCACCATGAAATGCCCCTGCTGAAATGGCTCCAGGCGCTCCAGATCACCGGTGCCGCTCACCAAAAAGCAGCCCCCCAACCAGGGGTGCATCTCCGCAGAGACGCCCGCCTGGTGGAGCTCCTTCTCCAAAGTGTCCGGGTCGGTCAGCAGGTAGTTGGTCTGGATCGTCGTGGGGACGATCTCATTGTTGCAGCGGAGAAAACGCTCCGTCTCCTCTTCCCCGATCTGATCCAGCAAGTGCTGCACCAGCCACTGGGGGTGGCTGTAGCGGACCGAAAGCCGCTCCGCAAGGCTGCCGTCGGGCAGGGGCGACATATCCTCACGATGAACGGAAAACTTGCGCAGCACGGCGTTTATCAGCCCGGCTGCCTTGGGGCGGCCGTGGCGCTTGACCATTTCCACAGCCTCGTTGACGGCGGCGCGGGACGGGATCCTGTCCATAAACAGGATCTGATACGCGCCCAGCCGCAGAATATTCAAGATCACCGGTTCCAAATGGCCGGGGCGCTGGGTACACCAGCAGCCGATATAGTAATCCAGCAGCATCCGGTTTTGGATCACGCCGTAGGCAAGTCGCGTAGCCAGCGCAGCGTCTCTGCTTTCCAGCTTGTTTTTGGCGATCGTTCGCTTCAGGCTGCCGTCGGACCATGCATTGGCGCCGGAGACCTGCAGCAATACCTCCAGGGCGGTATCCCGCGCAGATGAACGTTTGACCTCACTCATGGCGATTTTTAAAGATAGGATTGCCTGCCAGAAAGGCAGCGGCAGACATCCGCTTTCCTCCATCTGGCTGCACCTCTTTAATGATAATGCTCATGCCATCAGCACAGGCGATCTCGATCCCGGTTTTGCCCCAATCAAGAACGGCGCCGGGCTCGACCGATGTGGGAGAGCCCACCGCAGTGCGAAAAACTTTTACCGATTTGCCCAGAAGCGTCGTCTTGGCGCAGGGCCAGGGGATCAAGCCGCGCACCTGATCGTGGATCTGCTGCGCGCTGCGGTTCCAATCAATCTCCGACAGTTCACGGGACAACATGGGAGCGTAGGTAACCATTTCGTGATCCTGCGGCGTGCGTGTAGCAGTTCCCGCAGAAAGGCGCTCTACGGCCTCGTGGAGGGCGTCAGCACCCAATTCTGCCAGCCGCATTGTCAGGGCCAGGGCGTCCTCCTCCGGGCCAATACCCGTCTCACGGCAGAGAATGATATCTCCGGCGTCCAGCTCCTTCGCCATATACATAATGGTCACACCGGTTACGGTATCACCGTTAAGGATGGCCCAGTTGATAGGCGCAGCGCCGCGGTATTTTGGCAGGATCGAGGAATGGACATTGATGGAGCCCAAACGGGGCGTCCCCAAAATATCCTCCGGGAGAATTCGTCCGTAGGCTGCCACCACGATCAACTCCGGTTCCAGGTGCCGGACCAGGTCCAATGCTGTGCCGTCGCGTAGCTTCGTGGGCTGGAAAACAGCCAATCCCCGCGACAAGGCATATTCCTTTACAGGTGTTGGCAGCATTTTATGGCCCCGGTTTTTGGGCTTGTCCGGCTGGGTAAAAACGCCGCAAATCTCGTGGCCGTCCTCCACCAGCCTTTTCAGGGATGCGACGGCAAAATCCGGCGTTCCCATGAACAGGATCCTCATTCTTTATCGTCCTCTTCTTCCTGTTGCCGGATATACTCCTGCAGCTCCTCATCCGTCAGAAGGTGGTCGGTACGCTCCACAAACAGGTGGCCGTCCAGGTGCTCGATCTCATGGCAGAAGCAGCGGGCGGTCAGCCCCTCGTCCTCCACCTCAAACCAGGCTCCGTCACGGTCCTGCGCGCGGACCCGCACCACGTTGGGTCGAGTGACAATGCCGTACTTGCCCGGCACGCTGAGGCAGCCCTCCAGACCGGTCTGCTCACCCTCGGTGGCGACGATCTCCGGGTTGATGAGCTCAATGATCTCATCATCCTCGTTCATCACCACGCAAACACGGCGCAGAATACCTACCTGGGGAGCCGCCAGTCCAACGCCGCCGCTATCAATCAGCGTATCTTTCATATCGTCCAGCAGCGTGTGGAGGCGGGCATTGAAGTCCGTCACAACGCGGCATTTTTTCGTCAGGCACTCTTCACCCTGTAATACGATCTTTCGTAAAGCCATATTGACACCTCACTCCATGCGATTGCAATCTGTATAAATTGCCAGGCCCTTATTCTCCTTGCGCCTGGTGAATTCTTTCATGTAAGCGGCGATCAGATCCCGGAGCGTTTTATCGTTCCGCCCGATCACCGTGATGCGGTAGCGGTAGCGGTCATTGACCTTTACCACCGGCGCAGGAGCCGGTCCCAGAATCTCCAGCTCCATGGCGCCGTAAGGCGATTTGCCCGCCATATTCTGCAGACTCTGCTGCAGCTGCGCACAGGCCTGGCGCACCTGCAGTTCCTCCCTGCCGGATACGGTGATCACGAACTGGTCGGCAAAGGGCGGGTCCCTGCGGAGTTTGCGCATGCGGATCTCCCGCTCATAGAACCGCTGGTAGTCCTGCTCTGCCGCCGCCTGGATCACGTCGTTCTCCGGCGTCAGCGTCTGGATCACAGCTCGTCCCGCCTTATCGCCCCGCCCGGCGCGGCCCACGACCTGGGTCAGCAGGTTGAACGTGCGCTCCGAGGCACGGTAGTGGTCGACATACAGGCTCAGATCGGCTGCCAGCACGCCCACAAGCGTGACGTTTTCAAAATCCAGCCCCTTGGCTACCATCTGTGTGCCCAACAGAATGGGAACCTTTTTTTCCTCAAACTCCCGCAGCAGCTTTTCGTGGCCCTCGCCCACCGTGTCGGCGTCCATCCGGAGAATGGGGGTATCCGGAAAGAGCAAGCGAAGCTCCTCCTCGATTTTCTGGGTGCCAATGCCCACATGCTTCAGAGGGCCGCCGCAGTCGGGGCACTCCTCCGGCGCTTTCACAGAGTAGCCACAGTAATGGCACATCATCCGCCTGTTGGCCGAATGGTACGTTAAATACACGCTGCACCGGGGGCACTGAGGCACATAACCGCAGTTGGGGCAGATCAGCTGACGGCTGTTGCCGCGCCGGTTGAGAAACAGGATGCTCTGCTCCCCGACGACGATGTTCTTTTGCAGCTCCTCCGCCAGAACGCGGCTGATGGAGCCGGTATATCCGTCCCGCAGCTCCCGGCGCATATCCGCCAGGATGACCTGGGGCAGGTTTTTCTCATTGTAGCGCCGCCGCAATCGTGCCAGCTGGTAAATGCCCTGCCGGGCATAGTAGGCCGTCTCCACCGTGGGCGTGGCAGAACCCAGCACCAGCCGAGCGTTCTCCTGCACGCAGCGATATTTAGCGATGTCGCGGGCGTGATAACAGGGTGCGTTCTCCGATTCGTAGGATGATTCCTGTTCCTCGTCCAGCACGATAAGGCCGATGTTCTCCAACGGCGCGAAAACCGCCGAGCGGGTCCCCAGCACGATGCGGGCCTCCCCTCTACGGATCCGCTTATACTGATCGTACCGCTCCGTCATACGCAGGGCGCTGTGGAGCAGGGCCACCTCATCGCCGAAATAGGCGGTAAATCGAGCCATCATCTGTGGCGTCAGAGCGATCTCCGGCACGAGGATCATCACGGTTTTCCCCTGCCGCAGCAGCTCCTGAGCCAGGCGGATATAGATCAGCGTCTTGCCGCTGCCCGTCACGCCCTCCAGGGCGGTGACGCCGGCCTTGCCGGACAGAGCCTGGGCCAGGATCGTCTCATAGACCTGCTGCTGCTCGTCATTAAGTGTAATGGGTATAGCCTTTACAGCATAGTCTGCAGAAGAGATCCGGTATTCCTCCTGCTGGCGCAGGGAAAGGATCCCCCGCTTCTCCAGCCGATCGATGGCCATGCGTGAAACGCCGGTGAAATAGCACAGATCGTGGATCGAGACTTCACCCGTCTGTGAGAGCATGTGGAGCGCGTCTACCTGCCGGGGCGCACGCTTAACGGTGTCGTGGAGCCACTCCATAGCGGTCTCCAGGGACACGGCCAACGAGACCAGCGTCACGGTCTTGTCGCGTACCTTTCGCTCGCTCTGCATCCGGGAAGTAACGATGCCGCGTTTGGAGAGCTGCCGCAGCAGCGGCACCACCGTTTCACCGAACTGCTTTTTCAGCTCATCCGTCTCCAGAGGCTTTTCGCGCAGCAGATTCAAAACCTCCTGCTCACGCGCCGTAAGTCCCTCTGCCGGGGCATCCTCCGCCGCCTGCCAAAGCTCCCGGAACTTATACCACAAAGCGGCGGGCAGAATGGTGTGGATAGCGTCGTGAAAGGTGCAAAAGTAGCGCTGGCGCATCCACAGGGCCAGCTTGATCTCCCGCTCCGTGACAAGGCTCTCTGTGTCCAGCACCTCGCGGACGGCCTTCAGCGGCTTTGCGGGCACCTCCTGATGCACGGACAGGATCATTCCCTCACTGGTGCGGTTGCCGTTCCCAAAGGGGACCAGCACACGCTGACCGGGCAGGGCGTCGTCGGGCGCAATATAGTCGTAGGGCTTGTCGATGGCGTAGGGCGCGGCCGCCACGGCGACTTTAGCGATCAGCGGCATCGGCAAAACCCTCCCTTCTCCTCATTACGCCTCTTTGTTAACGTCAAACTTACCCTCAGCCACCTCATGAATGGCCATGGTGACGGGCTTCTCACTCAGGTGTTCCTCGTTCTTTTCCGCCTCCTCGGCGATCTGGCGGGCGCGGCGAGCCACCACGTTGACCATCATATAGCGGTTTGGAATGTGCTCGGTCAGCTTGTTCATTGCGGGATACAGCATCATAATCTATTACCTTCCTATCTGCCTTTCGGCCATATAATTACAAGTTTTCAGCCTGTGATCTGATCGACGCGGTCCACAGGACGGCAGTGCTCCGCCTTCAAAATGGCGCGCAGCTCCTCCGCCGCGTCCTCCACCGTGTCGTTGATGACCAGATAGTCATAGTCCCTGGCGGACTCCAGCTCCACCTTGGCGCGGAGCAGCCGCTGCTGGATCTTTTCCGGCGTGTCAGTGCCGCGGGCCGTCAGGCGGCGTTCCAGCTCCGTCCAGCTGGGCGGGGCGATGAAAATGCGCACCGTCTCCGGCCGCTTGGCGCAGACCTGCGCCGCACCCTGGATCTCGATATCCAGTATGGCGTCCTTGCCCTCCGCCATGGCATCATCCACGTATTTCTTTGGTGTGCCGTAGAAGTTGCCCACGTACTCGGCGTACTCCAAAAAAGCGTCCTCATCGATCATATGCCGGAATGCACCGGCGTCAATAAAGTGATAGTCTTTGCCGTCCCGTTCCCCCTCGCGGGGCAGCCGGGTGGTGGCGGACACAGAAAAATACAGGTCATCCCGCCCCTGGAACAGAGCGCGCAGCACCGTGCTCTTTCCCACACCGGAGGGACCGGAAATGATAAACGTCTTGCCGATCTTGTTCAAATCTCTTCCTCCCAATCCTCTATTGTGATTCCCATGCGGGGGGCCAGGCGCTCGGTGGAGAGCGCCGAAAGCACCACATGGTCGCTGTCCATAATCAGTACGGACGCCGTCTTGCGGCCGTATGTGGCGTCGATCAGCATGCCGCGGTCCCGCGCCTCCTGGATCAGCCGCTTGATGGGCGCACTGTCCGGGCTGACGACGGCCAGCAGACGCTGAGCCGACACCAGGTTGCCGAAGCCGATATTGATAAGCTGCATAGTCGCCTCCGCTCCGTCACTCGATGTTCTGGATCTGCTCGCGGATCTTCTCCACCTCGGCCTTCATGGTGACCACGTCCTGGGCAATGCTCAGGTCGTTGCACTTGGAGCCGATGGTGTTGCACTCCCGATTGACCTCCTGAATCAGAAAATCCAGCTTGCGGCCCACGGGTTCGGCGCTTTTCAGCATGTCGCGCAGCTGGGCGATATGGCTGCGCAGGCGCACCGTCTCCTCGTCCACCGCCACCTTGTCGGCAAAGATCGCAGCCTCGGTCAGGATCCGGCTCTCGTCGATGGTGGTGGATTGCAGGACTTCGCGCATCTTATTTTCCAGCCGTTCCCGGTATGCCGCCACCGTCTGGGGGGATTTCTCCTCCACCCTGCCCACCACGGACTCAATGGTGTCGACCCGGCCGGAGATGTCCTCCGCCAGCTTTGCGCCCTCCACGGCACGCATGGCGTCATAAGCGGACAGCGCATCCTCCAGAACGCGGCAGATATCGGCGGAAACCGTCTCCAGATCCTCCTCCGCCTTCGACACCGTCAGTACATCGGGAAACTTTGCCAGCGTCACCGCGGTGATGCCGGTCTCCAGCGACAGCTCGCTTCCGATGCGTTTGAGCGCCTCGTAATAGCTCCTGGCCAGCGGCTCGTTCACCGATACGACAGACACGTCGGCGGCGCTGGTGTCAATGGTGACGAACACGTCCACCTTGCCGCGGGAGACCCGCTTCTGCACCAGGCCCTTGATGGCGTCCTCGACAAAAATGTAGGCTCTGGGCATCTTGACGGCACAGTCCAGATACCGGTTGTTCACACTGCGGATCTCCACTGTGATGTCCCGCATATGCAGCATCTCTCTTGAGCGGCCATAGCCGGTCATACTCTTTACCACGGTATCATCTTCCTTTCCATTCTCAGCAGCAGAAATACCATCCGCTGCCGGATAAACAATTCAGGCAAAGCATCGCGCCGCAGATATTCCGCATGGTGTCGCTGCCGCAGCCGGCGGTGGTCATGGCGCGGTAGCCGTCCGGCTGATAGGTGCCGCGGCGTCCCTGCATGTTTTCCAGGGCATATCGGTACTCCGCGTTCTCCGGGTCCATCTGTACGGCTGTTTCAAAATAGTCAAGGGCGTCATCCATCCACCCGCGCCTGCGGAAGATGGTGCCCTTCAAAAAGAACCACTCCGCATCGCGGCTGGTTTGGGCATTGAGCAGCTCGTCGGCCAGATTCAGATCGCCCTGGGCAATGGCGTCGCGGATCCGCTGCCTGGGGCCGCCGGACGTTCCCGCTGAAGCGCCGTATCCTGTGCCGTAGCCGTAGCTGTAAGCACTGCCTGCGCTCTTGTGCTTTCTTTGAGACTGGATCGCCTCATAGGCCTCGTTGATCTCTTTCATCCGCTCCTGGGCCAGATCGGCCAGGGGATTGTCGTGATAATTGTCGGGATGGTATTTGCGCGCCAGATTCCGGTATGCCTTTTTGATCTCCTCATCTGTCGCGGTGCTGGGCACGCCCAAAACCTGATAGGGATCGCGCATAAGCAGATCCTGCCTTTCATTTGCAAGTTATCCTTGTTCCCTTTTGCCTCCCCGGCGGAAGGTGCCGTCCAGAACGGCGGCGCCCACCTGATAAAGCCCGTGATAGACCACGCTTTCGATCACCGATGAGTAGTCGCCGAAATCGGCCAGCTCAAAGGCAGCCGCCATCTGGCGGATGGATTGATCCAACGTGCAGGCCAGGGCGCGTTTGCCCTCGTCCGTTAATACACCGTCCCGCAGACCATAGCGCACGGCGACGGGATTATAACACCCGCTGCGCAGATCATCCCTCAGATCGTCCGCCGCATCCACCAAATAGATCCAGCGGCCCAGATGGTAGAGCATCTGTTCCAGCACGCGTCGGCGGGACGGATCCGTTTCACAGTCGGCGATCCCGGCCAACAGTGAGGCAAAGCAATCCGCGGGCCTGTCCAGGGACGGACATTTTTCCAGTTCCAGCTGCCGCAGACGCGCCAGATAGTCGCGGGTACTCGCATCAAACCCAGGTTGTCTCTCCCGCGCCCTTTTATAGGCTCTGCCCAGCAGCACGGAGGCTGTGCGATACTTCAGACCGCGCAGAAAAGTGTGGTCGGCGATGCCGTCCTGCAGCTGCCACCAGAGCAGGATCACGCTGACATCGGCCGCCGTGTCCAGCGATTCGCTTTCGCAGGCGCAGGGCCGCGGCCGGATGGGATGCACCGGGCAGCGCCGAGGGGATGCGTCGCAGGATCTCCCCAGCAGCATGACCAGAAACGTGAGGTCATAGTTGAGGAACAGCCTCGACGCCAAGCCGTACCGCCTTCCCAGCGTATGACACAGGCCGCAGTAGGCGGCTTGGAAACTCCGGCGGTTTTCCTCGTCCGGCTTGTCCAGCGCCGGAAGAACGTAACCAAACATGATCAGACGAGGCGCAGGATCGTATAGGTCAGCGTCTCGTGCTTGCGGGCGTAGCGGTCGTAGATCACGCAGGGGACGAAGGACAGCGCCGCAGCGCCGATCCCGATCAGCGCACGGACGGTCTCGCCCAGGCCTGCGGAGAGAAAATAGCCCACTAAAAAGCCAAGCAGCGGCAGAAGATAGACCAGAACGACCACGCCCAGCAGCTTCTTGGTGCTGCTCTCCACCACGACCTTTTGGCCAGGCCTGGCGCCAATGTCGTTTCGCGCCCTGGCCCGCACCGCCGTTCCCGTCACGCCGCAGCCGGCGCACTCCTCGCAGTCGTGTCCGCAGGCGGATTTGCGGGGTACGGATATTTTGGCATAACCGTGGTCCAAAATCTCCTCCACGGTAGCGATTTGCGTCATGTAAGCGCTCCTTTCCGCCCGGTTTTATTCCTCAGGCTCCTGCGGCTCGTCAGGGTTCTCGACCTCCGGGTCCGGTTCCGGCTCTTCCGGCGTCTCGGACAGGTTGACAATGAGCTGATACTTGCCCTTGGCGCCTACGTTGGGATAACCGGACAGCGTGACCTCCACCGGGACGGTATAATCACCCACAGTGACGATCGGCTCCATACTGACTGTCACAATGACATCCTCCGGCTCCATGGACTCCACGTCGGCAGTGAGACCGCGGACCACGATATCCAGGCCCTCGGTGACGGCGGTGGCAGTGTAGCCCTCCAGTACGTCGGTGAACCGGAACTCCGTCACCGTCAGCGTCCGTTCGCTGACGCCCCTGACCACAATGGTGGCCGTCGCCTTCTCCACGCCCTCCGGCAGGGTCGTGCCCTCCGGCGCATGCAGGGGATATTCATAGGATTGATACGGCTGCAGATCCTGGAGGTAGATCGTGTCCAGCAGGATGGAGTCAATATCCTCCAGCACGTCCTTCTCACCCGAAAGCGTAATATACCGCGGAACGATGGTGCATTTCATGGTCGCCTCGGTGGAGCCGGGCGCCTCCACGTAATTCATCAGCAGCGGGATCTCCTTTGTCGTCTTCACAGGAAGCGTCGCCTGGATCAGCTTCGTGTCAGTCCTGATACTCTCATTCTCAATGGGAATATCATTGTAATCGTACAGCGTGTAGGCGAGGCCCAGCACCACCGTCTTCTCCGCGCCGTCGGCAGGCATATCCACTTTGGCGTATGCCACGCTGAGAAGATCGTCCCGCTGGCCGCGCAGCAGCAGCGTGGCGGGATCCAGCTGTACGGTTTCCGTGAAGAACCCGTCGGCCACCTGCCCGGTCACATCACAGTACACAGGGACCTCCTTGGTGGAGAGCTCACCCACCGTCACGGTAACGGTGTAGGCGCTGGCCTTCTCGATCTTAATGTTGGTCCGCGACACGTTGTCGGGATAGATAACGTCGTAGTTCAGGGATTGGAGGCCCGTCTCCGTGATGCCGGAGGTGTTTGCCACGATGCGGATCTTGTTCTTGTCCAGCTTCCACAGTGTGGTCCTCGGCCCTTCCAGCCACAGATCAATGGTCGTATCGTAGCCGCTGAGCAGCATCAGGTTCCGGTCGGCAAGGACACCGTTCTCCCCGGAGAATTCAACGGGAATATTCCGCACCACCGTCCGCACCGTGGTGGCCTGGCCGATATCCACGTAGAGCCAGATGGCAACGGCGACCAGGATGGACAGCACGATCCGTATAACGACGCCGCCTTTACTCTTCTTCTCCATCCTGATCCCCCTTTCCGCGGCCGAACAGCAGGTTCAAAATGCCCGCCTTCGGCTTGTCTGCTTCTTCCTCCGCTGCGGGCAGCAGCTCGTTGCGCAGCAGCTTGCTCAGCGTCTCCGGCATAAGGTGGCGCTTCAGCATGCCGCCCACCGCCACGGAGATGGAGCCCGTCTCCTCGGAGACAATCACCACCACGGCGTCAGAGTTTTCACTCATGCCGATGCCCGCCCGATGGCGCATACCCAGATCACGGCTCAGATTCGTGTTTTTGGACAGGGGCAGCATGCAGCCCGCCCCCAGGATCCGGCCGTTGCGAATGATAACGGCGCCGTCGTGCATGGGCGCTTTCACAAAGAAGATGTTCTTCAGCAGCTCGCTGGAAACCGCCGCATCCAGCGTGGTGCCGCTGCGGACCATGTCGTCCAGCAGCAGCTTGCGCTCGAACACGATCAGCACGCCGGTGCGCGATTTGGACATCTCCGTGCAGGCGATCACCGTCTGGTCGATGGCCTGCTCCAGCTCCGTGACCTTCTCCTGGGGCGACAGGATCCGCAGCAGTCGGATATTTCGGCTGCCCAGATTCTCCAGCAGCTGCCGCAGCTCCGGCTGGAACACGATGATCAGCGCCAGCACGCCGACGCTCACGATATGAGTGAGCACGTAGTTGATGGCGTTGAGCTGCAGGACCTGGCTGATCCACAGCGCCAGCAGGAAGACGGCGACGCCCTTGAGGATATTCTCCGCCCGCTTGCTCTTGACCATCTTCAGCAGGCGGAAGACCAGGAAGGCAATGATTGCCATATCCACAATATCCATGGGGCGGATCAGCAGTAAGTATCTCCCAATATTTTCAACAACAGACATCAGTTTATCCACAGGCAATCCCTCTCTGTCTGAGCATACTTATAGACAATATCTATTATATAAAAAATATTGGGATATTGCAACAAAAAATGTGTGTCTACAATGTTACATTTTCACGAAGAACCTGCCGCAATACAGCGGCAAACTGTTCCACCTGGCGCTTCGAGTTGAAGGCCGAGAAGCTCAGACGCACAGTACCGCCCGGCAGCGTACCGGCGGAGCGGTGGGCCAGGGGCGCGCAGTGCAGCCCCGCACGGACGGCGATTCCCCGCCGCGCCAGCGCAGTGCCCAGCTCCTCGCAGTCCCGTCCCGGCACCGTGAATGACAGAACGCCGGATTGTGCGAACGCATCCTCAGTGGAAAAAACCTGCACGCCGGGCAGCCGCAGCAGCTGCACAGACGCATGAGCGGTCAGCATCCGCTCGTGGGCGGCGATCTTCCGAACGCCGGTTTTCCTGACGAATCGCAGCCCCTCCAGCAATCCGGCGATGCCCGGCATATTATGAGTCCCTGCCTCCAACCGGTCCGGCAGGTCTGCCGGCATCTCCTGTTGGCGTGACGCGCTTCCGGTTCCGCCGAACATGATCGGCTCCGCCTGCGCTTCGCCGCACAGCAGCAGCCCCGTCCCCTGGGGGCCGTAGAGGCCCTTATGGCCCGGCATAGCAATAAATGCTGCGCCGAGCACATCCATCCGAACCGGCAAAACACCGGCGGATTGGGATGCGTCCACGATCAGCGGCGCGCCGTGTCGGCGGCAGCTCTCGGCGATCCGCTCCAAAGGCTGTACAAAGCCAAAGACGTTGGAAACGTGGTTGCAGATCACCAAGTCGCATCCATCGGCTATGGCCCGCTCAAATCCCTGGGCCGCGTCGTCCTGCCGGAACAGCGGCGTGTCCACCACCGTCAGCTCCACATCAGGAATGGCGGCCAGGGTCCTGGTAACGGCATTGTGCTCATAACCGGAGATAACAACGCGGCTCCCTGGGCGGACAAGGGACCGTATGGCAATATTGAGCGCGTGGGTGGCGTTGCCGGTGAAGATCACGTTCTCCGGGTTGGAAACGCCGAACAGCTCGGCTGCCTCCATCCGGCACTGAAAAGCGGTCTCCTCCGCCAGCCGTGCCGCAGGATGGATGCCTCGTCCCGGAGAGCTCATGGCGTTTACCGCCTCGAATACCGCGCGACGCACCTGCTGCGGCTTTTCCAGCGTGGTGGCCGCCGCATCAAAATAGATCATCGTCCCACCTCGCGATAGCCGTTTCCCTGCCGCGTAAATATGCCAAGCGGCTGCAGCTCCGCCTGCTCCAGGCAGGTGCGCGCCGCGTGCAACTGTTCTTTACGGATCCGAAGCGCATAGCTGCATCCACGGTTGGTCAGCCCCGCCGGGGCGCGAAGGATGCCTGAACGGATGCCGCAGGCCTCCAGCACACGCGCCATATGCTGTGCATGTGTCACGGATCGGGCGATCAAAAGATAATAGTCCATTACACACCTCCTCACTGGCAGTTTATGAGGCGGAGAAACGCCGGGTGAAATAGAACCGGGCCGGTCATACGTGACCGGCCCGGAAGGCAGTAAAATCGCTCTCTTTTATTCTTTTTCTATCAGCGCCACGGCGTGAGCAGCCATACCGCTGCCGTCGCCTGTAAAGCCCAGATGCTCCTCCGTGGTGGCCTTGACGTTGACCTGCGCCAGATCAACGCCCATGGCGTCAGCCAGGTTTCGGCGCATTTCGTCACGGTAGGGGCCGATTTTAGGGCACTGAGCGATCAGCGTGGCATCTACGTTCACGATATGCCATCCGTCGCCTGCCAGGCGATCCGTCACGCGGCGCAGCAGCGTAATGCTGGAAATGTTCAAAAACGCGTCGTCCGAGTCGGGGAACAGCAGCCCGATGTCCCCCATGGCCGCGGCGCCCAGCAGCGCGTCCATCACGGCGTGGGTCAGGACATCCGCGTCGGAGTGGCCGTCCAGTCCCAGCTCCCAGGGTACATGGACGCCGCCAAGGATCAGCTTGCGGCCGGATGTCAGACGGTGGACGTCATATCCGTGGCCGATGCGAAGACCAGTCACCGCTGCTCACGTCCCCTCTGTGCCAGGATAGCAGCTGCGATTGTGATGTCCAAGGGCGTGGTGATCTTGATGTTCTCCGGGTCGCCCTGGATCAGATAGACCTCTTTGCCCAGGCGCTCCACGGCGGCACAGTCGTCCGTCAGCTCCACGCCGGCGTCCAGGGCGGACTTCAGCGCCGCTTTCAGGATATCTGCCTGAAACACCTGGGGCGTTCTGACGGAGAGCATCGACCCGCGGTCCGGCGTGGAGATCACGCGGAGCGCTTCATCGACGACCTTCACCGTGTCAGCCAAAGGAACGGCAGGGGCGACGGCAAAGGTGGACTCTCCCCTGCGGATCAGTTTATCGATCTCCTCCGGCCGGATCAGGGGGCGCGCCCCATCGTGAACGGCAAGCAGCTCGGCGCGCTGATCGGCCTCTGTGGCAGCAGCCAGAACGGACTCCATCCGGCTTGCGCCGCCCTTGACGACACGAATCGGCTTGCGAAGTGCGGCGCGGCTGCACAGATCCGCCACATCCAGCAGCAGATCCTCCCGCGTGGCCACGATGATTTCATCCACCAGTGCAGCCTGATCAATGGCGCACAGAGTGCGCATCAGCACCGGAGCGCCGTTCAGATCCATAAACAGCTTGTTCTCGCCGTTCATACGTTCCGAGCGTCCGGCAGCCGCCACAATGGCCGTGCAGAAGGGGCGGCGCTTTTCCCGGATCCCCCGGATCTTATCCCAGAGCTTTCCCATAGACAAATTTACTCCTCATTGAGCAGCATGACCTTGTCGATCTGCTGCTCGGTTTCCTTATAATCCGTTCCATTCACCAAAACGACCTCGGAAAGAAGGATCTGCTTGGCCGTATGGAGCATCTTCCGCTCCCCGTTGGAAAGGCCTCTCTCCCGGTCGCGCCACATCAGCGCTTTGATGACCCGCGCTACCTCACTGAGCTCGCCGCTCTTCAGCCGCTCCATATTCTCCCGATAGCGCTGGTTCCAGTTGACCGTCATATCCACCGGAAGCTTCGGGATGCTGTCGATCAAGCCTCGAATCGCCTCGGATGTAGACAGACTCCGGATGCCGATTTTATCGCAGCTCTCCGTGGGGATCTTCAGCACCAATTCCCCCACAGGCAGGGAAAACACATAGTAGTGCTTCTTCTGCCCGGCCATGCGCTCTTCCACAATATCGCGGATCACCCCAGCGCCATGCATCGGATGTACCACTTTATCGCCAACCAAATACATCTGTCCACCTCCTCTTGCCGCAAAATCGTATATTTGTCCATTTGTATTATATACAATTTTTTGCATTAAATCAAGAAAGAAATGTGCATAATTCAAAGAAAAATTGGAGGAAAACACAAAAAACGCGGCCGGCATACAGTGCCGGCCGCGTTACGTATGAAATGCAGTGGAGGATTACTCCTCTTCGCTCTCGACTTCCTCTGCCGGCTCCACGTCCTCATCGACGGGAGCGGTCAGCAGAGCGCGGATAGACAGGGAGATTTTCTGCTTCTCCTCATCCACAGCGGTGATCTTGGCGTCCACGATCTGGCCCTCGGACAGAACGTCACCGGGCTTCTCGATGCGGCGATCCGCGATCTGGGAGATGTGGATCAGGCCGTCCACACCGGGAACGACCTCAGCGAAAGCGCCGAAGGTCATCAGCTTGACGATGCGCACGGAGGCCACGTCGCCAACCTTGTAGGTCTCCATGAACTTCTGCCAGGGATTGGTGGTGCGATCCTTCACACCCAGGGAAATCTTGCGCTTCTCGGGATCGAAGGAGATGACGTAAACGTCCAGAGTGTCGCCCACGGAGCAGACCTCGGCGGGATTCTTGATGCGGCTCCAGCTCAGCTCGGAGATGTGAACCATGCCGTCCAC
>DGHJ01000110.1:21991-33116 GCA_002392625.1 Oscillospiraceae bacterium UBA3851
CCGTAGGAGGTCATGGACTTGACGGTGCCGGTGTAGTGCTTGCCGACCTCGATGTTGTTCCAGATCTCGGCCTGGGCAGCCTGGCGAGCCTCGTAGGCCACGGCGCGGATGGAACCCACCACGCGGCGGCGGGCGCGGTTGACCTCGGTGATACGCAGGGAGACGGTCTGGCCGATCATCTCGCTGAGGTCGGCGCCGCGGGGCTGACCGCTCTGGGAAGCGGGCACGAACACGCGCACGCCCTTGACGTTGACGACGATGCCGCCCTTGTTCTCCTCAGTGACCTTGCCCTCCAGAGTGACCTTGTTCTCGCGGGCCTGCTCGATGTCCTCCCAAACCTTCACGGCATCCAGACGCTTCTTGGAGAGCATGGCGTAGCCCTCCACGTCGTTGACGCGGATGATGTAGGTCTCGATCTCGTCGCCGATCTTGACGATGTCTTCAGGCTTGGCGTTGGGGTCGGCGGACAGCTCTTCCACGGCAATATAGCCCGCCTGCTTGCAGCCCAGGTCGACCTGCACCTCGGTGGGGCCGATCGCCGTGACGATACCGGTTACCTTCTCTCCTGTATTTAAAGTTTTGAAAGATTTTTCCAGCAGCTCCTCAAAGCTTTCTTCCGCCAGCTCGGTGTTCTTGATTTCTTCGCTCATCGTTGTATATACCTCCTTAATGATGCTCGCCGGAGTGGACGCGCCGGCCGTAAGGCCCGCCACAGAACATCCAATAAGAAAGTCCGGTGAAAGCTCCCCTGCTCCCTCGATCTGGAACACGCGGGGACATCTCTCGGTGCAAATCTCCGTCAAATGTTTGGTGTTGGCACTTTTACGATCTCCGACCACGACCATCACGTCAACCTTGCCGGCCAGCTGGGCCGCTTCCGATTGGCGCTTTTGCGTAGCATTGCATATTGTATCAAATAATTTTACATTTGTACACTCTTTTTTTAAAATTTCTGCAGAACTTTCCCAAATTGATCGGATGCACGTGGTCTGTGCCACCGCCGTCAAGGGCAGATCGCATCTGGAAGAGTCTTCCATCAGCCATTTTTCCAGCTCCACAGGTCCGGGAAAGACCACGGTGTGCCGCGACCAGCTGGCCACGCCCATGACCTCCGGGTGGTGAGGCTCGCCGATGATCACCGGCAATCTCCCCTCCCCATCGGCCTCGGCGACGATCTGCTGCACGCGCAGCACGTTGGGGCAGGTGGCGTCCACACAGGTCACGCCCTTTTGACGCAGACGCTCGATGGTATCCTTCTTCTCGCCGTGGGCGCGGATCAGCACCGTATCCCCCGGTCCGATCTCCTCAACGCCCTCCACCTGGCGGGCGCCCAAACTGCGCAGCCGCGCCACCACGTTGGCGTTGTGGATGATGCTGCCCAGCATCACGCAGCCGCCCCGCTCCAGCGCCGTTTTCTCCGCCAGGGCAACGGCGCGCTCCACGCCATAGCAAAAGCCGGCGGTTTTTGCCAGAATGACCTTCATTGCGCACCGCCCAGCTCGTAGACCTGACGCATGACCTCCTCGGCGTTCTGCTTGTACTCCTCCGCCGTCCCCTTGCGGCCCGTATAAACCGGCGTGTACGGCTTGCCGAAGATGATGGGCACCTTGCCGAACAGGGGTTTTTTCCTGCCGATATAGACGGGTACCATGCGGACGCCGGCGCGCACGGCGATCACGCCCGCGCCGCTCTTGACCCGGACCTGCTTGTTCCGCCTGACGCGGGTGCCCTCCGGGAAGATCATGAGGCTGCTCCCCTCTCTCAGCGCCTGGATGGACCGTTTCAGCGCGGCTACGTCGTGATTGCCGCGGTCCACCGGGAACACCCCCAGCTTTGTGAGGAACGTCTTCAGGATGGGGATGTGAAAGAGCTGCTTCTTCGCCATGACCTGCAGGGGATAATCCCGGCGGAGGGCGCTGATGAGCAGGATGGGATCCCACCAGCTGCAGTGATTGGGACAGAGCACCACCGGCTCATCGGGCAGATTCTCCAGGCCCTTTACCTCACCCGGATGGAGGAAATCCACGAACGGCTTGAGAAAATCGTGGACTTTGGTGTAATAACTGTCGCTCATTCCTCACCCAGCCTCCTGCGGATCACGGCCAGCAGCGCCTCGCGGCTCTCTTCAAAGTTCAGATCGCTGGTATCCACAAGGACGGCGTCCTCCGCCTGGCGGAGGGGTGCGATCTCCCGGTGGCTGTCAGCCCAGTCACGCTCCTGCATCTCGCGCAGTACCTCGTCGTAGGGGCGTGGCGTGCCGCGCTGCTCCAGCTCCTTCAGGCGCCGCTGTGCGCGCTTCTCCACGTCCGCCGTCAGGTAGATCTTCACGTCTGCGTCAGGCAGCACGACGGTCCCGATGTCCCGTCCGTCCATGATGACGCTGCGTCTGCGGGCCAGATCCCGCTGCATGTCCAGCAGGAAGGCGCGCACCTCCGCTATGGCGGAAACGGCGGATGCATACATGGAGATCTGCGGCAGCCGGATCTCGTCCGTCACGTCCTCCCCGTTGAGCAGCATATGCTGTAAACCATCTTCACTATACACCATATCCACGTGGATCTCCGGCAGTACGGCGATCACCTCTGGAACGCGGGCCGGGTCGATGCCCTTTCGGAACACGTGGTAGCCGATAGTGCGGTAGATAGCGCCCGTATCCACATATAGGATATTGCGCTGGGCGGCCACCGCCTTGGCCAGGGTACTCTTCCCTGCACCGGACGGCCCGTCAATGGCAATGGAATAGATCCGCTCTTTCTTCACTTTCTTACACTCCCCATCCTGTTTCGCGGACAAACCGGCCAGGCGGCCGGTGGCCCACGCGATCTGCAAATTGAATCCGCCCGTATAGGCGTCTACGTCCAGGATCTCCCCGGCGAAGTAGAGGCCGGGGACCAGTCTGGAGGCCATGGTAGACGGCTGGACCTCCCCCACCCTTACGCCGCCGCTGGTGACGATGGCTTCCGCCACCGGGCGCGGCCCGGTCACGCTGAGTGCAAAGCCCTTCAGCAGGGTGCAAAGGCGGCGCCGCTGCTCCTTCGTGACGGAATGGGCCTTCAGCTCACCGCTGATCTCAAGCCGGTCCAGGATCACATTCACCATACTGCGGTGGACCAGCCCGGCCACGATCTTGTCAAAATCCTTATTCGGCGCATCGGCAATATCCCGCAAAATCCGGGCTTCCAGCTTCTGCTGATCCAACGCGGGCTTCAAGTCGATGATCAGCGAATATGTCTCCCTGTCCCACCGGCGCATATGAGCGCTGGCAGATAGGACCAGGGGGCCGGAAACGCCAAAGTGGGTGAACAGCATCTCGCCGAACTCCCGGAAGATTACCTTTCCCTTGCCGTTATTCACCGTCAGCTCCACGTTTTTCAGGGAGAGGCCCTGCATCTCACGGCAGCAAGCATCGTCGCTGACCAGAGGGACAAGGGAGCCGCGGGGTTCAACGATGGTGTGACCGAGCTCGGCAGCCATACGGTACCCGTCGCCGGTGGAGCCGGTGCCGGGATAGGAAAGTCCGCCCGTGGCCAATACAACGGCATCCGCCTCATAGCGTTCTTTTTCGCCCTGCACGCCGGTAACGCCGGCATTATCTCGCAGGATCCGGCAGGCGCGGTCACGCACCGTTCGAACGTGAAGGCGCCGCAGCTCCCGCTCCAGCGCGGCGCTGACGTCAAAGGCCCGGTCAGACACAGGAAAGACCCGGTTGCCCCGTTCCGTTTTCAGCGGCACGCCGAGCCGTTCAAAAAAAGCCATGGTGTCCTGGGTGGTAAAACGGGAAAGGGCACTGTAAAGGAATTTACCATTACACGGTACATTCTGCAGCATCGTGTCCAGATCGCAGTTGTTGGTCACGTTGCAGCGGCCCTTCCCGGTGATATTCAATTTCTTGCCGAGGCGCTCGTTTGGTTCCAGCAGCGTCACAGCCGTTTCCTGTCCGGCAGCGCTGATGGCTGCCATCATTCCGGCGGCGCCGCCGCCGATCACAACGATTTTTTTACTCATGATTCGTCTCGCCAAAGATACTGTGCGCCAGCCAGACCCGCTCCATCTCGGCAAACACGCCGTCCACGTCCTCTTTTCTCCGTCGGCCCAGCTCCACGATCAGCGCGTTGAGCAGGCTCAGAGGGGCCGCCATGGAATCCACGAAGGAAATCATGTCGCTGCGCACCAGCAGCGCGGCCGATGCCCACTGGCACAGCGGGGAGATGGTGCTGTCGGTAATGGCGACCACGTCCGCACCCCGGTCGTGCGCATACTGTACAGCGTTCACCGCCATAATGGAATAGCGGGGAAAGCTGATCCCCACCAGAACGTCGCCGGGGCCGATATGAACCATCTGTTCATAGATCTCACCGGCGGCGGCATTCTGCACGTAGACCACATTTTTGAAGATCAGGTGCAGATAGAAGTTCAAATATCCCGCCAGGAACGAGGAGGACCGGACGCCCATAATATAGATGCGCTCCGCGTGGAGCAGCATGTCCACCACACGGTCAAACTCCCGGCGGTCGATGCGCTCGATGGCGGCGTGGATGCTGTTCATATCCCGCTGCATCACCTCGCTGATCATGTCGGCGCCGACGATCTGCTCCTGAGAGGCGCGGATCCGCTGCACGGAAGTCAGCCGACCGCGCACCAACTCCTGCAATGCGCGCTGCATCCCCGGATAGCCCTCATAGCCCAGCTCAGCGGCAAAGCGGACGACCGTGGATTCGCTGACCTGGGCGATCTCACCCAGCCGCTTTGCGGTCAGAAAGGCAGCCTTATCGGAATATTTAAGAATATACTGGGCAATGCGCTTTTGTGCCTTGGAAAACGTATCCAGATTGGATCGAATGTGATATAAAACGTCGTTATTCACGTCGGTCGCTTCCCTTTAAGTATTTGATTTCAACATCTGTCAAGTATCTCCACTTGCCAGCAGGCAGGTCCCCAAGACGCAGGTCGCCCTCCTGCATCCGCCGCAGGCGTTGGACCGTCAGGCCCACTTTTCGGCACATCCGGCGGATTTGCCTGTTCTTGCCCTGATGGATGGTGACGGAAAGCAGCGCCTGATCGCCATCACGGGAAATGGTCACCACTTCCGCAGGGGAAATGACCTCCCCGTCGAGATCGTTTACGGACGCAAGACGCTCTGCCGCGTCCGACACGTCGCCTGTTACGGTCACGTGGTAAACCTTGCCGACCTCGTGCTTCGGATGCGTTAACGATTGCATAAGAGCGCCGTCGTTGGTGAACAGGAGCAATCCCTCGGAGTCCCTGTCCAGCCGCCCCACGGGAAATACCCTCACGCCGCAGTCCGACACCAGCTGCGCGGCCGTGGCGCGGCCCAGCTCATCGGACAGGGTGGTCACATATCCCCGCGGCTTATTCAGCATGAGATACACCGCCGGAGGCGCTGACGGAAGCGCACGTCCGTCCACCTCGATCCGGTCCAAGGAGGGGTCTGCCTTGTCGCCAAGGGCGGCAGGGCGCCCATTCACCCGGACACGGCCTTGCCGCAGCAGCTCCTCCCCTGCCCGGCGTGAACACAACCCGGCTTGGGATATGATTTTTTGCAGCCGTTCCGTCAAGGTCATCCTCCCGTCACATCACGTCGCGTCCTCATCCGACAGACGCTGAAACCCCTCGTCATACAGGGCGGCGTGATCGGCCCAGTCGTTTCCGTCCTGAAAGGTGACCGCCACAAGGCGGTGCCCGTCCCGCTGCGCACAGGTAACCAGCGTGCGTCCCGCGGCTTTGGTGTAGCCCGTTTTCATGCCGACGCAGCCATTTAGCGTCTTCAGAAGTCTGTTGTGGTTGTTCATAGTCCGCCCGCCGACGGTGGCCGTCACCGTAGAGCATATCCGCACGAACGTGGGATCGTCTGCTGCATACGCGGCCAGAACAGCCATATCACGGGCGGTGGAAAAGTGCCCGTCATCGTCCAAACCGTTGGGATTGGCAAAGGACGTCCCCGTCATGCCCAGTTCAGCGGCCTTGCCGTTCATCCAGCCGACAAATCGCTCCACACTGCCCCCGCAGTGATCTGCCAGCGCCAGAGCAGCGTCGTTGCCGGAGCATAGCAGCAGGCCGTAGAGAAGCGTTTCCACCGTCAGCTCTTCGCCCGGCTTGAGATACATGGAAGACCCCTCAGCCATGTGCTCAGGACGGACGGTGACGGTTTCGCTTAAGTCACAGCGCTCCAGCACCACCAGCGCTGTCATGATCTTGGTGGTGCTGGCAATCAGCATTTTCCGGTCGGCATTCTTTTCATAGAGCACCTGCCCGGAATCGGCATCCATCAGGATGGCCGAAGTGGCCGAAATCTCCGCCGCACTGACGCGGCAAGGCAGCAGCGCCAGCAGAATACAAACCAGTATGATCGACTTTTTCATGGAGTCACCCCTCAGCGTTGATGACCCCAGTATATTCATTCAGATCGTCTCTTTTTCCGCCTTGCGCTTATCGATGAAGTTCTCCACACGGTCCATGACCTCCGGCACCATGTCGATGACCCGGTCCACAGTTGTCATAGCAGGCATAGCCACCGGCAGAACGCGGGTAATGCCATCCTTGATGACCAGAAACGCCACTGGCTCCACACGGACGCCGGCGGTGCTGGCGCCGCCGAATTTGGGGGCCTGTTTGCCGTAATCACCGCCGCCGCAGCCAAAGCCGAAGCTCATGCGGGACACGGGGATCAGTGTCACGCCGTCCGGCGTGGCAATGGGCTGGCCGATGATGGCGTTGGAGTCCACCATCTCGCGGATCTTGCCGATGGAGGTGTTCATCAGATCCCGCAGCGCGCCGCTTTTGTTCTCGTTGTTATCCATGATTATTCTCCTTTATTTTGATCTTCTGCGTAATTGCTCTTCATAGCGGCCTTCCGTGCCGCTTTCTTCTCCCGCCGGGTGGCGAGGAACCACTTGAATACAGGAATGGCAAGGGTCATGACGATCACGACGCCGTCCCATATGAGCAGGGAGACGGCGATCTCGCCCTCAGCTCTCGTCTGGCGTGCGTTATAGTCCACGTCCAGGTGGATCCTGGGATCGGGCATTCGAGCGTGCTGTTCCAGCCTCGGCATCAGCGTCCACATGGCGGAACAGCCCCAGCCGAACATTTCAGCTGTTTTTGCAGGATCGTCGTTCCCGAATACGACAGTCAGGCGCATAGGGTCGATTCGCAGCCGACGCCCGGCTCTGCCGATTGCTTTCTTCAGCGCATTCACCACAACCGGAATAGCAGAGCGGATGTCCTCAAAGGTGAGGTTCGGTTTTTTCTTCTCCTTCGGGCTTTCCTCCTGCTTTTCCTTCTCTTTCTTTTCTTTCTTTTTCTTCTTTTCCTTTTTGGGCTTTTCAGGCTTTTTCGGTTTTTCAGCCTTCGGTATGATCTGCTTGGTCACAGGACCGAGCTTTATCCGAACGCACAGCTCGCCGCCAAACGAGACATAAACCCCCACGCGGATCAGCATGATGCAGATGATCAGCAACAGCAGCGCCCCAAGGATATATAAAACAACCAAACAGCCACCCCCTCTCACGTTGCGTCAAAAGGCTTATTCGCCCGCTTGCTCCGAAAGCGGCACGATATCCACCACGTCGCCGTCCTCATTCAACCGCATTTGCCCATCGGTCTCCAGGCCGGGCATCTCCGGCAGCTCGTCCAGGGAATTCAAGTGGAATGCCCGCAGAAACGCCTTGGTGGTACGGTACAGACGGGGCCGGCCCGGCACCTGCAGCCGGCCGCACTCCTCGATCAGATGGCGATCCAGCAGCAAGCCCACGGTATAGGAGCTGTCCACGCCCCGGACCTGGTCCACATAGGCGCGGGTAGTAGGCTGATAGTAGGCGATGATGGTCAGCACCTCCAGCGCCGGCTGGCTCAGCTTGGCGGGCTTGCGGATCTCAAAGGCCTTGCGAATATAATCGGCATAGTCCGGCGACGAGCATAGCTGATAGCTCTCATCCATCCGGATCAGGCGGACGCCCCGCCGGTCATAGCTGTAATGATCCGCCAGCTTTTTCAGCACCAGCTCCACGGTGGGCTTGTCCATCTCCAGCGCAATGCAGATCCTGTCGATCTGCACAGGCTCGCCGGAGGCAAACAGGATGGCCTCAATGGCGGATTCGATCTCTCTCATGTCCAGATTATCCATAGGTGATCTCTCTCTACTCAAATTTCAACTCTTCCGGCAGTTCGCCGCTGCAGCTGACGGTGCAGTCTGTGGCGGAGCCGGCCAGCCGAATGGCGCGGGTGCGGCACAGCTCCAGCACGGCCATAAATGTGGCCACCAGCTCGCTGCGGCTGCGGCTGCCGCGGAATAACAGCAGGAATCGGGTGATACCGCCCTGCTTGAGGCGCTGGAACAGCTCGCGGGCCTTGCGCTCCACGGAATAAGGCTCCCGCTTGACGATCTCGTCGAACACGTCCAGCTGGGGCGGCTGGATCTGACCCTGCCGGTCGAAAACCTCCTGCATGGCAAGGACGAGGTCCGCCGGCTCCTGATCGTATTCGTAGATCTTGCCCCGCTCCATGGGTTCGGGGTTTTTGGTGAGAATGTTGCGCCCGAATTCGGACATGGGACCCATCCGCTCCGTCAATCCCTTGATCCTCAGATAGATCTCCCCGCGCTTGCGCTCCTCCAGGGACTTGATCAGGGCGTCCATCTCGCTCTGGGCTTCCTCATCCTCGATGGAGAGCAGCATACGCGTCTTAATGTACATCAAGTGGGCGGCCATGGTGACGAACTCGCTGGCCACCTCCAGATCCATCTGCTGGCGCTGCTCCAGGTAGGCAAGATACTGGTCCAGGATCATGGCGATGGGAATATCCTGGATCTCGATTTTATTTTTGCTTAGCAGGAACAATATCAGGTCCAGCGGCCCTTCAAAATCCTGCAGGGCCTCGTTTCCCTTCTCCTGCACCACTTTTTCCAGTTTGAAAATCGGATTATCCAAATCTATCCCTCGATCAAACTATAGTCAGGCCCACCACACGGCAGAAAAGCGTGAACACCGCGTAGATCAGCTTGCTGAGATAACCGCCGCCGGCCCCCGTCATCACCAGCACCAGGAGCAGGATCATACCATAGCGCTCATACCGCATCAGCATCTGATAGGGCTTGTCCGGCAGAACAGAAAAGAGGACCTTGGACCCGTCCAGCGGCGGAATGGGGATCAGATTGAAGATCCCCAGGCCGATGGAGAGCAGCGTAGCCCGAAAGAGAAAGTCCAGGCCCAGCTGGGTCAAAATCCCTCCCATATACAGCAGCCTTACAATCACCAGAAGAACCAGCGCCAGCACCATGTTGGACAGCGGCCCGGCCAGCGCCGTCACCGCCATGCCAAGCTTTGGCTTCTTGAAATAATTGGGGTTCACCGGCACCGGCTTGGCCCAGCCGAAGCCCGCCACGGCCAGCATGGCAAAACCAAACCAGTCGATATGCCGCAGAGGGTTCAGGCTCAGCCGGTGCTGGCTCTTTGCCGTGGGATCGCCCAGGGCGTAGGCCGCCAGACCGTGGCTGGCCTCGTGGACCGTCAGGCACAGCAGCACCGAGATAAGCCGAAAAACCAGGTCCCGGAGCGAGCCAAGGTCCAGCGCCCGAAACAGATTCGTCAGATACTGCAAATCAAAAATCTCCTCCGTGGATCACGCATAGGTACCATGATGGCAATATATAGTATATTATAACAAAGAGTGTCCCCAAATACAAGAAAAAATACGGCCGACCTGCGGTCTTGTTTCCGGCATGCTTTTGTTTAGCTTACCTGTAACTGGTCTGTATCTGATTTGTAACGCAATTTCGCTCAAACCGTGCTACAGTATGAATGAGAAGATCATTCGCCGCGTTAAATCGTTAAAGAAAGGGGATCTGTCAAATGAAAAGCGCCAGAAATCTCATCGCCGGGCTGGTCAGTCTGTGCGTGCTGTTTGCCCTGGTCTCTTTTTTCCTGCCCGGTCGAAACGGTATGGCCCTCTCCTGCTTGACCATTTCACTGGCTATAGCGGTAGGCGTACTCTGCCTGCTGGGTATGATCCAACTGCTTCGTCACGGTGAATGACCGGCGCGGAAACAGACACAGAGGGGATGACGGACGCCGTCCCCTTTCCCCATCGGAAAGGAGCATCACTATGAAAAGATTTGCGTGTATTTTGGTCTGCCTGTTTACGGTATTTTCGCTGGCGGCCTGCGGCGGCGGAAAAAGCATGGCCCCCTCTGCACCCGACATGGGCTACGACACGGCGTCACCCGCCGAGGCGCCCAATTGGGACGGCGAAGTCGCAGATAACGTGACTTCTTACCAGCGTGAGCAGTCCGCCAAGATGATCTACCGGTCAACCATTGAGCTGGAGACAACGGAGTTTGACAAGGCTATCGCCGATATCACTGCGTTGGTGGACAGTGTTTCCGGCTACTACGAGCAGCGGAACCTCTCCGGATTCTCCTCGGATTATCGCTACGCCTCACTGGTGGTCCGCGTTCCTGCCGAACGGTTTGACGAGTTCTGCACGCAGGTTGGCAATGTCTGCCATCTGATCCGGCTCAGCTCCTCCCAGGAGAATGTATCCGAAACTTATTACGACGTACAGTCCCGGCTGACCACGGCACAGACGAAGCTGGCCCGGCTCCAGGAGCTGCTGGCCAAGGCGGACACCATGGCCGACATCATCACCATCGAGAACGCTATCTCCGACACAGAGCAGACCATCGACTATCTCTCCGGCTCCCTGCGGGGTATGGACAATCTGGTGGATTACGCCACCGTCAACGTGACGGTGCGGGAGGTCTACCACTTCTCCGGCACCAAGGAGGCTCCTTTGACTCTGGGCGAGCGGATCGGAAACGCCTTCAAATCCGGTCTGGAGAGCGTGGGCGAATTCCTGGAGGATCTGGTCGTGTTCCTGGCCTATTCCTGGCTGTGGCTGCTGATCCTGGCAGGTATCGTTGTTTTGATCGTGGTGCTGATCCGCCGCGGCAAGGCCCGCCGCCGGAGAAAAAGAGCGAAAATGGCGGAAAACTCCCGGCCGGAGTGAAAGATATCCCTCCCCCGCAACGGAAAAGACGCGGTGCAAAAGCACCGCGTCTTTTCCCTCAGCTTGTCAAAATTAGCGGCAAAGCCGCTTTTTTGACAAGCTG
>DGHJ01000045.1:0-155 GCA_002392625.1 Oscillospiraceae bacterium UBA3851
CCGCGGTACTCGATGCCGTCGAACATGCGGCCCAGCACCTTGGCGGTGTCGGCCAGGGATTCCTTCTTGCCCATCTGGGAAGAGCCGGGATCCAGGAAGGTCACGCCCATGCCCAGGTCGCGGGCGCCCACTTCAAAGGCGCAGCGGGTGCGGGT
>DGHJ01000045.1:205-3362 GCA_002392625.1 Oscillospiraceae bacterium UBA3851
GGGTGCGGGTGGAGGTCTTCTCGAACAGCAGCACGACCTGCTTGCCGGTGAGCCACTTGTGCTCCACACCGGCGTTCTTCAGCCGCTTGAACTCAGCGGACAGGTCCAGCAGGTAGTTGATCTCTTCGGGGGTGAAGTCCAGCAGAGCGAGGAAGCTTCTTCCTCTGATGTTCAGTCCCATTGTTGTTTTCCTCCTCAAAAGTTGTTATATAAATGGGTTTTCTCGACAGAATCATTCCGCCCGCCACAGGGGCATGGACATGCAGCGGGGACCGCCCCGGCCGCGGCTCAGCTCGGACGAGGGCATCTCCAGCACGGTAATGCCCTTGTCCCGCAAAATGGCGTTTGTCACGTCATTGCGCTCATAGACCACGATCTTGCCCGGCGCGATGCACAGCGTGTTGGAGCCGTCGTTCCACTGCTCCCGCGCCGCCGCGATGGGATCGCCGCCGCCGCAGGGGATCAGCTCCACCCGGTCGGTGTGGGTGTACTCCGCCAAAATGCGCTCCAGATCCGCGTCCATGCGGCGGATGCTCAGCTCGTCGCCCTGGCCCGGCGTGATCTCGTACACCGTCAGCGGGCCGAGAATGGCCGGGTGGATGGTGTACTTGTCCACGTCGATCTGGGTGAACACGGTATCCAGGTGCATGAAGGCCCGGCAGTTGGGGATGTCAAAGGCCAGCACCGTGCGGATCTGCGCCTCCGGGTCGGCGAACAGCTTGCGGGCGGCCAGCTCGATGCCGTCCGGCGAGGTGCGCTGGGAGATGCCGATGGCCAGCGTGTCGGCGGTCAGGTTCAGCACGTCGCCGCCCTCGATGGAGGCGTGGAACGTGCGGTCATAATACCGCTTCACCAGCCCGGCGAAGTCGGGGTGATAGTTGAAGATGTAGTCGGCGTAGATGGTCTCCCGGCAGCGGGTGGGGAACTTCATTTTATGCAGCAGCACGCCGTTGCCCACGGAGGCGAAGGGGTCCCGCTGGAAGTACAGGTTGGGCATGGGGTCCACCAGCAGGTCGTCCGGCGGGGCGATCATGTCCTCCAGGGAGTGGCTCCGCACGTCCCCCAGCTCCCGCAGGGTGACGCCCTCCATGGTCTTCTCCACCAGCGCCTTGCCCTGAAAGTTGGCGGTGAGATAGTCGCAGAGCTTGTTCTGCCACCGCTCCGTCTTGATGTTGCCCTCGTCCAGCCACTGGAGCAGGAAGGGCTTCACCAGCTCCGGGTGCAGCGTCAGCACCTCGGTCATCAGGTCCTCCAGATACACCACCTCGGCGCCGTTCTGGCGCAGGATCCGGGCAAAGGCGTCGTGCTCCGCCTGGGCGATCTTCAAAAACGGGATATCGTCAAATAGCAGCTCCGGCAGACGGTCCGGGACCAGGTGCAGCAGCTCCCGGCCGGGTCGGTGGAGCAGCACCTTTTTCAGCGGATGGATCTCGCTTCGCACGCAAATACCTTTCATAACGCCTCCTGTTGTGATGAGGTTTTCCGCCGATTTTCGGCGGCGCGCTATCATGCCTATTTTACTCCCAAATACGGTTGATTGTCAACACGGGAACAAGGGGTCAGCGGTCCAGATTTTCGCTCAGAAGAGGAACGGGACAAACCGGCTGATCACCCAGCCGAGAACGAAGGAGGCCACGTTGGCCGCCAGGGCGTAGAGGATGATTTTTCCCGCGGCGATCTTCCGCTCCGTGGCGCGGCGGAACGCCAGGCAGTACACCGCCGCCTCCACGATGATCACCGCCAGCTCCAGCGGGACATAGAGAATCACCATGGCCCAGGGTCCCTCGGCGTAGTTGATGGCAAACAGCGCCGCGTTCAGCGCCAGCTGTGTCACCACGTTGACCAGGAGGATGAGCCGCAGCAGCTTTTTCTCCCGGAATGAGAACAGCAGGGCAATGCCCAGTTCGATGAGAATGGTGATGACCATCCGGCCTGCCAGGCCCACGATCTGCGCGGTATAGTTGAAGCTGCGCCGGACCGTCATGGCGCCGTCCGCCAGATTCGCGGTGTAGTAGCTGTCAAAGGCATAGCGCTCCAGCACGCCGCTGCTGACGAACGCCCCCGTATCGGGATAATAGAGCAGGATCTTGAAGGTCTTGGGCGGATAGTAGCTCCAGGTAAAGCCCCTGTTCTCATCGCACCGCCAGTACTGCTGCAGGAAATAGAAGCCGTCGGGATCTTTGTAGTCCGCCATTGCCTGCCAGACGCTGTGGTCATCTCCGTAATCCTGGATGCTCTCCTCGCTGCCGTCCCACGCGTGGGCAGGGCCCGTGGACTCCGTTCTGGAAAGCAGCGTGCCGTAGCACACCCGGCCATCCATGTTCTCAAGAGTGATCGACACCGAGGGCTTTGGCCCTGAGTCGGCGAATACCGTTGTCGGCACCAGGCACACCAGCACCATAACGCAAACCAGCGCCGTAACGATCCGTTTTCCTGTCTCTCGCACCGTCATTTTTCCTTATTCCTCCTTCAGCCGCCGCACGTACCGCGCGCCCTGCTCCGTCTTCTCGTACGCCGTGAATCCCGCCCGCGCAAAGCACCGGTGGGACCCCTCGTTGAAGTCATATATCTCGTTTACATAAACTTTATTATAGTTAAGTTCCTCCGCCCGGCGGCACAGGGTCGCAACCACCCGGCCGCCGATGCCGCGGCCACGGTATTGGGGCAAGCCGATGACAATGGGCATGTCTTCTTGCCAGAAGGTCACGTCGCCAATGGGCGTGAAGTTCTTTTCCGTCCGGACCTCGATCCAGTACAGCTCGCCGTGTGCCGCCAGGTAATCGTACATTCGCCGGACACGCGACCGCGCATAGGGGTCTCCCCCGCCGTCCACCAGAAGCACCGTCTCCGGGTCCTGATACCAGGGCAGGCCCGTGTCGTAGTTGCCGTCGAACCTCCGCAGCCGCAGCTCATCGTCGATGGGCAATCAGCTTGTCAAAAAAGCGGCAAAGCCGCTATTTTGACAAGCTGAGGCGTTTTCCGAACTTTCAAAAAAAGTTCGGAAAACGGTGATTAAATAGCTGAAAGACACCCCTCATGGGTTTCTTTCAGACTATCTTCCTTTCCGAGAACCAACGCTTTACAGACTTTTTTGACAGTCTGGGGCAATATCTCCGGCTGTGGGATATTGGGAATGGGCATAGGTATCGTCTCCTCA
>DGHJ01000072.1:0-39808 GCA_002392625.1 Oscillospiraceae bacterium UBA3851
GGCTTCCCCATCGTGCTGCACGGCTCCTCCTCTGTGCCTCAGGAGTTCGTCAAGCAGATCAACGAGTTTGGCGGCAACATGCCCGACGCCGTGGGCATCCCTGAGGAGCAGCTGCGCAAGGCCGCGGCTATGTCCGTCTGCAAGATCAATATTGACTCCGACCTGCGTCTGGCCATGACTGCCACCATCCGCAAGTACTTCGCCGAGCACCCGGATCACTTTGATCCCCGTCAGTACCTCAAGCCCGCCCGCGCTGCCATCAAGGCCATGGTGGCACACAAGATCGTGGACGTGCTGGGCTGCGACGGCAAGGCGTTCTGATGATCTCAATCAGTAAAACAACAAAAAGAGTGCGGATATGACGTATCCGCACTCTTTTCAACTTGTCGGAGATCAGCCGCGGAAGAGATTCAAAATCGCGTTTAGGAGTCCGGGCTTCTGGGTCTGCTGCTGTTGCTGCACAATAGGCTGCTGAATGGTGGGTTGCTGGATGGTGGGCTGCTGCAGAATGGTCTGCTGCTGCGTCATGCCTCCGCCCAGCAGGCTGCCCAGCAGGCTGGTCATGTTCACGTTGCCCAGCAGGGAGGTGGCCAGACTGCCAATCAGGCTGGCATTGGAGTTGGCGTTGTTGGAGCCAAGCTGCTGACCCAGCAGGCTCAGCAGCAGGGGAGCTACGGCGGCCAGGATGGTGCCTGTGCTCTTGGTGCTGACGCCGGTCTGGCTGGCGATCTCGTTCACTGCGCTGCTCTGGTTTGCGCCCAGCAAATGTCCGATGATCTTGTTGCCGTCCTCCAGATCCACACCCTGCAGGAAGGAGGAGAGGTCACTGGTATCAACCTGGCCGTGGGTAAACAGGGCGTTGCCGAAGCTGCCGGCGGTGTTGGTGTCCTGTGACTGCGCCTGTGCGCCGCTTAGCAGCATGGGAAGGGCGGCGCTCAGAACGTTCTGCGCATCCTGTCTGCTGGTGTTGGTGAGCTCGCTGATGCCGTTTAGGGAATCGCCGCTCATCAGAGTGCTGACGAGAGAGTTAATATCCATGGTGTTTGCTCCTTCTTTGAAAGTGTATGCAGGATCTTTGCTCCATTATAGAACGATTAGACGAAAAATGTCAATGTAGCGCATTAAATTCCTGTCATTTCCATGAAAAAACTGTTGTGTAATTCAAAATAATTGGTATAATGAAAGGTACAAACCTCAATATTTTGTGTTTGACGGGAGGAAATACATATGGCAGACAAGAAAAAACACAATATCGTGTCGGCAAGCACCGGTAATCCGATCAAACCCGCCGCGGCTCAGAACCCCACCATCCTGCAGGCCGCCCCTGTGGGCAACGCCGGCGGGCTGCGGGCCGGTGCCATCGTTCTGTGGGTTGTGGCTCTCGTGTTTGAGATCCTGGCGATCCTGGTTGTCATCGGCAAGGTCAACTTTAACTTCATTCCCACTCTGTGGCAGCTCATCATCCTGCTGGTACTGGATCTGGTGTGCGTCATCATCGGCGCACAGCTCTGGAAGAAGGCTAATCACATCAAGCCTGCCTCGGAGAAAAACCCGCTGAAGTTCTGGCTGTGGAACAACATGGGCGTCATTGCATGCGTGATCTGCTTCCTGCCCATTATCATTATCATGCTGACCAACAAGGATCTGGACAAGAAGACCAAGGTCATTGCCACCATCGTGGCCATCGTCGCCCTGCTGATCGGCGGCGCCGCCAGCTATGAGTGGAATCCCGTTTCCCAAGAGCAGCAGCAGGCCGCCATCCAGGCCCTCGGCAACGAAAACGTGTACTGGGCGCCCTTCGGCAAGGTCTACCACACCCATGAGGACTGCGGTGCACTGAACCACACCGACACGCTGACCGAGGGCACCGTGGAGCAGGCCATCGCCGCTGGCCGCACCCGTCTGTGCTCCTTCTGCGCCAAGCGCGATGAGATCACCGGCGTGGTCACCGACGAAAAGGACGTCACCGACTATATGGTGGAGGAGACTCCCGCTGAGCAGCCCGCCGCATAAGCGGAAATACCATATAAACATAGAGCAGAGGTCGAAATGCCGACCTCTGCTCATTTTCAATTCCCACAAATACTTACAGCGTTTCCTTGATCTTCGCGGCGATCTGATCTGCCGTAAGGCCATACTCCCGCAGGACGTCAGCTGCCTTGCCGGACTGGCCGAACTGATCGTTGACGCCGATCTTGCGGAACTTGCAGTTGACCTTGCCCATCAGCACATCGGCCACGGCGTCGCCCAGACCACCGATGACGCTGTGCTCTTCAACGGTAACCACATTGCCGCACTTGGTGGCGTACTCCGTGACACAGGCCGCGTCAATGGGCTTGATGGTGTGGACGTTGATGACGCTGATCTCAATACCCTCAGCGGCCAGCAGCTTGGCAGCCTCCAGCGCCTCGTTGACCATCAGACCGCAGGCAAATACGGCGGCGTCCTTACCCTCGCGCAGTACGTTGGCCTTGCCGATCTCAAAGGGGTAGTCCTCCTCAAACACAGGGGTGGCCAGACGAGCCAGACGCATATAGGCGGGGCCCTTGAACTCCGCCAACGCCAGCGTAGCCTTCCGGGCCTCCTTGGCGTCAGCGGGCACGATGACCGTCATGCCGGGGATCAGACGCATGAGGCCGATATCCTCTACGGACTGATGGCTGCCGCCGTCCTCGCCCACGGAGACACCAGCGTGGGTGCAGCAGATTTTCACGTTGAACTTGGGGTACGCGATGGAATTGCGGATCTGCTCATAAGCGCGACCGGCGCCGAACAGGGCAAAGGTGGAGCAGAAGGGGATAAGGCCCATGGTGGAGAGGCCGGCGCCGATGTCCATCATGTTGGCCTCGGCGATGCCGCAGTCAAAGAAGCGGTCGGGGTAGGCGGCCTTGAAATGCTTGGTCATGGTGGCGCCGGCCAGGTCGGCGTCCAGCACGACCACCTTGTCGTTAACGGCGCCCAGCTCTACCAGAGCCTTGCCGTAGGCCTCACGGGTTGCGATCTTTTCACTCATGGCTCAGTCCTCCAATTCCTTCAAAGCCTGCTGACGCTGCTCGGCGTTGGGCGCCTTGCCGTGCCAGCCCACCTGGTTCTCCATAAACGACACGCCCTTGCCCTTCACCGTGTGAGCCAGGATGCACTTGGGCCTGCCGGTAACCGGGGCGCTCAGCGCTGCCTCAATGGCGTCCAGATCGTGGCCGTCGATTTCAAACAGTTCGAAGCCAAAGGCGCGCAGCTTGGAGGGCAGATCGCCCAGGGACATAACCTCGTCGTTGGTGCCGTCGATCTGCAACCCGTTGTTGTCGATGATGACGGTCAGGTTATCCAGCTTGTGGTGGGCAGCAGCCATAAAGGCCTCCCAGATCTGGCCCTCCTGGCACTCGCCGTCACCCAGCAGAGCATATACCTTGGTGTCCTTGCCTTGGATCTTGGCGCCCAGCGCCATGCCCACGGCGATGGAGCAGCCCTGGCCCAGGGAGCCGGTGGATGCGTCGATGCCGGGGACCTTTTTGGCGTCCGGGTGACCCTGCAGGATGGAGTGAAGCTGCCGGAAATTGGTGAATTCCTCCCGGCTGAAAAAGCCCATCTCGGCCAGTACGCCGTAATAGCAGGGGGCAGCGTGGCCCTTGCTCAGCACGAACCGATCCCGATCGGGGTCGTCCGGATTCTTGGGGTCCACCCGCATGTGATTGTAGAAAACGCTGGTCATCAGCTCCACGGCGGACAGGGAACCGCCGGGGTGGCCGCTGCCGGCATTGGCCGTCATCTCGATGATGTCGCGGCGCACCTGCCTGCAAACCTGGGAGAGCTCTGTGGTGTTCATCATAGCATCCACTCCTTTGTATTCTAATAAAATATCAGTTATTGTTGTCCGATTCCTTCGGTTTTTCCTTATGGTGGACCTGGGAGAGGGGGTTGGCCCGCGCTGCCACCCGCAGCGCTTCGTTGTCGATGTGTGTATAGATCTCCGTGGTGTTCAGATGCTCGTGACCCAGGACCTCCTGCACCGCCTTTACGTCCACACCGTTTTGCAGCATCAGTGTGGCGGCGGTGTGACGCAGTTTATGAGCGGAATACTGGCTGCTGTCAAGACCGGCAACAGAAAGATGCTTCTTGACAAGCGAATGCACGGTGGCGCGGCTGATGCGCTTGTTTTGGGCAGACAGAAACAAGGCCTCCTGATCCCGTCCGGAGATGGGCCTGCGAACAGCCAAGTATGCCGTCAGCGCCTCCTGACAGGCTTGGTTGAGATATACGGTACGCTCCTTGTTACCCTTGCCAAGAATCCGCAGGGCATCGCCGTGGATCGAGCCAAGGTTTAATCCGATCAGCTCGGAAATACGAAGCCCGCAGTTCAAAAAAAGCGTAATAATACAGTAATCGCGCTCGCGATGCGGTCCATCCACCGATTCCAGCAGGGAAAGGGACTCATCCAACGTCAAATAGCGGGGGAGGGCCTTTCTTGTCTTCGGCGTATCGATATCCTTACAGGGATTTTCCTCCAAAAGGTGTCGTTTGTTGCATATATAGTTAAAGAATGAGCGAATTGTGGCTAATTTTCGTGCTCTGGATGCCGAATTCAGACCCTTGTTAGAATTTTCACAATTCTGTCTGATCGCCCTGTCGCGGCTGAGATACGTCATGTAGCCGTAGATATCCGTCATGGTGATGGAGGAGATCAGCGGCAAGTCAACGTCAAGAATCGAGATCTCATCCAACGGCTTGTCCGCCAGGCTAGCATCGCGGGTCCACTTGATGTAGCGGAAGAAATTCCGCATGTCCAGGAAATATTCATCTACGGTTCTGCTGGAATGGGCCTTGATGGTCTCATGGTAAGAGAGAAAGTCCAGCAGCAGTCTGGGAGCTTCTGTACGGAAATTATTGGCCATAGCTAATACTGCGAGGATAGCAGCACAATACAATAGAGCGAAGCAAAAGGATCCGGGCGGAACATAGCGAAGAAATGACGCAGCTGCGACAACGTTAAGAAAGCACGCTACAGGTGATCGAAGCGCTGTGCCGTGGCACTGCTGGCAGCAAATCCCGCATAGCCTCCCAAACGAGCTTCATCGGCCAAATATGCGATTTGCCCCTACTCCACATTCAACAAAATTTTTATTTTGTTGAATTTTGTGTTACAGTCCTCGTAACCTCCTCCCCCCGTGGAGTTGCTGCAATTATATCACGTTACAGCAGATTTGAAAAGTGCAGATTAAACAAAACGCATATTCTACGCAGATTTCTTCCGGCTCCGGCGCCAGCGGCGAGACGGCTTCTCGACGCCTTCCATATTCGCCTGGTTATCATTACGGCGAAGCGAAAGAATTTCCTCCTCAGACAGCATATCTCCTTCTTTGCAGCTCTTTTGAAGATTCCCGACACAAGCCAGAGTATCATATGCTGCATAGTCAGCGTTGGTGACAAACCAGCACCGGCGAGCAATCGGCGTCAGAAGCTGCGGGTTTGTAGCGTTTTCCATCTCCCAGGCAGAATAAACGAATTGCCGCTGAAACCTCCATAGCTTATCACACTCAACGACGTAAGACGTCACCTGTCTTAGGAGAGCATCAACGTGTCCGAATCTCTGGGCCGTATAGTAAAGGCTGATATGATAATGTCGGCATGTCAGAAGCGTATTGAGGAACAGAGGATCTATATTGCTCTTGAAGTTCCTGGAGTTCATCTGCACGGAGAATTCATCTCCAAATACAAGCGTCACGGTGAGCGTGTCATTCTCTTCATCAAACTTAGAATTATTTTCTGCACAGTAGATCACCTGCTGGAGACTGACAAAATCCTCATAAGGAATGTTGAGCGCAACATTGCTGAGCACCTTGACACGCTGCGTAACCCACTTCTGACGATCCCGATCATAGACGAGCTTGTCATTGTAACGATTATACATTGATACGACCTTAGCCACACCGGAGAGGGTTTTTCCTTTACCAAATAATCCAGTATAAGCCACAAGCTCGCCGGTCTTGCACTCGTTCCAGCGGGAATAACGTATGTAGTCGAATAGATCCACCACACCATACCGGGCAACGGAGACAGGATGAGTAAAAGCGCAGCGGACCAGCGGAGAGATAGCCAGGACAATGATGAGAACAACGAGAACGATAACAAGCATTAGAATTTCCTCCAGGAGCTGATGATAGCCGAGGCAATGGAGACGAAAGCCTTAAAAACGAAATACACGGACAGGACGCCGAAAAAGACGGTGAGCAGATACGGGATCAGCTCGATCATGTTTGTAGGTAACTCAATATCAGGACCAATGACATTGAGCCATTCAGAAATAACAGTGCCCATAAACAACCTCCTTTCTATTTGCTGGAGGGGGCCCCGCGGCGCAAGCTTTCCCGCGGGGCCCCCTTCTCCCCTTCCAGTTTAGAAAAGATCTCGCAGGATCGCCCAGATCAGCGCACAGAAGCCGATCAGCAGAAACAGAAGAAGAAAACCTTCAGTGACAGAATAATCCGCAAAAGCCTTATAAAGAAACTCATCCATAATACCTATCCTTTCAGCCAGTAGAATATCAGCCAGACGACAGCTCCGGCTACCGTAGAAAATAAGGCGAGCTGGAGGAAGGAAAACGTAAGGCCCCAGATTTCAAACTCGATACTGAGGATCTGCCAAATGGCAGCCAGCACGGCACCAATATCACTCAACTGCTCACCTTCTTTCGGATCAAAAGTCCAACAGCCAGGACGAGCAGCGCAGCCAGAATAAGAGTACGCCATTCTTCCGGGATCATTGGAAACAGTGAGGATCCAAGCGTGGTAAGAGCTTCGGCCAGATTGCCAATAGACGAAACACCATGTACAAGCACGTCCTTAAGGCTATCCAGGAACGACAAAACATTGTCGACGAAGGTAAGCGTACCAACGATCAGACCATTGACGAAATCGGCGATCGTAGAGCCGAGGCCGCCAAAAAGATTGTTGAAGAAAGCGCCCATAGAAAAACCTCCCTGTAACACAATGCAGAGCTGCAGCCGTTCCGGATCCTACGCGCCGGCTAACAAACGTGTGTTACGAAGTAAAGACCAGCTTTTTGCCGATTACGCCGACAAGCGTCACGACCAGGCAAAAGCTAAGGACAAGCTGGAGATCAGACGGCACCTGGTCCCAGACGCCGGAGAGCCATTCCGGGTAATCGCCACCAAGCTCTACTACGGCCTGGGCCTTGTCGTTGAAATCAGTAACAATATCGTCAAAGCCGGTAAGGAGCTTGTCCAGAAGATTAAGGAGGCCCGTAAGAAGATCGCCGAGAAACTGACCAAGCTTAGCAAAGATACTGGTAATCAGATCGCCGATCGTACCGTTATCGCCGGAAGCCGGCGCATTCTCGTCATAGGACCGCTCCATCTTCCCGCAGCGCGTACAGGTATAGAGATCATAAGCCTCAGCAATCTCCACATCATCCTCGTCGTATTCGGCGGCTACGTGCTCTGTAAAGCTCCAGTCGTGGCCCAGGGCATCCAGCAGCTCACTGTAGCCGGCGCCGCAAACAGAGCAGGTATAAAGAGCCAGGCCGGGCACCGTACAGGTTGGCTCCTGATCTACGCTGCGGACATATGTATGCTCATGATCGCCGTCGTCAGACTGCAGGCGCTCCTGAAGGAGCGATAGAATGCTATCCAGCCGGGAGACGCCGGTATCAAGTGCGGAAAGCTGGGACCCGATGGAATTGACCGCAGTACGTATCGAGCCGCCATAGTTGGAGTTTGGATCCACATAGTAAACATTATTAACGCTATCACAGAGATAGTAGTTATATCCGTTGGTAAGCGATATACTGATGTAGCCGGAGGAAAGCAGTGACGCCGAACGAAGATAACGAGTGGAAGCGGTGCCGGATCGGGAAAGAGCAGATATAGACTGGCCGACGTAATCCGTATTAAAACGGGCAATCATATTGATTGCAGTATCGTAGGGAATTGGGATGGTACTGTAGGAATTACCGTTAGCGTCAGTCAGATAGCCGCAGCAATAGGCGTTGTTATTCCAAAAATTGAGATTGGAATCATCAAGCGTGACCTGAACACCGGACATGTCGACGTCGACCGACATGCTGTTAATTGCAGAGATGACATCAGAAAGCCGAGAATAGATAGAGGCAGCATATTCCTGGCCGGCCACGTACAAGTTATTTCCTTCATCACACAAATAAAAAGTGAATTCCCTTTGACTGTTGTTACTCATTCTCAAACAAACAACGCTGATATATCCTGAAGACGTCAGAGAAGCACGACGGAAGAAATACTCAGTATTGGTGTTGACGCCAGTACCGTCACGCCTCAGCAAATAGACCTGGCGACCAGGCATCACGGCATTAAGCCGAGCAACCAATGCAGTAACCGACTGATAAGGAAGCGAATACGTAGGAAAATCAGCACCGTTGCTATCCGTCAGGTAAGAGCACATATAGTGATTCTCCGAGAGCAGATCCACGACAGTATCCAGCTGGGCAAGGTAGCCGTTGGCCGTATCAAGCCGGGAATTTGTGGTATTGACCGAGCTTTCCAGGCCGTCGATATACCCCTCCACGCCGTCCAGGTAACCTTCCAGCTGATCCACGTGACCGTCAATCGAGTTGAGACGCTGCCACGCATTATAGGCCAGATCTGAAATCGTGTATGTACTGCCGCTGACCGTCTTAATCATACGACCCTCGATCTGATCGATATAGCCCTCCACGCCGTCCACGGACTGATATACCATACTTAGCCAAGTATTTGAACTGCTAATCTTATCCTGCAGAGCAAACAGCAGGTCCTCGACGCCATCAATATAGCCCTCGATCTGGTCCGTTTGGCTGACAAGCGTGGTAAGCCTGGAAACAGCAGAGCTCAAATATCCGTTTGCAGTAGCCAGAGTAGAATTGATAGCAGCAAGGACCGAAGAAGTAGAGTATTCAGACGAATATACATAGGCGTTAACGTAGGTGCCGGAATAATTGATCTGACGGCCAAAATGACGACCAGTATACGTAAAAGAACCGTCAAGTCGTACCTCTACGTCTGTAATCTTATAAGGCTCAGCAATACACTCAATCCAATAACCAGAAACACCCGTACCGCCAATATTCGAAGAATAGACGATCTTGCAAGGTACGCCATTCTCCGAAAACTGGATAACAAGGTCTGAAAGAACGTCAGCGTTGACCTTCACAAGCGCACCGGAGGATGAGCCTGAATTTCCCCAGGAAGTGCGTAGAACATAACGAGCCTCCGCAAGAGATTCCGAAGATCCGCCAGAATTAAGAATGCCAATAGCCGACAAAATGAAGGAGCCAACTTCAAGCCAGGACGCATGAGCAACGGCAACAGACGACCCAATCATAGAAAGAGCCAGGACAAGACAAACAACAGCTTTTTTCAATCGTTTCATTGAAATCATCCTCTTTCCGTGATAAGATCAAAGCGGAGGTGTTAAATATGCATATAAACGGGATGGACATGGAAACATTTCTCTACTGGGGAATGACCTTCAGAGACTACGTTACCCTGGCTTGTCATATCCTGGTAATCATCTGGGTCATCAGACACTGGAAGAAATGACGCTACCCGGCATTACTGCCGGGTCATTTCTTTGTAACACGATATCGACGCCGGCACTTCTGCAGAAGCAGCGGGAGCGTAACACAAGCGAAGATGTGATACATCATCTTCAGCCAATACCAGCACGGCCGGACATAACGACGCAGCACACGGATCATGTCTGATCCTCCCCTACCTGCTGGAACATCTTACAGGGAGCCGGCATCTGCAAAGCTGCCGGACACTTGCCGAAGGTGGCACATTCAGAGCAGCGATCCTCGACGCGCTCACCCTTAATCAGGGTGGGCGCCTTCTTTTTGCTCTTCTGAACGACCGCAGCGAACTTCTGAGGGAAAAGAAAACGCAAAAGCCGGGTGATCACCCAGGTCATAAGAGCCAGGAGAACAACCAGCAGAAACAGGAATACGACAACGATAACGGCGGTAACGAGAAACTGAATCATGGTATATACCTCACATCATAGATTTTGTACCCTTCACAAGATGGGCAAAGAAGCAGAATACGAACCAGATCAGAAGCAGATACAGGAAGCATCTGAAGAAGTCAGGAGCTGCCGAGCCGAAAAACGAAGCAAAGGTATCACGAATGATGCCGCCGATACAGCCGAAAACCCAGCTAAACGTAGCCGAATGAGTAGTTTCATACCACATAGTTAAAACCTCCATAGATTGAAAGGGAGACGCGGGAGACCCGCGCCTCCCTTCTCCGTCAGTGGGCCGCCTTACGCGCCTTGCGGAACATACGGAAGCCGACGCCGACGATGGCCACGCCCAGGAAAAAGGTCAACAGCGGATTGGCCGTCATCACGGACCACACCGTGCTGATCGCGCTGGTGATCACACTGGAAGCACCAGACAGCAGGCTGGCGACAGTCACCTCAGTAGTCTGAACGTTCCCCTCCCTTCTAAAAATTTTTGGTTGCGGGATCTGGATTCGAACCAGAATCTATGGCGTCAGAAGCCGTCGTGTTACCTCTACACTATCCCGCTATGTAACACGCTGCAGAGCTGCAGCTGGCGACGGTCAGCGCCGCAGCGTGATAGCCTTGTGTTACAGGACGTCAAAACTCAACATCTTCCAGAGCATCAAGATCATCCAGAGTGTCCATGATAAACTTGAGCTTAGACGTCAACTGAATGGATGCATGATGCAGCTCCTCATAATTCTGGTGGAGAGTGAGTAAAAGCACCTTCTTGCTGCTGATTTTTCTATCCAGCTCCTGGATCTCTTTTTCCTTCTGCGGAGCCAGCATATAGCAGTTATAGACCAGGCGCTCAAACTTTGCGCTGAAGGTCTCCCCTACCTGCTGGTTAATGAGGTCCTCCAGTTCCTCAGAGAAACGCATGGAACGTATCTTTGTTTTACGGGCCATAGATTAAACCTCCTAAAATGTAAAGCGAAAATACTACACAGCCGTGACAGCCAAACGGGAAGAATTGTAATCCGATATTAAAAGCTTCTGCTTGTCCGATAATCGGCTATAACTGTCCTGGGCAAGCTGGAACAAATGCCCCCAACCCATAGTTTTAAGAATAATAGCAAGGCTGGGACCCACCTGATCAGACACCCAATTATTGATATGCTCCACGGAATGCTGGATCACCTTCCGGGCCACAAGCTCAACGGCTCCCAGCTCGTCAACGAATTCCTGCCACCAGGAGCAGACAGAACACCGGGAAATATTGCAGTCATCACGCTCAATGAAAGAAAAACGATCATTCATGACCTGAGACGCCAGACAGCCAATACAGGCGGAATTGACAGCCTCGCCAACAAAAGCGTTGCTGTTGTTCGACCGAAGGACAATTTCAACGCGAATCCAATGATCAGATATGCCCTGTTCTAGGCCCTTGTCATAGATACGAACGCGGAAATTAGAGGACGGAGCGCCCAGATAAACAGTAGCACCGTCACGCTTTGCGCCATTCATAGAAAATACGACCTGACGCCGGGCCATACGGCTATTGATATCATTAGCCGTCGTCTTCGAAATAATCTCATCCATATCCAAAATACCGGAACGATCATCACACGCGATATCCAGGCGCGTCACATTCGCGCCGGGATCAGACGCCAGAAGCTGAAAAAGAACAGGAAAAGCAATACTCTCCATGCCCTGCTTGTCACGAGCACCCGGAAACGTAAGCTTTGACATAGTCTCAAAGGACCGGCAGCCGTTGCCGGACATACTAACACAGACACCCATATCATGGAAATACTCATTCTCACGGCCTGAATAACAAACGCAGATATCAGAGAAACACTTCATCTTCTCATATCCCAGGAGGCCATATCCAGGATCCTGAAACAAATCGGGATCCATTCCGAGATATTCAGAAATGACTTCATTCGGATTTTCCCGCTGCACGGTAAAAGTCAACCAGTCAATGCTGACTTCAACTTTGCTATTCATGCCAATTCCTCCTGTTTGTAATGAGTACCCCCGTGATTACTGACGGGGGTCCGGGAGAGGATAAATCCCCTCCCGGTTTTAATAGAAACAAAACATCTGCTTATCCTCACGACAATCAGAAGCGTAATACAAATCAGTTAACCAGGATCGATCATGGATAAATGATTTGTATTACGAAAGCGATCGGAAATCAAAGGGAATATCATACGCCTTCAGGATCTTACGCAGCTCCCGGAGATCATCCAGGGCCTCCTGGTACTTCACATGCAGCGTCGACCAGGAATAGATATCCTGCTGGAGCTTCTTGATATGATCCCGTAGCGCATTGTTCTCATCGATCAGGGAATCAATATCAGCAGCATTGCGCATGTGAATGACGATATGCTGCGCGTTTGCCGGAACGACTGAATACCAAAACTTTCCCAGATCATGACGCCCGTCGTCAGTCAAATCAAGCTCAATGCTCATTGCATTCTTCTCCCCTAAACCACGAATTTAAACGATTAATCTTTTCCGTATCGAACGGAATATAGAAGCCTTTGCGAAGATTTGCATACATTGAGCGATGATTCAAACCAGAGCAAAAAACATTGCACATCTCAAGGCTTTCAAATCTGCGAGAGCAAAGGCATCTATCCCAATAAGGTTCAACAATACTGCCAGATGCTCTAAACCGATATCGAACCGCCCATCTACCCTTATTCATCCAGAGCCACCATAGTCACACGTTTGCGGTCGTCAAAGAAGAGTTTGATCTTATCGCCGGGAACAAATCCCTGGGCGAGAACATCTGCATTGATGCAGCTCTTCTTCTCTGCTTTCCAGCCGGTCCCCTCGTAATCATCAGATTTAAAAGAGCTGCAACGACTGACGACGTAAAGATTGTGATAGGGTCTCTTTTGACCGTTCTGCTTAAAATTGCCATGGGCCTCGCCCATGTAGGTATACCCCTCATAATTAGGATCGATCTTGATAATGTCCATGTAGGACTCCTTTCTAGCCTCTAGGGCCTAATAAGTTTGTATCATATTTGATACATCTAAATTAAAAATAAAGCATGTAGTCCATAATGTCAATATCATATTTGATACAGAAAGGAAAAAAGTTCATGGATTACATACAAGCTATGATTGATACAAGACACGACAACGAGGAAACCCAAACAGAACTTGCAAAAGCCCTCAAATGGAGTAGACCACAAATTGCAAGATACGAAACAAGAAAAAGTGTTCCATCAATAGACTACTTAATGGCATTTTGTCTTCATTACCAAATATCAGCAGATTACCTTTTGGGACTTCCAAAGTCTTGTAAAAATCCTAGAGAAAGGAGATAATAGCTTGGTAGAAGGAATTATTTTTGGAATTATTATAATTATTCTCGCAACCTTATCAAAGAAAATTGTACCCTAAATCCCTTTAATACCAACGGTTTTCACGATCGCACCTGGTTGGAGTTTCGCCGGCTTGCGAGCCGGCGGCGATCGCAAAAAATGAGTGGCTGCCTTGTTGGCAGCCACTCATATTTTTACGATCCTTGTAATCAAGATCGGCAACAATTTTTATTTTGTTGAATTTTGCATGTACCTCGCAACTCCTCCTCTCCGCTGGATTTTGATGGATTGATTATAGCACATGGCGGCATATTTGAAAAGTCTTTTCTATGGCTGCGTCTACCGTTACCGTCTACTGCAAAACTCAACAAAATAGCGGTTGTTGTTCAATTTGAATTTTTCAAGGTGTTCCCACGAGAACAACAGCGGCCGTAGCTCCTGCTGCTCATCGGAAACTGCCTATGAAGAAACCGTTACCCCAGCGTGTGAGCCTGATCGCTCTCACACGCCGGGGTGTTTTTACTGCGGCTGATTCCCTATCTCTGACCGGGGGTCTCCCCTGCAAATGGCCATTTCGCCGTTGACGGATGGAAACAGCTCATCCATTCAACAGCTTCCTGTGTATTTCATGAAATACACTATCCTGCACATAATAATGCTCTAAGGAGCGTGAGGATTTTTGATTTTCATTCCCTGTACGGATAGCTGCCGCTATCAAAAAGACGGCATGTGTACGCTGGACCACTGCGCTGCGCCGGGTCAGCCAAGTCAAAAGCATCCCTGCGTACACTATTTGCCCCTCAGCTCTTCGCCAGCAGCTGCAGCGCCTGGGCAATATTCTGCACCGGCAGCAGCGTCAGATGAGACATCTCCTTGATCTCCCGAACACGGTTGGCCGGGACGATGCATTTCGTGAAGCCAAGACGGTGGATCTCCGACAGGCGCTGCTCCAAATGGCTGATGCTGCGCACCTCGCCGGAGAGTCCTACCTCCCCGATAGCAGCCATATCGTCCGGAACAGGCTTGTCCAGATAGCTGGAGGCAATGGCCACAACCGCAGCCAGATCGGCGGCAGGTTCCTCCAGCGTCAATCCGCCTATGATATTGAGATAGGCGTCACACTGGGACACCTTCAGGCTGCCCCGCTTCTCCAGCACCGCCAGCAGCATGGAAGCTCGATTAAAATCAAAGCCGTTGCTGCTGCGAAGCGGACGGCCCCCGCTGGCCGGTGCGATCAGCGCCTGGATCTCCGCCAGGATTGGCCGGGCGCCCTCCATGACGCAGGTGACGCAGGTGCCGGGCGCGTCCTTTGGGCGGCCGGACAGCAGCATCTCCGAGGGATTCTCCACCTCCTTGAGGCCTTGATCCAGCATCTCAAAGACGCCGATCTCGTTGGTGGCGCCGAATCGGTTCTTGGCCGCACGCAGAATTCGATAGGACATGTGCTGGTCCCCCTCAAAGTACAGCACGCAGTCCACCATGTGCTCCAGCACCTTGGGACCTGCAATGGAGCCCTCCTTGTTCACGTGTCCGATGACGAAAACCGTGGTTCCCTGTCCCTTTGCCAGGTGCATCAAAGCCATGGTGCAGTCCTTCACCTGCCCTACCCCGCCGGCCGGCGAGTCAAGCTCCTCATTATATAGCGTCTGGATAGAGTCAACGATCAGCACATCCGGATTCTCCTGCTCAACGCAGGCCATTAGGTCACCCAAACAGGTCTCAGACAGGACAAACAAATTTTCATTCTCCACATGCAGCCGCTGAGCGCGCATTTTCAACTGATGAGTGGACTCTTCACCGGATACATATAACACTTTTGCAAACTCGCCCAGACGCTTGCAGATCTGCAGCATCAGCGTGGATTTACCGATGCCGGGAGCGCCGCCCACCAGAACCAGCGAACCCTTTACGGCTCCGCCACCCAGCACGCGGTCTAGCTCACCCATGCCTGTAGAAAAACGGATTTCATCTGAAGTATCAAGCTCTGTAATGCGATTTGCCTTTACGGCTTTAACGGATGCAGAGCGTCCGCTTCCTTTGGAGGCACGCTCCGCCGCCTGCTCCACCATGGAGTTCCACGCCCCGCAGGCTGGGCAGCGTCCCGCCCACTTGGGACTCTCGTTGCCGCACTCCGTGCAGAAAAAAACAGATTTAGCCTTCATTGGTCATTCCTCTCTGATTGGTGCAAAATTGCCCGTACCCGGCGGCGATGGCAACGGCCAGCAGACATTGATAGGGGGATTCCTGGAGATGCTTGCTCTCCTCAGGGTTGCTCATAAAGCCGCACTCCACCAGAACGGCAGGATGGCGGGATTCTTTCATCAGGTAAATGCTTCCGTCGATCGGCGTCACGGGCCGGTCTTCCCCGTTAACCGCCCGATTCATGGCGGCCTGTATGACCGTACCGGCCTGCAGGGCAGTAACGACGCCGTTGTAGAATACCTTGGCTCCGTGGACCTTTGGGTGTCCTGGCAGACTGTTTTGGTGGATGCTGATGACAAAGGCGGACTCCTGGTCGTTGATCATCGCAACGCGGTTCCTGAGATCCGAAACCTTCTTTTCCCGCAGTGTCGCGGCATCCGGGGAATAGACAGCTTCCTCCCCCTCCCTTGTCAGCTTGACGCTGCAGCCCATGAACGTCAGCAGGTCAGCCAGGCGACGGGTGATCTGTAGATTGATTCCGCTCTCCGGTACGCCGTCGGCGGATACGGCGCCGCCGTCCTCTCCGCCGTGTCCGGCATCCAGGATCACCACAGCGTCACGCTGGGCCGCCAGCACCGGGACTGGCACACAAAAAGCGGGCATTATCAAGACAGTCAGCAAAACAGATAACAATTTCATCCGAAAGCGCATCAAGGCTCCCTCCCTCCGGGTCAGCCTATGCCGCGCTACTGCCAACTATGATTATAACACACAGCGCGGGAAAAAGAAAAGACCTCCGATGGATTTCGGAGGTCTTTTTGCCGAATCAGCAGTCGAAGGACGGATTGATAAAGTAGATATTCTTCTGATCCATCCGCTCCTTGGCCAGGCGAAGGCCCTCGCCGAAGCGCTGGAAGTGGACGATCTCACGTGCCCGCAGGAATTTGATCGCGTCATTCACGTCCGGGTCGTCACTGAGCCGCAGGATGTTGTCGTAGGTAACGCGGGCCTTCTGCTCCGCCGCAAGGTCCTCCGTCAGGTCGGCAATCACATCACCTTTCACCTGCATGGAGGCCGCGCTCCAGGGAAAACCGGAGGCTGCCGTGGGATAGACGCCGGTGGTGTGATCTACAAAGTAGGCATCAAATCCGGCGGTGCGAATGTCGTCCTCGGTCAGGTTCCTGGTCAGCTGATGGACGATGGCGCCGATCATCTCCAGATGGCCCAGCTCCTCCGTGCCGATGTCGGTCAACAAGCCCTTCAGCTCGGCGTAGGGCATGGAATAGCGCTGGCTCAGATAGCGCAGCGACGCGCCCAGCTCCCCGTCAGGCCCGCCGTATTCCAATAACCTGCAAAAAGGTCCCGGCTTATCTGCCGGGACCTTTTGCAGTCTGGTATTCACCTCAGCAGCTTGCTCCACGTCTGCACACCCACGACGCCGTCAGCGGTGAGCTTGCGGGACTTTTGGTACGCCTTAACTGCAGCATCGGTTTTTGCGCCGAAGTTTCCGTCCTCGGCGAGGCTGGCACGGTTGTACTTGTTCAGCAGGATCTGCAGGGTCTTGACGTGTCCGCCGTTGACGCCCTTGCGCAGCACCGGGAGCTGCACCCATGCCGTAGCAGCCTGCACCGGCTCCGGCTCGGCCAGCTTGGCAAAGTCCGGAGTAATAAAGCCCCGGATGTAGCGGCCGTTGACGGCCAGGGATCGGCGGCCCACGTAGTTGCCGGGGGTCATGTTGCCCTCGATGATGGTCATGGCGTTGCCCTCGACGCGCTCCACCATGCCCACATGATCGGGCACGCCCTTGTTGTCGGTGGTAGCGTAGTCCTTGCCGTCCTGCCAGTCGTAGATCACGGCGTCGCCCGGCTTGGGGACGTAGGCGTCATCCTCCACCCAGATGCCCTTGGCCTTGGCCAGCTCGATCATCCTGCTGCAGCTGCACTCGATCACGGCCACGCTGTCCACGCCCGCCTTGATCCACGCAGCGCTGACGGTGGTGGCGCAGTAGGCGTCGCCTACCTGCACCGCATAGCTACGGGGCAGGGGTTTGTATGCGTTGTATGTGGCCAGGATGTTGGCGTGCTTGGCGTCGCCCCGCTTGCCGCCAACCCAGGCGGCCATGATGTCCACCACAAACTGGCGCAGCTTAGTTTCGGTCATCGGTGTGTGCCTCCTTTTCGTCGTCGGACGCTCCAGCCTTGGCTTCTACCGTGCCCTTGACGTGGCCCAGCAGCTTCGTGAGCCACGCCGGGACCGGGCCGCCGGCCGCTGCCACATTCTCCAGAATGCTGATAAGCTCGTTGACGATCAGCCACACCGTGACGATGGCCGCCAGCAAAAACGGCAGCTTGTAGGCTACGCCGATGCTCTGCAGGCCGTCTGAGATCAACCAATCCATGATGCCGGCCACCACCACAATGACGATGTAGCTCACCTTTTTGATGATGCCTCGCACGCCGATCCGGCTGGATAGCTCGCCCTTGATCCAGGCTTTGACCATGCCGGTGACATAGTCCAGGATCATCACCAGCACCAGCACGATCAGCGGGATCAGCAGCCGCAGAAAGTAGCTGCTCAATGCGCCCAGTGCCACTGCAAGCACGGCGGGCACAGTGTTATACTCAGTTTTCATCTTTTGCTCTCCTCTCCTCACTCCGCAGTCACGCCGTAGCGCGCCAGCAGCTCGGCGATCTCCGGGTTTTTCAGCAGCTTATTGCGCTGGCCCTTGTTGGTGTTGTCCCAGATCAGCTGCAGTGCCTCGCGGGTCACCGCCACATGGGCCTCCACGGCGGCGGTCAGGTCGATCTTCCTCATACCTCCACCCCCAGTCGGCTCAGTGCCTCCTCGTAGTCGGCGGCGTCGGCGGCAATGTCCTCGTCCTCCGGCGCAGGTCGCATGGCATAGGCAAAGCCGTTTTCGGTTTCCACCACGCCGTATCCGGCTTCGGCGGCGCGGTACATCTCTGCGATGGTATCATGCTCGGTCTTCGTGCTGTTGCCGCCCTCATCGGCGTTAAGCGTGGACACGCTGACGAAACCGTTCTCATCGGTCATCTTGAAGTAAACCATCACGGCACCTCCACGATGTCGGTTTGGGGCGTGCTACCGAAGTACAACAGCTCCCAGTTATAGGTCATGCCGGACACCCATTGAAAAGATGAATCACGCACATTAACATTCAGCGCAAAGCCGGAACTGCTTCGTGTGATGCGGTTATAACCTGTGTTGCCTTGAATTTTGATACCGACAGAGGAAAGTCGCACATATGTAAAACACTCCGTCGATTGCCTTGCCTGTACAGTAGTGATTGTCCCACCGTTGTTGACATTGATATATCTGTTTGTGTTTTGTGCTTCTGTTCCGTCTGTGGACAGGTCAAAATAGTCCGGTCTGTGCATGAGGAAAAACATACCGGCGGCCTTGTACACAGCATCGTTGACAAATTCCGTCCCGTCATCGACCCATGCCCGGAACAGAAAGTCCGTCTGCGGCATCTTCCTGCCCAGCGGGATGTCGATGTTATCAGAGCCGTTCCCCGTGAACGTGCCGCTGGCGATCAGCTGCGCGCCGGTTGGTGCATTCACCGTCACACTGCTGTACCCGTCCGCATTGTCAGAAGATGCGGCATAGGTTCCGTTTTCTGTGACGGTCTTGGTGATCAGCGTTCCGCCGCCAGAGCCACCGCGCCGTGCCTTTGTGGCGAATAGATATTCCAGATCGTTCATGCGCCGCCTCCTTACTTGAACGTCCCGCCGTCCTGATAGAGGACCTTGTCCCCGGTCGGCGTCCACAGGGTGCTGCCGGCTGCCAGCACGTCGTCCGCGTTCAGGCCGGGCACGTCCGCGCCGGTCAGCTCCAGCGACGCCGGCTCCGGATCTGCCACCAGGTGGACGCGCTTGACGATGCTGCCGTCGGGCTTGATGACGGTGCTGCTGTCGATCATTGTGATTGCCATGTTGTTTTCCTCTCTTTCTCCCCTGTTTGCAGAGGGTTATACAGTCCACCAGCCGGCAAAGTACATGTACCGGGTGGCGGTGGCCGGCACCTCGGAGTAAAAGCGCACCTGGAGCTCGCCGGAGGCTGTGACGCGCGCCTCGCCGCCCACGGTGTTGTTGACCGCCAGCGGCGTGGGGTACGATGCGGACGGCTGCGCCGCTGCGCCAACGGTGGCCACGGTGATCCACGTGTTTGCCGCGATGGCCACGCCGGAGATCTTGACATAGCCCCGGCACCAGCAGGCCGCCAGATACGGGTACAGCCGCACCCCGATGGCGTGATCCGACGCGCCGGATGTGGTGTCCGGCGTGACGGTGACGGAGGTGTACGCGGTGGTTTGCCCGGTGCCGCCGGAGGCCACCTCCAGGGGCGTGGTCAGCTTCAGGTCCCACGCCACCTGCAGCTCGCCGTCCGCCTCGGCGTATTTGCCGAAGGCGGCGCCCGTGCCGCCCCTGCGCAGGTTCAGCGTCACCGACGCCGTGGGGATGGTCACCTCAACGGTGCGGCTGCCGCCCAGGCTATCCGTGACCCGGAACTGTACCGCGTACGAGCTGGACGCGGACAGGCCCGCGTTCGCAACGGTTGCCGTGTTGTTGGTCAGTGTTGCCCAGCTGCTCCAGCTCCCGCCGGACACGCGGCGTCTCCATTGGATGGTCCGCACGTTGTTGCCGTTGCAGCTGGACACGCTGCCCTTGCACTTTACGCTCAGGTACGTGCCGCTCTCGTCCGCCGTTCCGCCGCTGTCGCAGCGGAAGGCCTCTGCCGCGGAGATGGTCGGAGTGCTGTAGGCGTAGATTTTCGGTCCCGTCACCGTCACCGTGCTGCTGACGCGGTCTCGGCTGTCCGTCACCTGCACCTTCACCGTGCGCGTCGTGGACGCCAGCACCGCCGAGGTGGCCGGACTGGCCGTCAGCGTCTGGCCGGTGGCGTCGATCTTCACCGTCCGGCGCTTGAAGGTGGACCCCTGGCTGTCGGTGTTGTCGAAGGTCGTCGTCACCTTGTACTTGCTGAAGCCCTGCACGGCAATGCCCCAGCCCGCCACCGTTGCGTTGTCGTTCACCAACGCCACGCTGGCCGAGCACGACGGCCTGACACTGTCCGGGATGGTCATGGTCACGGTCTTCACGTCCGTGCCCAGCACCGTGCTGCCGTTCAGCGTCGTCAGCGTCAGCGTGACGCTCACCGTCTGGCCGGTTGTGTTCTGGGCTGCCAGGCTCAAAAGCGGCGTCCAGGATCTTGTCAGCGTGTTTCCGGAGCCGGAGAACTCGCTCATGCCGATGCTGCTGCTGTAGGAGCCGCACACGTAGGTCAGCGTGTGGGAAAAGTCCGTGCTGGCGCGGGTGATGGTCAGGGTCTGGGCGGTGCCCAGCGTGCCGCTGGCCACCGTCAGCTTTGACAGGGCCGGGCTGTTGAGCGTAATGGTCACGCTGTTGGTGCCGATGCTGGCCCCGCCGCTGAACGTCTCCACGGTGATTTTGGCGCTCACCTTGCCGTCCACGGCGTACTGCATCAGCGTCAGGGGCGGCGTCCATGTGGTCGATGCGCCCACCCCCGTTGCAATGGTCACCGCTGCGTTGCTGCCGATCCGGTATGTCAGCGTATGGGTAAAGCTGGTGCTCGCCCGGTTGACGGTGATGGTCTGTGCCACGCCCAGGGTGCCGTTGGCCACCGTCAGCGTGGATGCGCGGGGGATCGCCGTCAGCGTCATGGACCCGGACAGGCTCATGGGTCCGGGGGTGTAGCTCACCGTGTCCATGTCAATGGACGCCGCTGCGGTCATGGTCTTTCTTCCGTCCGCGTCGTGGGTGATGGTGGCCGTCCCCTCGGCCACGGTCAGCGTTCCGTGCTTGGTGATGCTCACCTGCGGCGCGCCGGCCTTTGTCTTGCTGCTCACCACGGAGCCGTTCAGGCTCACGGACCAGCCCACCCGGTACTGGCTGAAATTCCAGTCGCCGCTGGTCAGATACAGCTGCCAGCTGACGGTGGAGCTGTTGCTGGCCGTGCTGGTCGCCGTCTCCGTCAGCTTCAGGTACAGCGTGTACCCGTTTGACGTGGTGGCGGAATGGATCGTCGTTGCCATCTCAGCCCTCCCATCGGAATACCAGCCCGCTGGCGCCGTCCTCGATCTTCCACTTCCCCACCCGCAAGGTGGCCAGCGCCGTGACGTCGGTGATGTACAGCTGGTTGTTGCTCATATAGGCCACCTTCACGTCGTCCTGCCAGAAGCTCAGCTCGTCGGCGGCGTAGATGGCACGGAAGCCCGCCTGGGCGATGATCTCGTATTCCGCGCCGTTCACCGTTCGCATCTCCGTGGTAAGGTTCTGCCCTATGGCGATGCCGATAATGGGCGTCGTGTCCTCCCGGAAGTCCACGATGCCGCTGCGGATATAGCCCTCGCTGGCGATCCGCCACGCTTCAAAGTCCGCGTCCACGGCCTGCATGTTGGCCAGCAGCTCGCTGTTGTACGTCACGTACTGCGTCAGGCTGGAGGCCGTGGCGTTCAGCTGCTGGGTGATGCTTTCCTGGAACGATCCGAAGATGCTCTGGGCCACGTAGTCGTTCTGGATGGCCAGCAGCTGCACCCGCAGCCCGCCGTCCCCCTCGATCACGTCTCCCAGCTGCTCGATCATGGCCCGCAGGCCGCTCAGATCCACGGCGGTATGGCTCTCCACCGTGTCCGCCGTTTTGATGATCAGCGCCTTCAGATACTGCACCTGCTGGAAGATCTCCGCGCTGGCCTGCTTCGTTGCCGCCTGGGTCGCCTGCTGCACCGCCACGGATCCCGCGTCTCCGCCGCCGTGCAGTGCCACGCTTAGGTATTCCTGCAGCTGGTACAAATAATCGTAGACAGCCCGGTCCTGCACGTTAGCAGGCGGCGGCGTCAGCTTGACCATGCTCTCACCTCTCTTCTCCGTCAGTATAGCAAACGGGGCGGGGTGCTCTCCACACCCCACCCCGCTCTGTCTTGTCAATCCTTGGTCCAGGTCGCCAGCGTCTTGTTCACGTCAGAGTACAGGCCGCATTCAACCAAGATCCTGCGGATCCGTTCCATCTCTGCGCGGTTGTTCTCTCGATATGCCTTGAGATACATTGGCTTGAACGTGGATGTCATGGATGACATGACGGCAGACCTCGCTTCTTTTTCCGTCTTGCCGGCCTTCATCTTGTCCTTAATGATTCCGTCCATTTTGTTCTTGGCCGTGGTAAAATGGCCGTTGTTCCAGGCTGCCTTCATGCCCTTCACGGTGTTTTCCTCGTCCGTGGCCCAATCCACAGGATGCCCGGAGATATCGCCCACATTGCCAACGATGCCCCGGAAGATGTTGTACACGTTCTCTGCCGGGATGCCGAAGGCCGACGCCGCGTCCATAGCGATCACATGGATATCGCCGCCGATCTCACTGCCCTTCTCCTCCAGGTTGGACAAGTGCGCCGTCAGATTCCCCACGTCGTTGATCCAGTCGTTGACCATATCCACCAGCGGCACAGACAGCGTGTCGTATGTCGTCTTGCCCTGCACCTTATTGACAATGGCTTCGATCCCGCCCGTCACCATGGAGCCGTAGGCCGGGATCAGCAGGTTCACGCCGTTTGTGCCCATATCCATCAGGATCCGTTTCACGACGCTCTCAACGGTCAGCTCCTCCTCGTCGTCCTTGTACCGCCCCAGCCTATTTCTGACGGCGTAGGCAAGGAACGACATGGCGGCAAACACCGCCAGGGAGGCGATCTGCGACCCCGCAGCACGCGTCATCTGCAGCCGGGCTTCCTTCACTCCCGTACCCTTTCGCTTGGCCGCCTCCAGATTTCCCACGGCGTCCCAGATGATACCGGCGTTTTGCAGCGGCTGGGTCTGGAACATGACCAGGGATCGGCTCAGTCTGTCGGTCTTCTTCTGCACCTCCGGCCGGTGCAGCGCGTCGTACATGGGCTGGGTGTTCTCCAGCACCTTCTCGTAGAGCTCCGTCACGGCGTCCCAGTAGCCCGCGTCACCCTTGTGCAGCCCGTCCAGCTCCACCTGCTTCTTGGTGGCCAGCCACAGCGCCGCCGTGGTGGCTACGTCCATGTTCTGGATCCATTTCAGCGGGTTCAGTGCGTCGTTCTTGACGTGCTCGTCCAGCCACCTGGTCACGGCGTCGCTGTCCTTCGCCACCATGGCGATCTCCTGCATGCTCATGCCTCGCCGGCGCATGTAGTGGGCTGCCGTGTGCTCGTCGATCTCGGCGAACAGCTCCTGGGCAAATCTCCCGTTGTCGTGGCCGAACAGCCGTACGATGGTGGTTTGGTACGGGAACAGCGCCCGCTGGCTCAGATACAGTCCCGCCGTGGAGTAGGAGGCCGCCTGCTTGATGGTCACGCTGATGTTGGAGAGCAGCGTCGCCTTCACAAAGGCGTCCTGCAGCGCGTCCAGCACCTCGTGGGTCTCCATCTTCCGCGGCGTCTGCAGATCATCCACCGCTTGCTGAAGCAGCTTAAAATCTTCGGATACAAAGGCCGTTTCGGCTGTTTCCGTCTCTCCCATCAGCCGGACGCCCGTGGCTTTTTTGAAATTCTTGATCGGAGCCATGAGGCCGTAGATGTTGGCCACCTTTCCGATGTGGTCGTTGATCACATCGGAGAGGCCCCAGATCACCAGCGTATTGGACGCGCCCTCCTGGATAGATTTCAGTGATCCCCACCCCTCAAGCGTTGCGTCGAACTTCACTCCTTCGCTCTCTTTATTTATGGTGCCCTTGTATACCTGGAACGGGATGTAGTTTCGCGTGGTAGCCATGCGGCGGTGCTTGACCTGCAGTGTTGCCTCGTTGATGGCCTTCTGCGCCATTTCGTTAAAGAACTTTTTGGCGGCGTCCATGTAGTCCTTTGCCCACTCGTCCATGGTGCCGTACAGGGCGGAGACGTCCTCCTGGGAGATGTTGTCCACCTGCTGGCCCACGCGCTGCGCCTCGCCGTACCGTCCCTTTTTCTCCAGCTTCGCGTCCGGGATCCTGGCGCCGCCTCTTTGCAGGTGCTCCGTGGTGCCGTTGGTGGCCTCTCGCTCCCATGTGAGGATGATCTGCATGGCCTGCATCTCCGTCATCTGCACGTCCGCGCCGCCGATGCGGTATGTTCTCTGTTTCGTGGCGCTCTCCCGCATCCGCTTTCCCTGGAATCTTTCAAAGAGCTTTTCCGCTTCCATGGTGAAAAAGTCTCTTTTCCTCACACCCTTGTTCAGCCCCTCGTAGACCTTCCACAGCATGGTGTTATCGTCGTAGTCGCACATCCGCCGCACGTTGCGCTCCACGTTAGCTACCCGCCGCATGGCGGCCGCCGCGGTCACGGCAGCCTTGTTGTGCCGCGTTCTGACGTCATAGGTCCGTTGCTGCCGGATGATGCCCGCACCCACCTCGTAGTTGGAGATCTTCTCCGTTTCGGAGATCTGGTACTTGGCCAGCCGCAGCGTTTCCTTGATGCCCCACAGCACCTCGTACACGTCCTTCAGCTGCGCAGTCGTCAGCTCACGCACCGCCTTGCCGTCCAGCTTTTCCCGCAGCTTTGCCACCTCACCGGCGAAGTCCTCGTCGTACTCCAGCGCGTAGTCGCTGTCGTTGCTCTCCTTTAGAGCCTTGTACTCGTCCTCGATCCGCCGCATCTGCTTGTTGAACATCTCCCGGCTCTTGGTGTCCTCCCGCTCGCCGCGGGTGTCCAGCATCAGCGCAACGTCCATGCAGCTCTTCATCAGTCCGATAGGCGCATAGCGGCTGTCTGTGGGGTGCAGGATCATCTGCCGGAAATCGTTGGCCATGCGCTTGATGCCTTCTCCGTACTTCTGCCGCGCCGTGGTTTCTCTGTTCCGCGCCCGCTCCCGCTCCAGCAGCTGCTCCGTATGCTGCCGGCTATGGTACACCTCCTCCTGCAGTCGCCCGGCATAGGTGGCCTTGTAGCCTCGTGCCACCTCTGCCATCACCATGTCGATCAGGTCATTGGCGCAGTGCTCCGTTGCAAGAGCCATGTTCACGCTGTAGGGATTTTCATAGGAGGGCTGCAGCTCGCCGTACACCTCCGCCATCCGCCGCAGCTGATCCGCCGGGTTCGTGATGCTCTCCGGGAAGTAGGTGTAACCGAACTTCTCCCCCAGCTCCGCGTAGGCCACGTCGATGGGAGCGCCGCTCTTGCCCGTCACCAGGCCCAGCCGCCGGCCGTTCTCCCGCCAGAAGGCTCCCCATTCGGTAAAGTCGTTGATGGCCGCCTGGCTGACCTTTGTCCGGTTCTTCCACAGGTGCTTCTTCAGGTTCTCCCAGGTCTGGGCCTCTTCACCGTTGGCGAGCACCGAGGCGGACTTCACCACCCTGGCCGCTGCCGGCGCCGCCAGGCGCTTCAGCTCCTCGTAGGTGATCCCGTCCTTCCGTGCCGCGTAGTCGATCAGCTTCTTCACGTCCTCGTGGATCTCGCTCTCGGCCACGGAGCCGTCGTAGGCGCGGATGAGCTCCCGGCCCACCCGCTCCGGCGAGAAGGTGGCCTTGTTCTTCCAGTTGTCCCGGCTCTCCCGCGCGTCCGCCAGCTTCCGCTCTGTTGCGCGCAAAGCCTTCCGGAACGCCTTGACCTGCCCCCGCAGCGCCTCGTTCTCCTGCTGCAGCGTCTCCATGCTGTCCCCCACGCGGGATTTGTGGCCGTTGTCTTTTTGGGGGTTGCTTTTTGCGGACTGATCGGATATACTATTCATAGATGCAGAGCTGATGGGCGGAGCGACCCCTCCCCGGGAGTAGGCAACTCGGGTGATGCCCCCGCCGGTGGTAGGCTCTGCATTTGCCTTGCCCGGCAAATGAAAAGTTGTCCCCTCCGGCGTGAGAACCCTATGCACTTTATACCGGTAGCCCTTTGTCATCTTCACCACAACAGCCATATTCACGCGCACCCCATCAATCTCGATAGGTGCAGCAATAGTGGTCGTGTCGTATCCTCTCCACTTGTGGTCTTTATGCTCGTCGATCTGGATTCCTCTCTTCAGAACACGCGGAATCGCCTGATAGGCTGCCGCTTCTCCCGCAGTTCGGATATAGTCCAGACTTCTGTTGATATCCGTTTCCGTAAGCTCGATGACTCCAAACCCCTTCCTGTCGACTTTCAGTCCAGAACGTCTAAGCATCGAAAACACTTTCTTAACGAACGCAGCCTTCGAAAGGCCATCCCACCCATCGTAGGAGATGGTTGTAACAGGCTCCATCTGCAGAAGCACTTTCTCATTGTTCCGAAGTTGTTTTTTTACGCTTGCGCTTTCATCCTCCGACATGACATATCCTGCAGTATTCTCGGCGAATACTGCTTTATTTTTTTGGAAGTCCGGCACCTTCTCCCGCCGCTGCTCCTCCGTCATTTCCCGCCGGCTCTCCGTCAGCCGTGCCTCAATTTCGCCGGCCGTATTGTGGTAGAGCTCCCGCGCATCCATATCCCGGTTGTATTCCGTCGCAGTACGCAGATCGAACATGGCGTCGTCATAGGCCTCGTACAGCTCGCCCTGATCGCTGTTCCGCATGGCCTCGTCCATTTCATTCCAGCGGGTGAAGTCTCCGGTTTCCTGTGCCTTCAGGTTTTCCCTGTTGATGGCGCGGACCTGTTTCCTGGTCTCCTCATCCATCTGCTCCCACGCAGCGTCCCGTCTCGCTTCCGCATCTCTGACCTGGCTGTCGTGGCTTCTCGGAGCGGTCCCGCGGTTGATCCGATCCTGCCAGTACTCCTCATTGGCTCCGCTGGGCCGTTCCTCCTGGTGCTGGATCTCGTGCTGCACCTCGTGGAGCACGGTGCCTTTTCTCAGTGCGGCGTCAAGGTCCTTGCTCAGAGCAATGCCGTCACCGCCTCGCTGTCCCCATGCGCCCAGCTCCTCCACAACGCGGAACGGAACATCTCGCAGGGCAGGGATCCTTTTGAATAGTTCATCGTGCTGTAGGACATTACCCAGCGTGGCATTGCCTCGCTGCACTCTCTCAGACAATCTCTTCTGCTCCTGGCTCCACGTGGGTCTCAGCTCCTGCATCTCCGCCATCTCGTTCTCCGTGATGGTCCCCACAATGAACTTTTCCACCAGGTCTTGATACCGTGCGTACTCAGGATGATCCACTCGGAACTGTGCGTCGCCGTTGGGATAGTATTTTGCCTCCCGGTCGCTGATCTCCGTCACCCAGTTTCCTGCGGCGTCCCGGATCACGCCGGTCTCCTTCCAGATCTCCGCTTCACTGGCACCATTGCGTTCCATGACGTCAGCCTGTCGGAACTCACCGTCGGTCGCGCGGACAAAGCTCATCCGCCCCTCACCCGGGGCGGTGTTTTTTTGCCCGCGGCCCTCAAGCGCCCGCCGGGTGCCCTGGCGCCGCGTCTCGTCCTTCACGGCGTTCAGCACCTCCGCCAGCTCCGGCGCCACAGCGGACAGATCCCCGGCGAACACGCCCATGTCGCCCAGGCTGTCGCACACGACCTCCTCCCAGATCTGGTCCATGGTCATACCGCTGCCGGCGTAGTCCTCGCCATAGGCGTCCAGGATCGCTTCCAGGCCCTCCTGGCCGTACTTCTCCAGCAGCGTCTCGTATACCTCCGCCGGCTCGATCTCATGCTTGGCGATGGCGTCGTGCCCCGCCTCGTGCCGCATGATCTGATCGGCGGTGTAGTTGGGATCGTCCGCCCGGATATATACGGTGTTCCCCCGGATGAAGCCCCGGCACGTCTCGCCGTCCACGGTCATGTACCCGCCGGTGTAAAAGTACGGTGTCAGCCCACGGGCCCGCGCCTGGGCCGCCGCCTTCTCCATGGCCGGGCTCAGGTTGCCCGTCACCATGCGCAGCTTGTCCGTCCGGCTGCCGCGGGTGGAGCCGATCAGGTCTGCGCTGCTCCGTACTTTTTCCGCAACGCGGACTTCAGCTGCTCCGCCGTCTGCCGCGCCTCCGGCACGTCCTCGCCCCGGCGCAGCCTCTCCTGTGTCTGTGACCACTGCTTCACCCTGTCCGCCGGAATACGCACCGGCAGCCCGTTGGCCCCCGTCGCGTACACGTATGCCCTGCTGTCCTTCTGTGCCATAGCTTGCTCCTTTCTCCGTCGCCTCTGTCATTCCGATGGCCGCAGGCCCGTGGGAATCGGTCCCCCTCGCCCCGTTCTCGTTCTCCCAGGCCACGTCCTCCCGCCCGGCGTTGTAGGCGTACTGCACGATCTCTGCGCTCAGCCCCAGCCCTTGCGTGGTGTCAAGCGCCGTCTGCAGGCCCTGCTCCGCGTCGCTCTGAGCCGTGGCCCGGCCTGTTTCATAGGCCAGCGTGAAGGCGTCCCGGTAGGCCTTGTCGCTCAGCTCCGGCGCCATGTCCCGCAGCGTTTCGTAGATGGCCCGCCCGCCGTTGCCCAGCTCGCCTTCCCGCCGCGCCGTCACGTTGGCGCCCGTAGAGGCAGGCCTCTGTGACCGCCCACTATTTTCCTCCGTCTCCGTCTCAAGCCTTCCCCTTGAGGGGAAGGTGTCGCCGTAGGCGGCGGATGAGGTGTCCGTCGCCTCTGTCATTCCGAGGGCCGTAGGCCCGTGGGAATCCGTCTCTCCCGTCCCCGTGTTCTGCGTCTTCCTGATCTGCGCCTCGTTCTGTGCCACCAGCGCCCGGATGGTGCCGCCGGACAGCTCTTTGCCCTCTGCCAGCCGTCTCTGGGCCGCCTGCGCGGTTTTGTTGTCCGGGTCCAGCTCCAGGGCCTCCTGCACCAGCGCCGCGCTGTCGGCGCCGTAGGTGGCCCTGGCGTCGGCGTTCTCCGCCAGGGTGTTGATTCCCGTGCCCACGCTGCCCATCAGGCCGCCCAGCACGGCGCCGCCCAGGAAGTCCATGCCCAGCTGCTTGCAAAAGTCCGTGGTGGCCAGCTTCTCCGCCTCATTCCGGCTCTTGCCGTCGGTCATGTAGCGCCGCACGTTTTCCTCGTACTCGGACAGGCCGCCGTTGCGCATCCGGTCAAAGGCCTGGTTGGCAATGGACGTAAAAACCTCCTCGGAGCCCTCCACCCCGGCCTGCTTGGCCATGTTGGCGGCCGTCTGCAGCAGCTTCTTGCCCGGCCCCGCGCCGGGATCCACGGCCTTGGTCTGGATAAACGCGTCCAGCGAGACCTTTTCAAACAGCGTCTCGGCGATGCCCGCCGCGATTCCGGTGTCCACGGCAGCGGCGTCATCCAGGCCCCGCTCCTTTGCCTCCAGCATGGTCTGCTGTGCCGCACTGCCGCCCATCATGGTGGCGCCGATCCAGGTCGGCACACCGGCGCGGGAAAGCAGCGCCACGGTGGCGCTGTCCACGGCGCTGTTGCCCATCTGGTAGGCCTGCTGCCAAAAGGGGGCGTCGATGCTCTCCGTGATGGCCTCCGTGGTCTCCTTGTTCAGCTGTCCCGGCCGCACGTAGGGATCGTACCAATCCACCGGCTTGCCCTGCATCTGGTCAAAGGCCGCGCTCAGCGATCCCGCCGCGCCGCCCGCCAGCCGCCGGGGAATGTTCTTCAGCGTCACGTCGATCTTGCCGAAGGTGCCGTAGCCGCCCTGGTCGTAGTCCGCCATCCGCTGCATGTCGGCGGCCAGCTCCTCCTCGTAACTTTCCTTGTTCTCCAGCCGCGTCTTGGCGTCCAGATACTCCAGCACCTGCTCCTCGGTGATCCCGGTGCCGGCAAAGCCCTCCATGGCCTTTTCTTGGCCCCGTCTGCGTCCGTTGATGGCGCTGCCGTAGGCGTCCGGGTCGATGTCGAAGGTGCCGTTGGGCGCCTCCTGGGCGCCCCAGTCGGCGCTGGGCAGCGGCGTGTCGTCCACCGGCCGGTAGCTCTCGTCCAGTTCCGCCGGGTTCCGGTAGCTCTCCAGCGCGGCCCACGTGCCCGTCCGGTCCAGCTTCTTTTCAAAGTCGGCCACGGTCTGCTCATACTGCTTGTACCGCTGCACCGTCTCCGCCCGGTTGTAGAGCTGCTCCAGCTCCGCCAGCTTGGCCGTGGTCTCGTCCCGGCCCATGATCTCGGCCAGGTAGCCGTCCTTGTCGGCGCCCAGCTTGTCAAGCCCCGACCGGATCAGGTTCTTGCCCAGCTTGCCGCCGTAGAGCATCCCCACCATAGAGTGGTCCATCACGTCGTAGGTGTCGGTCAGGCCGTAGGCCTTGCTGCCGATCCACCGGGCCGCGTCGCCCAGCTTGCCCTGCATCTTGTATTGGCTGCGCAGCTTCTCCTGCTCCTCCCGGAGCTTGTCCAGATCCACGGCGGCGTAGTAATCCTCCCAGGAGGTCGGCTGCGGCTTGGCCGCGCTCTGCTGCGATCTGGCAGCCGCCTGCTGTGTCCCCGTCTGTGCAGCTTGTCCCCCGTTCATGTAGTTCCTGTACGCGGTCGGGTCAAACGTGATGGACGTGTGACCGCCGGAGACAGTGAACGGCTCCGTCGGCGTTGTCTTCGGTGGCTGATACGTACCCCATCCGTAGCTCTTTTTGCCAGTCGTGTGCTCCTCATATGCCGTCGGATTAAAGGAGATGGTAGTCTTGCCGTTGGAAAAAGAGTACTCTTCCTCAGTTTTCTTTTTCTTGGTTGCCACGGTACGCACCTCCGTTATTTCTTCCCCTTGTAGTTGCCGATATCGATGCCGTACTGGGCCAGCTCTTTCCGGATGCTCTCCCATTCGGCGTAGCTCCAGCTGCCGGATTCCTTGTCGATATAATCAGTGACCTGCCGCAGAGATTCCAGCGGGATCCCGTGGATGCGGATCGGCGTCTTGAAGTAGTAGTCCTGCTGCTCTTCCTCTTGCGCCGCCTGCAGCTCCTTATACTCGTCCAGCAGATCGCTGTACTGCTGCTGATACGCCTTGGCCGCCTGGCTGGCCGCAAACTGCCGCTCCCACTGGCTGTCGCTGACCTTCTCCCGGTCCAGCTGGTGCTGCCATTCGGTGGCGTACCGCTGATCCTCGACGCCCTCCCGGTCCAGCTGGTGCTGCCACTCGGTGTCGTACCGCTGATCGGCGATCTGATCCCTGCCCAGCTGATAGTCCCACTGGGTCTGCTGCCACCAGTCGTCGTTCTCCTGGTCGGCCTTCTGCATCCAGTAATTGAGCATGGTGTTCCACTGCCCGGCGTCAAAGTCTCGCTCGTCACCGTAACGCTGATACGCCTGGGCTACGTCGCTGCGCCAGTCGCCCAGCTCGTCCCGCCAACGGCTGTAGGCCTGGTCCTCCCGGTCGCCCAGCAGGCTGTACTGCTGCAAAAGGTCGTCGCCCTCCGCCTGGTACTTGCTCAGCGCCAGGTTGTACAGCTCCGGCACCTTGTCGTTGAGCTGCTGCAGATAGGCGTCGTAGGCCTGCTGTCCCGCGGCTTGGCTGTAGCTGCTGCCGTAGCCGCCGGTGAGGCCTGCCGCCTGCCCCATGGTGTCCATCATGGCGCTGCGGCCCATCTGGGCGTACTGGTCCCTGTACTGCCTGTACAGGGCGTCCGCGTTCAGGTCGTACCGGAATGGCTGCCGTCCGGTGATCTTGCCGTACAGCTCCTCCAGCTGTGCGCCGTAGGGGCTCTGATATGCCCCCGGCTTCTGGCCCAGCAGCTGATCCAGGTACTGCTGCGCCGCCGTCACGCCTGCGCCGGGGGTATAGCCCCCCTCGTACCCGGCCAGTGTCTGCTGCGTCTGCCGGCTCACGCCGGGCCGCCGGGTGCCCTGCTGCTGCCGCTGCGCCACGGCCTGTGCCGCAGCGGCCGCGGTACTGCCTGCCGGGCCGCTTTTTGGCATGTACGCCGCGTTCAGCTCCGCGGTGGGCTGGGCCGGCCGCGTCGCGCTGCCGCCCACAAAGCCGCTGGCCGCGCTCACAAGGCCGCCGGCCGTGTTGTTGTACTTTTTCTTATCCATGTGGATCTCCTTCCTTACCACATCTGGTCGCTGCCCTGCTCCACGTATTTGGTCACGCTGTAGATCTTCACCGGTCTGTTGCCGGAGAGCCTGTACCGCAGGTGGTCGCAGCGTTTTGGCGTCACCGGCAGCACGAAGCTGCCCAGGCCGCTGCCCTCGTACGTGCCCTTGTCCGTCCACAGCCCGTCCTCGTCGTAGCGGACCTCCAGGTGGACCTGCCCCCTCGTCTCGCAGCGGATCACGAAGCGGCTCACGTACTGGTTCTCCGCCAGATTCAGGCCGATCACGTTGCTGGTCACGCTCCAGTCGATGGCCCGGTCCTCCGCGCTCTCGCTCTGGGAGTAGTACCGCTTCACTTTTCCCCCGTCCGTCTCGTCCACGTAGTAGATGCGTCCCAGGTTCTGGGTAAACATCATGGCCACCGTGTCGTCCTCCCGGTTCCAGATCCCCTTAGCGATGTCGTAGGTAAAAAAGTGCCACGTGTCGTCCAGCGTGTTGCGCATGCTGATGTAGTACATGCCACCCGCCGCGCCGGCGCGGGCGTCGGCAAAATAGTCGTGGCCCAGCGCGTCGCTGACGGAGTACGGCATGGCGCCGGTGTAGGCGCACACGCCGTGCCGGTTCTTGTAAAACAGCGTTTCGTTCTCGATGGCCAGGCTCCGCCAGCAGCCCTCCTGGAGCCCCCGGCACTCCACCGTCACGATCTGGTGGGCGCCTGTGGCGCTGGGGAACACCTTCTCGATGCACTCCTCCCGGAAGAACAGGGGGTGTCCCTGATAGGTGCAGGCCCCGGTGAACACGCCGTCGCTGCCCCGGCCCGCCGCGTAGCTGTCGGTGGCCAGGCCCATGTAGCAGCTCCAGTTTTTGAAGTCCCCCAGCTTGCTGGCGTAGATCTCGTTCACCGGCTTGCCGTTCACCAGGCCGTACTTGCAGCCCCAGATGCGGTTGTCGCACTCGGTCACGTAGTCCATGTCCGGCGCCTTGCGCTCCACCTTCAAGCCGCCGCTCTGGGTCAGGGCGCCGGTGGTCATGATGCCCGTTACCACGATCCAGTCATCGTCCCTGGCGTAGATCACGTGGCTGCCGTTAAAGGTCTCGGCGTCGCCCGTCAGCCCGCTCACCGTCACGCCGTCGTACTGGGCAAACGGTTTCCCCACGTTGGCGCCGGAGATGCGCAGGTACGTCGTGGGGATCTCCACCCACATGGCGCTGCTCTCGCTCCACTCCTTCAGCACCGGCACGTCCGGGTTGGATGTGTCCATCCACAGCGTTCCGTTGGCCGGACTTCCCGGCTCCGCGCCGGTGAAAAAGCTGCCGTACCCCGTGCCGTCGCTCTTGGCCAGCTCCACTGTTACCGTCCCCGTCACGGTCACAGCGGCGTCCATGCTGCCTTTGTCGGCAAGATTCTGCGTGTTCAGATACGCCTTGTCCGGCCAGATCAGCAGATAAGCGCCCATGCTGACGAGCTGCTTGGGGCACGTGTCGGCTGCCGTGGAGATATAGCCCGTCATGTCCACCGTGTACCCGTTCACGATCACGTCCGTGCCGTTCACGGTGATCAGGTGGTCCTTGCCGGTCAGCCCCGCCGTGGCCTTGAGCTGTGCCTCGTTCTGCCCGTAGGTAACCGTCAGCCGGTGCCGCCGGGTGGACAGGGCCGGGAAGCTCCAGGTGCCCATGTTGGTCTGGTCGTACCAGGTCCCCTCCGCCGCCTCCGGCCGCCGGTCGTAGCCGCCGAACTGGGTCAGCATCTGCTGCTGTCTGTACAGGTCGTACGTTTCCCGTTTTTTGGGAAACGTCTTGAAGACGGGCAGCTGCATCACGCCCACCCCCACGTCCTGTCCACCAGGTGCAGGTGGTCCACGTCGCCCAGGGGCATATGGGTCCGGTTGTACCAGTTCCGGTAGGCCGTGTATGCCTCGTTGAAGGCCTGGGCCGCCGTGTCGTGCTGCATGATCTCGTGGTTGTAATAGGCGATCTGCGCGTCCATCCACAGGGGATAAAGGCGGCTCCACGGGTCCTCTGCCAGCAGCACGTCGGTGCCGGCCGGGTCGTCATAGCTGGGCGCTGTTGCCTCGCTCAGATCCGCATCGCTTTCGTGCGTCAGGATGATCTCCTGCCAGATGGTTTGCTCCACCCGGTTGAGCCACCGCAGCTTGTCCGCTGCGGTGAACTGGTTGGGATGGAGCCTGTCTACCTCCTCCATCAGCTCATTCACCGTCATGGTCTTCTCTCCTCTCTATACCCTGTCCTTGCAAGGCCCTGCCGTCTCCCCTCGGAGGTGTCATTGCGAGCCGCCAACGGCGGCGTGGCAATCTGTCATTCCCTCTATCGCAAAAAGGGGCGAGCCAGCCGCCCGCCCCCTCGTGTGTTCCGATTCAGTTGCTCTTGTCCGCCAGCTCCTCCTTGCGCTCGGCGGCGTAGTCCCGCAGCGCCTCGGCGTTTTTCAGCACCTCGTACACCGGGCGGGGCACCTTCACGGGCCTGCCGCTGCGGGGCACCTGGAAGCGGCGGTCGTTCACCGCCACGAACTGGAAGTTCTGCTCGTTCTTGGGATGGCGGGGCAGGGTGATCTCCACCATGTCCTGCCAGGGATCGTATACCTTGGTCTCCTCGGTCCTGGTCTCCTCGGTCTTGGTCTCCTCGGTCTTGGTCTCCTCGGTCTTGGTCTCCTGCTCCGTGATCTCCTCGTTTTTCTTGGCTGCCATTGTTCCTTCCTCCTTTATTGCCGGGGAGGGCGCGCGGCCCTCCCCTGTTTCCTTGTCATTGCGATGGCGTAGCCCGTGGCAATCCGTCCTCAGTTGGCCTCGTCGGTGGCGCTGTAGGTGCCGCAGCTCTCCACGCGGACCATGCGGTCCTCGTACAGGATCTTGGCGCCGTTGGTCATCAGCTTGTAGCCGATGGTGGAGAACTGATCCAGAGGGCCGCCGGCCTGGTGCTTGTCGTGCACGATCATCTCCAGGCCGCCGCCCTCCACGTCCACGGTGCCGTAGGCCTCCTTGCCCAGGATCAGGGTGCAGTACACGGCCAGGCCGGTGGGGCAGCCGGTGCCCTTGAGGACCTTGGCCTGGGTGGTCTCCACGAAGCGCACGCCGTGGAGCTTGCCGATCTCGCCGTCGAAGATCTCAGCGGTGGCGTCGTACTTGTGCACGTCCAGCCACGCGTCGGAGCTGCGCAGGTCGTAGGCCACGCTGGGGTGGATGATGGCCACGTAGTCGCCGTTGATGGTGGGGGCGTGGTTCTTCTTCAGGAAGGTCACGGCGCGATTGATGGTGTCCGGGGTCAGCTTGGCCGTGGCGTCCAGATTGGCGCGGGAGGTGACGTCGGTGGTGTCGTTCTTGCGGGCGTAGATAACGCTGGTGCCGGCAACGATATCGTTGCGGATCAGCTCGTCGCGGGTGCGGGCGGCGGAGGCGGACAGCTCCGTCTGGGCCTCCAGGATCACCGGGTCAATGGCGGTCAGCTCCAGCTGATCGGAAACGGACACGTAGGTGCCGTACTGGGCCACCTCGTCGGTGATGTTGCTGACGCCCAGCTTCTGGCCGTCGGGGATAACGCCCTCGGTGAGTGCCCCGGCGTTGGCCAGGGTGTTGAACTTGCGCCACTCGATGACCTTGCCCCGGCCTCTGGGGATGGCCTGCTTGCGGCCGAACTGGGCGTGGACCATCTCCGGCCGGGCGTTCTCCAGCAGCTCCTTGTCGTAGTAGGTCTTCATCTCCGGCGCCAGGGTATTGGTGCCGGAGAAGGCGGTGGTGGCGCCGGTGTAGGCGTTCACGTAGTTGCCGGTGGCGTTGACCACCGTGCCGCCGCCGTTGCCAAACATCTGCAGATCAAAATCGAATTTCATGTGTTTTTCTCCTTTCCTGTTCTTGTAATTGCGAGGAGCGGAGCGGCGTGGCGATCCGTCCCTCAGAACGTGATCTTCTCCCCCCGCATGACCCGCTGGCGGATGTCCTTTCGCTGCTCAGGCGTCAGCTTGGCCGGGTCGATGTGCATCTGGGCTGCCGCGGCCGCCGCTCCGTTCTCCGCAGGCCGCTGCACACCGCTCTGGATGCTGTTGCTCACCTGCTGCTTGGTGCGCTGCACGGCGTACTGCATGGCGCCGCCCATCAGCTCGTCCATGTGCACCAGCTTGTAGGCGTTGTGCACGGGGTTTTCGTACCCGGTCCGCTTCATCATGGCCAGCATCCGGCCGAAGGAGGGGTTCTGCATCTCCGTGTCCAGGTCAAAGCCCGGATACAGCTCCTGCATGGTGGCCGCCTCCTCCCGGATCTCCATCAGCTCCTGTCGCCGCCGCAGCTCGGCCTCCATGGCCCGGCTGCGCCGCGCGGCGGCCTCGCTCTGCCGCAGGGCCCGCAGGTTCTCCACGGTCATGCCGCGGTCCGCCGCCTCCTGCTCCAGCATGGCGTCGTCGGCCATCAGCCGGGCGCCCAGTGCCTGCAGATCCATCTTGCCGGGGTCGGACACGTCCAGGCCGTACCGCGGCCCCAGCGTCTCGTAGATGGCTCTTGTCTGCTCCTGGAGCTGCGCCATCTGCTGCTGCAGCTGCGCCCGCTCCGCGTTGGCGTTCTTCATCCGGTTGGAGAGGTGCCCCCTGAGCTTGTGCTCGTAGGCCGCCTTCAGCGCCGGATCGGATTCCAGCAGCTGATCCAGCGTCTGGGCCTGCGCCGCGTCTCCGCTCTGCTGCCCCGGCTGCGGCGCGCCGCCGGGCAGGCTGTCCTGCTGTCCCTCTGCGTTGCCCGCCGCCGGCGCCGCTGCGCCCTCGCCGCCCTCGCCGAACATCTGCAGGGACCAGTTCTTGATGATATCCATTTTGCTCCTCCAGTGATTTCCGGCTCACGACACCGATCAAACTGCCCGTCTGGGGTGGGCGAATCCTCTTTACGCCTCCATTGTACCAAATCGCGCCGCCGTCTCTCCACACCCCACCGGAACCGTCCGAAACTGTACGAAAAAAACAGGCGGGAGTGTCACCACTCCCGCCTTGCGTCGATCCAGTCCCCGTACTGGCTGGAGAGGAGGAGGATGCCTCCCCAGATCATCCCAAAGATGTCACGGATCTCCGCCTCGTCCTCGTTGTCAAATGCCCGGAACAGCACCACGCCGTCCTCGATCTTGTGGACGCCCTGTCCCAGTTTCTCCCGCCGGTCCAGCTCCAGGTTCAGCGCCCCCCACAGGGCGCTCACCCCGGCGCACACGATGTCCTTTCCTTGGTTGTCATATCCCGCGTGCCCCCGGATCGCCATCCGGCACGGCGAGACCCATCTGGCTGTGATCATGCTGTCCTGTCCCCCCTGTCATTGCGAGGCCAGTGCGCACACTGGCCGTGGCAATCCGTTGCCCCTGTTATCTCGTCTGCGCCGCTGCCCGGCTCTGCTCTCTGGCCTTGGCGGTCACGGCGTTTTCCCGGCCCTCCGTCAGCTCCACGTCCGCCGCTCCGCCGGGAGCTGCCGCCGGCGCCTGCAGGCCCATTTGCGCCATCTGGGCCGCCACCTGCTCCGCCGCCCGCGTCTCCGGGTGGTCCGTCTGCACCATCTGGGCAAGGCCCATGGCCATCTGCTGGAGCTGCTGAAGCTGCTGGAGCATGGTTCCATTCTGGCGCAGCTTCTGCCGCAGCTCGTCCCGGCCCTTGAAGTCCATCATGCTCAGCACCGCCAGGGCCTGATCGGCCATCTGAGGCTGGAACAGTCCTGCGTTATACAGATTCAGCGCCAGCTCGTTGTACTCGGCCTTGGTGTACTTGCTCTCATTCTGGGGCACCACCTCGATATCCAGCACCGGGGAGCGGTAGCCCATGTCCACGCCGAAGTCCACCTGCGGCCTGGGCTGCAAGCCTGCGTTGTCGTAGCTCGTGAACTCCTGGGCGCCCATGTCGCCGGTGATGCGGAACTGACGGGGCATGTTGTAAAACTGCCGGATGAGATCGATGACCAGCAGGCAGATCTCCTCAAAGGCCCGGTAGGTTGTGTTCACCATGTCCCGGCTCAACTTCCCGGAGGCCTCCTGCAGCGCCGCAATGGCAGACGCCGCCGTCACGCTGGATGGCACGGAGCCGGTGTTGGCCTCGGTGTTTCCGCTGGTCTCCCGCAGCTCCTGCTGCTTTTGCTGCAGCACGGACAGGTAGTTTCCGTTGAGCTGCAGGCTCTGGATGGGCAGGATGCTGTCCTGCCCCAGGTTGCCGTCGGTGTGTACGAAGGGCTTTGTCCAGTCCGCGAACTCGGCCTCATTTACGGCCCCGTCTCCCCGGATAAAGAAGCGGGGCGTCGCCGCGGCCAGCGTGTTCTTCACGATGGCCTGGTTCATGAGATCGATCTGGATCTGCGGATCCCGGCAGATGTCCACGAAGCCGAAGCCGCAGGGCGTCCCCTCCTCCGGGAACAGCACGTCGAAGACGAAGGGGTACTTTCCGTGGTCATACCAGCCCCGCTCGGCCATACTCGGCCCCGTCTCCACCGTCTGCACCGTCGGCATGCCGGTCAGCGGATCCGCCGCCGGAGCGCCGGACACAGGGTCGATCACCGGCCGCTCCTCGGTGGGCCGCTGCTGCTCGTTCTCGCTGGCGTACAGCACCGTCTCGCCCACGAACTTGCAGTAGTGCAGCACCTCCCGTCCGTTCCGGCGCCGCTTGTAGTACCAGTCCACCACCGGGCTTTTCTCGCTGGTGTCCACGCTGTCGTCGTAGAGAAAATGGCTCACGGTCCCATTCTCCGAGCGCAGGTCCCTGCCCTGGAGCTGGGGGTAGACCTCCTTCAGCTCCTCGTTGTCCCGCAGCTCCACGTGGAAGAGGTTGCGGCTGGCCTGTATGTCGGTGATCCCCGGCTGCCAAAAGAGATTGAGGATATCCACCTTTCGGATGGCCACGTCCCCCAGGCCGTTCAGCTTGCTATTGTCCCAGAACACGCCGTAGCAGGCGGTGCCCGCCTTCAGCTTGTACCACCAGCAATCGGAGTAGGTCTGCTCAAAGCCGTTCTGCTTCAGGATCACGGGCAGGATCTTGGACAGCTTGGCCGCCTCCTCCTGATCGTCAGCCGCCCTGGGCAGGCAGTTGGGCTCCGGGTAGTTGTCGATGGCGTCGGCGTGGCGGTTGAGGATCACGTTCACCAGCCACCCGCTTGTATACTGCGGATCCATGGGGTTGGCGTCCTTGCCCCGCATCTCATTCCAGTGCTGCCGCTTCCAGAACTGCTCGTTCTCGATGATCCGCTGCTCCAGGTTCTTCTTCCCGGCCTTGTACTTTTGCAGCGTCTCCCAGGCCTCGCGCACCTGCTCGGTGCCAACGGGCTGCGACACCGGCAGCGGCGCCGTCTCCTGTGCCGTCGGCGCTCCGCCGTTCTCCGCCGCCGCAGGCATCATGTTTCTCTCGTCCATATCCTTCCCCCTATTCTCCCGTCATTGCGAGGGCCGCCCCGCGGCCCGTGGCAATCCGTCACGTTTCAAAAACTTCACAGCACCCTCTCCTTCCCCAGATCGGAAACAATCTGTTTCTCACGCTCAGAGAGCTTCCATATCTCCGCCGCAGCCCTCTCCGCCGC
>DGHJ01000072.1:39893-49168 GCA_002392625.1 Oscillospiraceae bacterium UBA3851
GCCCTCTCCGCCGCAGCCCTCTCCGACAATAGATAGCCATAGCCGAAAATCTTTTTCCCGGCACGCCTCTGGGCGTCAAGCGCACCAACGCCTACGCAATCCTGCGCCTGCAGGCGGTACTCGACGCCGTATCGACACCATCGCTGTGCAATAGCAGCGGTCACAACGTAGTCCGGATAGGTGTACTTCGGTACGTGCTTCTTCACGGCTGTCAGGTTGGCCCGGTTGGCTGCCTCGATTGCTTCATACAACTTCGGCGCTGTCCGAAGTGTACAGTCCTCCAGGTTTGTCACGAAGCTGGTGTTAACTTCTGCGCCGTTTTCGTACCGGATCGAAACACCTGTTGCAATATGGCAGACGCCGCTCCGCATTGTCAGCAGGGTCAGCGCCGGAGAAAACAAGAAAAACCGAATAGCGCGGCGCTGGTAGATGTCAATAATCTGCGCCCGAATTGAGAATGGCGGATTATCTACCACCACGCAGCCCGCCGGATAGTCGAAATGTTCAAAGTCTCCGCCGGGCCAGAACGGGCGGACAATCGGCGTGGATTCCGGCAACTCATACTCGGTGCGGACCCAGGCCAGGACAGCATCGTACACGTTCTCCGGCGTATAGCAGTCGTCAGTGGTCTTCTTTGCCTCAAACTTGCCCAAGAATGCGTCATACTCAGGGTTGTCGCCAAACAGGAGGACCTGCCCCTTGTCGTCAATCTGCATCCGCTCACCTCCCGGTGCCCAATTTGGGCACATTCTACATTCCCCAGCCGCCCTGGTCGATCTTGTCGGTCAGGGTGGGGTTATCCTTTCGCACCAAAGCCAGCGCCAGGGCGTCTCCCCCGTCTACTCCGCGAACTCCTCCGCGGCCATCAGCTCCACGCGCACGGTTTCCGGTCCGCGGCTCTGCTCCTTCAGCCCCAGCAGCTCCGCCACCTTTGCCGACGCCGCGATAGCGCCCTTTGCGTCAAATGCCCAGGTGCCCTTATGCACGTAGCTGTGGCTGGCGGTGTCCCACTCCATGACCTCCGTCTTCTGCATGCACCGGTCCTTGATCTCCAGGAGATCCATGCACACGCTCTCCAGCGTCACGTCCATGCGCAGGAAGGCCTCCCGCTTCAGTGCCCGCCGGCAGGCCACGATCACGGGATCCTTCTGCAGGCGCGAGGCGGTCACGGCCGCCTGGTGGTTTTCCTTCCCGGCCTTGTACCCGGCCGCAATGGCCGCCTGCGTGCCGTTTCCGCCGTTGAGCACCAGCTCCCGTACGAAGCGCCGCTGCTTCTCCGGCAGCAGCTTCTCCAGCTCCCGGACGGGCATAGCCGCCAGCTGCTCTTCCGTGTATTCCTTCTTTGCCTTGCCTTTGCTGTCCGTTTTTTTGGACTTTGCCCGCTTCCCTGCCACGCTCTCACCCCGTTCCGTCCTATCCTGCAGGGGCGCTCACTCTGCGCCCGCCGTCCTTCCTGTCATTGCGAGGGCCGCCCCGCGGCCCGTGGCAATCCGTCTCTCCCGTCCTCTCCTGTCATTGCGAGGGCCGCCCCGCGGCCCGTGGCAATCCGCAATCTGTCTCTCGTCACCGCCAGGCGTCCCAGCGCCGGCTGCTCTCCTCCTTGAACTGATCCAGCGGATCGCTGAGGATCACCTTCTTCGGCGGCTGCACCACCGGTTTGATGGGCCGCGACATGCAAAAGTAGCGCACCTCGTCGGCCACGTGATCCTCCATGGACGTGTCCAGATCCTCCGGCCGGTGCTCGTCGTACATCAGGATCGGCATGGTCCGGATAAACGCCTTGCAGCCCCTAAACACGTACATCTGGGGATAGCCCTCATCGTCAAAGGCCAGGCGGTAGTGCACCTGCATCCAGCCCGGCAATCTCTCGTTGTCGCCCTTGTCGAAGTAGATGCCCGCCTTGGCCGCCGTCTCGGCGATGCTCTCGCCCCGGCTGGTGTCCCAGATGCTGGGATCCGCCACGCCCCGGATGGTGCGGCCCCGGAGCCAGCGGTGCTCCCGCTCGGTGCGGGCGATCTCCCGGAACTGCTCCTCCGGCGTCCACTTCACGCCCTCGTTGGGCTCGTCCTCGCCGGTGTCCGGCGCCCGCCGGCAGCCGTACAGCTCCAAAATGCGGTAGATCACGCCGTCGTAGTCCACGGCCCACCAGCCCACGGAAAAGGGCTTGTTGTAGCCGAAGTCGTAGCTGCGGTATATCTTCCATCCCGCCGGGATGTCGAAGGGATCGATGACGTGGGTAAATCGCCTGTCGGCGTAGTGGTCGGGGTCGTTGACAAAATCCTCGAAAAATTGCCCCGCGTACACGTCCCAGCTGCCGTCCAGCCACATGGCCCGGATCCGGGGCGGCTGCATTTTCAGGCTCTCCACGTAGTCCGGCTGTGCGTGCACCAGCGGCTGGTTGTCCTCCAGCTTGGCCTGGATGAAAAAGTAATCCTCCGGCCTCTCGTTGGGCCGGAACTGCCGATCCACAAAAACCCGCTTGAAGTAGGCGTGGCTGGGCCCGCCGGGGTTGAGGGTGTAGTAGGTCCGCTTGGGAAAGCCGTTCACGCCGCGGACGCAGGCGTTGATCTTGCGGATCCACTCCTCCATCAGCTGGCAGGCCTCGTCCAAGAAGATCACGTCGTACTCCACGCCCTGGTACTGGTCCAGGTCGGCGTCCTTGTCGCAGTAGCCCAGCTTGATGATGCTGCCGTTGGCAAACACGAACTCCTTGTCCGTCTTGTTGTACCGGGCCGCGTCGCCCAGATCCTCCCGGAGCTTGGGCACGTGGTTGTTGATGACCTCCCGGTACGTCTTGCGCACGATCAGGATGCGGATGCCCGGCCATTTCAGCGCCAGCAGCTTGGCCTTCATCCGCACGCCCTCGCTCTTGCCGCCGCCCCGCGCGCCGCCGTAGGCCACGTGCCGCTGCGTCGCCCGCAGAAACAGCTCCTGCTTGGGCGTGGGCGTCAGCATCCGCACCGTCTTTCCCATGCTTCTCTCTCCTGTCATTGCGATCCATCCCCCGCCCCCAAGCCTTCCCCTTGAGGGGAAGGTGGCTGCGCAGCAGCCGGATGAGGTGGCGTCCTCGCTGGGCGTCCCTGGCAAGCGTGGCACGGCGTCAGCCGTGACGGATGAGGTGGCGTCCTCGCTGGGCGTCGCTGATTCGCCCGCCGCTCCCCTCTTTCTTCCCCGTCAGTATAGCAAACAGGGCGCGGATCTCTCCACACCCCACCCCCAACGCACCGAAGGCCGGGGATCCTTCCCCGGCCGCAGCGCCGCAAAGGCCCGCTCCCGCGCGCCTCTTTTTCCACATGCTGTTTGTCTTGTGTTTGTCTTTAGATCAAAGACGCGCCCGCCCACGCGGTGACGTCAGCATTTATCAGCCTGTCACTCGTCGTACTTGGCCGTCTGAACCATCCGGTATACCTCGCAGTATTTGTACAGGCGGCAGCAGTACGTCTCCATGTGGGCCATCTGCTTTTTCCGCCCCCGGAAGGTCAGCGTCAAGCCGCAGTCGTCAATGGGTGCCTCGCAGGCTACGGCCTTCTCCCAGTCCCCCCGCCAGAAGGGGCACTTCACGTTGGCCCGCGCCCACCGGCTCTGCTTCATTTCCCGCCGCCTTTCCCGCCGGCCCCCGTCTTCTTCCCGTCATCGCGAGGCGGCGTCAGCCGCCGTGGCGATCCGTCTCCACCATCCCCGTCATTGCGAGCTGCGCAGCGCCGCGGCGATCCGTCTCCGCTCTTCCCTGTCATTGCGAGGCGCGCAGCGCCGTGGCAATCCGTCTCTCCCGCCTCCGCCTTGCTTTTCTTTCTCTTCCGCACGTACCGTATGTACCCGCTGCCGCTCCTGGCGTCGTAGTGGTTCTCCATCACCACGGCTCCCTTGGGCGCTCGCAGCTCACGCCCCGTCAGTGCCTGTTCCTCCTCCGGCTCCGGCCGGATCAGGTTGCGGCTGGTGTGGTACTGCTTCCAGTCCGCCGCGTCCGTCCGTGCCTGCCGCAGCAGGTACACGGCCAGCCCCGTGTAGTCGTCCTGATCCCACAGCTGCTCGGCCCATACGCCGCCCTTGCCCCAGATCTCCCGCAGCGGCGTGTCCCCCAGGTACCACACCCCGTCCCGAAAGGCCACGCCGTCCCCGGAGATCACCACGTGGACGTGCCTGTGCTCCTCCCGCCCGGTCTTTCCGTCCTTGTCCGCGCATACGCTCATCCATCTGGCCGCCGGCAGCCCCAGCTTTTTCAGCCGTTTCTTGTACCGCTCCAGGAACAGCGCCCGGTCTCTCTCGTGGCAGTCCCAGTCCCCCGGCAGATGCGCGTCGTCATAGTTTAGCGTCAGCAGCAGGTCGGCGTGGGAAAAGTTGGCATTCAGCACCCGCGCCGCCCGCCGGATCGCCCCGGCCCGGTTCTGCTCCAGCTTCTTCATGCCGGTGCTGCCCTTCACCCGCCTGCCTCTGGGCCTGGGTCCGCCGCCGCTCTTCCACGCCTTGTATCTCTCCACCACGTTCCCGCTCACGATCTTGTACACAGCCCAATACCCCATTTCTCCGTTCTCCTCTGTTACGTCTCTTCCCTCTGCCCCTGTCATTGCGAGGGCATTGTAGGGGCGGGTCTCCGTGCCCGCCCCTTGCCCGTGGCAATCCGTCTCTTCCCCGTTCCCAGCCTCGCCTGTCAGTCGAGGCGGTAAACTTAGGTTCTAAAGAACCGCTCAAAGAACGCGCGCACGCGCGTCCTATTTAATAGTCTTTTCGACTCCAGCCGCCGCCGGCCTCTCCGGCGTCCGCTGCAACCGAAAATTCTTTCGAAATATTTGTAAAAGCCTCTTGACAAAATGCGCTCAATGAGCGTATACTCAAAACATCAAAAGACAGGAGGATAACACGATGGCAACGATCAACACCCACGGTTACAAGATGGTAGGCCTGGAGGAGGCCAGCAAGAGCACCGATAACTACGCCAAGGGCAGCGGCTGCCGCGACGACATCTATTACGATCAGGACACCGGTGAGGTCTGGACGCGGTTTTTTGCCGGCGAAAACGAGTGGTGCGAGTACCGCGACGACGCGATCATTAAGGTCGGCGCCACCGCTCGCCACGTGAGCGCCCAGGCCATCGCGGACATGGTCGCATACGAGCTGGAGATGATGGCCCGCTATGCGTAGGATCTGCAAATACTGCGGCAAGGCGTATGAGGGCGCGCCGGGCGGCAGCTGCTGCCCGGATTGCGCCGCCGCCCGGCGCAGGACATCCCTGCGCCTGCGCACCTGTGCGGTCTGTGGCAGCTCCTTCGTGGGCGGTCCGTCCGCGCGGTACTGCCCCGGCTGCCGCGCAGAGATCAAGCGGGAGCGGGAGCGGATATATAAGCGGCGTGGCTCTGCCCGCAAGCTGGGCAGCACAGACATCTGCGCCGTCTGCGGCAAGCCCTACACCGTCATGAGCGGTAACCAAAAGTATTGTCCTGACTGCGCCGATGAGGCCATCCAAGAGGCCGACAGGGCTAAAAGCCGAGCCTGGTACCTGGAACACACCACCCCGGATGAGCGCCGCCGGGTCCGCCAGACAGCCGCCGCACCCATCCCCTGTGCCGTCTGCGGTAAACTGTTTGTGCCGACAGCCCCCTCAATCACGTGCTCGCCTGCGTGCAGCGCGGCGTTGCATAAGCGCAGCGCTGCCGCCTGGGAGCGAGACCACCGCGCACAGCGGAACGAGTACCACAAACAACGCATCCAGGAGCGGGAGGCCACTATGACGCCGGAGGAGTACGCCGCCTACCGGGAGAGGATCAACGAGCGCGCCCGCGGAAATCACCGCAAAAAGCGCGAAGAAAATAAGGAGGATAGCCACCATGACAAATGAGCAGCTGACCCTGGCTTTTTCCGAGGCCTGCAACTACACCGACGAGGACGCCTTTGTCTCCGACCTGGCCCTCTCCGCCGCATTCCTGCCGCCCGAAGATCCGGACGCCCAGCTGGATCCGGCGCTCCCGGAGCAGCTGCGCCGCATCTGGACGGTGGCCCGCGCCCCCTTCCGGGAGCTGCTGGGCGAGCTGGGCCTCACACAGTCTGCCTGCTCTCGGCGCTTTGCCATCCCCCTGCGCACCGTCCAGGGCTGGACGCTGGGTGAGCGTGCCTGCCCGCCCTACGTCCGCCTGATGCTGGCTCAGCTGGTCGGATACGTCGATCACAACTAAACGCGCTCACGCTTCCGCCCGACGGGGTTTCTCACTCCGCCGGGCTTTTCTTGTATCTGCACGTATTTTCAAACACGCAACGACTTACTTCGCAGAGCATCACCGCATGACGGCAGTTGCAGATCTCGTCGTTCGATCTTGCGTTTTCTTTCCTGCAATACTTTTTGTCTCGGTAGATCTCACATATCGTTTTTCCCGCACATTGGCTCATTCTCGTTCTCCTTTTGTCTTATCTCACGTGTCCGCCGGGGGGCGATTACCGCCCCCGGCGTTTTATCTGCTTTTCAGCCTCTTTCCGCATTCGGGGCGGCAGGGGAAACACGGTGATCAGCACGTCGCCGGCGAACAGATAGGCGTTCCCGTTCCAGATGCGCATATTGTCCGCCACCCGGTGTCTCAGATACAGCGCGTCCATGTACCGCCGCAGGTACCCGGTCGTGTCTCCGTGCCTCAGGCCCTTTTCCATCGCCAGCCTCGCCGTCTTCTCCGCGCCCCGCATCGGCAGTCCCAGTCTCTGCTTGATTCGCTTGGCCGCGTGCTTCGTCACCTCCGGCATCTCCGCTCATCCCAGCTTCTCACGCAGAGTATAGAGTTTTTCCTGCACTCTTTTCGCCTGGTCTCTCAGATCCTCCAGCGCACCCGCAAGGCCGTCTACGGGTCTTCCTGACCTCTCATCGACGGCCGTCGTTGCCCCGCTGAGCACTTCCGTCAGGATTGCATTTGTAAGTCCCTCGATGTCCGTCAGAGTTTCTTTCTGCTTCTTTGCGAGAGACCTTATCGTCTCCCCTATCGGATGGATCTTGCTTCGTTCTGCGTTTGCCGTTGCCATCCCGTTCCACGGCGTGCTGTTTTCGTTCATTGTTTTTTCTCCTTTCCTTCCTGCTCCTGTGCCTCCCGGAACAGGAGCTCCGCAAATTCCTCTTTTTCGTCCCGGAATCCCAGTAACGCTGCGGCAATGCTGAACACCTCCAGCGCCTCTGGTGATTCCAATCGAATTGGCTGCCCGCAGCACGGGCACAGGTCTCCGGTCTTATATAGTCTCATCCGTTTCCTCCCTCACGCTTCCGCATACAGCCACAGCTCCACGCCGTCCTCCTCGCCGTCGGCGTCGTAGCCCACCTTCAGCATGGCGCAGATCACCGGACCCTCGTCGGCGCAGTACACCGTGGCCTCCGGCCACCCCAGCGCCACCTTCCGCATCAGCTCCGCCAGCGCAGCCGCACTCATAGGCTTGTCCTTCTGCCTTTTCTCCGGCTCCTCCGCCTCTCCCGTCATTGCGAGGGCCGCAGGCTCGCGGCAATCCGTTCCCCCGTCTCCCGTCCTGTCGTCGCGCTGCGGCGTCGCCGCCGCGGCGTTCCGCTCTGAGTCTTTCTTCTGATGAGGGGTCTCAACCCTCTCCTCCATCTCACGCCGCATCACGCCGCCCTCCGCGCTGTCTGTCTGTCTGTCTGTCTGTCTGTCTGTCCCGGAAAAGGGCCTGTGGCGGCCTCCTCCGCCGCCTCCGTCTCTCCAAAGCCTTCCCCCTGGGGGGAAGGTGCCCCAGTGCGCACACTGGGGCGGATGAGGGGATCCGTCTCCGGCTCCGTCCTTGCGAGCCGCGCACCGGCCGTAGCACCCCAAGGGCATTTGCCCTTGTTCCTGCTCGCATCCGCCGCTTCACCTGTCATTGCGAGGCCAGTGCGCACACTGGCCGTGGCAATCCGTTCTGCCGTCCCCTGCTCGCAGACAAGGGCTGGCACAATCCGTTCCCCCTCCTCCTTCCGTCTCCCGTAATGCCCCGGCAGCCGCATCCGCTGTCGCCAGGCCGTCACCCGCGTCTTCGGCACCCCCAGCGCCTCGGCGATTTCCAGATCGTGCACGCCCTCCCGGTACAGCTCCATGGCCCGCAGCTCGTCAAAGGGCAGCACCACCGCGCCCCGCCGGTTTTTCCTTTTCCCCGCCGGCACGTCGCAGCCCAGGTCCCGCAGCTTCTCCCGCATGGTCTCCCTGGTCATGCCCATAAAATCCGCCAGGATCCCGATCTGCTCGCCCTTGTCCTTGGCCTGCCGGTACTGTGTAATCAATTCTCCATCTGAGTAAAACGGTTCCTTCATGTGTTCCTCCTTCATTTCCACGCTGTTCAGCGCCTTTCCTTTGCCGGGCATTCGATGCACTCACAGCCAAGCTATGCCGCAGCCATTCGCCGCCTCGCCTTCCCCTTGCTTTTCCATGCCCGGCGTATCGCTCACAGCCTTGCCGCCGCTTTTCCGTTCTGCGCTTTGCCGTGCTGTTCCTTTGCTGTCCACAGCACATCTGCCCGGTGCTCAGCTGTGCCCCCGCCGCGCATGTCGGTTCCAGGCCCCGCCCCGCTTTTCCCTCGCTGCGCCAAGCTGTGCCACGTCCCGCCCAGCCCCGCCGTCGCTACGCACCGCCCAGCCCTGCCCTTGCGATTCACGTCCAGGCTATGCGTATCCCCCGCCTTGCGCTGCTCGCCGGTGCTATTCCTTTGCCGTGCCTTGCGCCGCTGTCCGCCGCAGTGATGCGCCATGCTTTTGCAAGGCATAGCTTTGCGTAGCATCTCCAGAGCAAATCGAAGCGTCATATCGCTATTCCATTGTGCCTCTGTAGGGGCGGACGACCCTGTCCGCCCAAGCCTTCCCCTTGAGGGGACACCCCAGCTAACGCATAAGTTTGTGCAGCCAAATCTAAGATTTGGGCACTCACTTAAAGGGTGTTTGCTCCGCCGGCCGCTCGTCCAACCGCTCCCAGACAAACCGTCCCTTGCCGCTGTTGCGCCACTGGCCCAGGCCCCGGAGCTTGCCGTAGTCCAGCCACTCCTCCACCAGCTTCTCGTGCTTCTCATCCAGGCAGATCACCTCGAACTCCAGCTGGGCGCCGGCTCCGATCTCCTCGCTGTTGGCAAGGCTCACCCGCTCGCCCTGGGCCGTCTGGGCCCGCAGCGGTCGCTGGCAGTCCTTGATCTCCCCGTAATTCAAAAACGGGATCGTCCGCGGCTCCACAAAGATGAGGCCGTCGATGATCTTCTTGTAGGCCTTGATCCCGGCGCTCTTCTTCCCCGGCACCCGCGCCAGCATCCCGCAGGCGTCCTTGAAAAAGCCCTTGATCTGG
>DGHJ01000134.1 GCA_002392625.1 Oscillospiraceae bacterium UBA3851
ACATAGTGTCCCTCGGTCTTGTAGTCGATGGCGTAGGCCAGCTTGCGCGTGCCCCACTCGTCTACGACCACGTTGGTACCGTTCTGCTCAGCCAGAGCCTGGAACTTTGCCACGGTAGCGGCAATAGCCTCCTCACCCTGTGCAGGGTCGATGATGTAAACGACCTCGTAGTTGGCAGAAATCTTAGCCATACTTTTGCACCTCCTTTTGGACAAATGGCCCTCGCTCACAGGCGAGAGCAAGGATTTACCCGCTGATACGCGAGCCTATTTATTATATCGGATCGGGATGAAAAGTCAAGCACTATTTACACAAAAACAGGCGATTTTCCAGTGAAAATCGCCTGTTTCCATGTGGGAAGATCATTTCAAGTCCCGCTTGACGCCCTGGGCGATGCGGTGGACGTCGCCCAGCGTGTTCATGCGGACGATCTGCTCCTTGTAATAGTTGGCGTAGGCCACGCCCTTTAAGTACCAGCAAAGCTGCTTCCGGGCCTCCAGCACGGCGATGTGCTCACCTTTGTCCTCCGCCGCCAGCTCCACCTGCCGTACGGCGGTGTCGAACCGCTCCGAAAGCGGCGGCAGGGGCGGGATGGGCAGGCCGTCCAAAGCGGCCTGGGCCTGCTGAAAGATCCAGGGATTGCCGAAGCTGCCCCGGCCGATCATGGCCATGTCGGCCCCGGTGAAGGCCAGGATGCGCACGGCGTCCTCTCCGGAGAACACGTCGCCGTTGGCGATGACGGGGATCTTCACCGCCTCCTTCACCTCCCGGATGGTGGTCCAGTCGGCCTGCCCGGCGTACATCTGGGTCCGGGTGCGGCCGTGGACGGCGATGGCGGCCACGCCCACCTGCTCCAGCATCCGGGACAGCGCCACAGCGTTGATGCTGCCCTTGTCCCAGCCCCGGCGCATTTTCACCGTCACCGGCACGGGGGAGGCCTTCACCACTGCCTCGGCGATGCGGGCGGCTTTTTCGGGGTCCTTCATCAGGGCGCTGCCGTCGCCATTGGCCACCACCTTGCCCACAGGGCAGCCCATGTTGATGTCGATAAAGTCGGCGCCGGAGACCTCCGCCGCGATCTGGGCGGCCTCCGCCATGCACACCGGATCGCTGCCGAAAATCTGGGCGCTGGCGGGGTGCTCGCCGGGGCCCAGCTTCAGGAGGCCCTGGCTCTTCTGATCCTGATAGCACAGGGCCTTGGCGCTGACCAGCTCCGTGGTGGTCATACCGGCCCCCAGCTCCCGGCAGATCTGCCGGAAGGCCAGGTCCGTGACGCCCGCCATGGGCGCCAAGGCCAGCCGGGACGATATGGTGACGTTTCCAATGCGCATGGCGCCCCTCCTCTCGCGGGATGATACCTGTATTATAGCATGGGCGCACGGAGAAAAAAAGGGGCGCGCCGCAAATCATTTAGCAGCACGCCTCAAGGAGAGAGAAAAGTGAGTAGATCAGCAGCGTATTACAGCAGCTCCACCAGCAGCCAGATCAGGGCGATGGCGGCGGCGCCGGCCAGAGCGGCCACCGCCGGCGTGAGCTGCAGCCGCCGGCGGGGGGCGGTGTGGGTGCGGGCATAGCTCTTGGCAATGCGCACGGCCTGATCCACCAACTGCTGGGAGCTGACGCCGTCGGCGGAGTCGTTGCGAATGATAAAGATCGCCTGTTCAAAAATGTTGGGGTCCGGGGAGTCCACCACGACCACCCGCCGGGATATTCCTTTTACCAAGAGACTGTCCTCCTTTACCGTGTCTTGCTGTCATTATGGCCCGATCGCCCCGGCATTATACCTGTCTTTTTCCATTTTCTCCGGGCCGTGGCAGCTGCAATATCACCACGGCGCAGTCGTCGCTCAGCCCCTTGCGGGTGCGGGATTCCCGCAGGATCAGGGACACCAGCTCCTCGACCTCGCCGCCCTGCCAGCCTGCCACCAGGTTCTGCAGCCACTCGTCGTTGGTCTCGTCGGCAATGCCGTCGGAAATCATAATGAAGCAGCAGCCCGGCTGCATGGACAGGCGCGTCACCTCGGGTGGGTCTCGCTGCAGCCCCGCCGGCAGGCTCTGACCGGTGATGCGGGTGACGGTGCCGGTGCGTTTGACGTAGGAGGGGGCGGCGCCGTATTTGTAGACCGTGGCCGTCCCGGTCCCCCGCTCCAGGGCCAGAAGGTCGACGGTGGTGAAGCTGCCGCTCTCCTCGCCCCGCAGGCGCATGGCGCCGTTCAGCGTCTGAAGCGCCGGGGCAGCGTCGATGCCCGCCTCCAGGAACTGCTGCAGCAGCCGCACCGTCATGGCGGCCTCCCGGTGGGCGCTCTCGCCGCTGCCCATGCCGTCGGACAGCAGGAGATAGAGGGTGGAGCCCACCTCAAAGGAGGCAATCTGGTCGCCGCACAGCCGCTCGCCCTCCTTGGGCCGCAGGGCGGAGCCGATGCGGTAGCCCATGGGCGCGCTGACGTTGGCCACGGCGTGGACGGCGGAGCTGGCCAGGGCCTCTCCCAGCTGCTGGTACTGCTCCTGTGCCTCCCGGCGCGCCTCCAGCAGCCGCTGGCGGTACTGCCGCCGCATGAGAAAAGAGCGCAGCTCCACGTTCACCGCCGAGAGAAATTCCGTGAAATGGACGCAGCGGGACGAGAAGTACAGGGGAAAATCCTTGGGCTCCGCCCAGCCCCGCTGCAGCAGCTTGGGGCAGGCGTCGTTGAAGGCGTTGTATGTAGCGGTGTAGTTCTGGTGCCAGCAGGTGGTGCACAGCACGCAGCTGCGGCACACCCGTTCGGCAGCCTGGTCGAAAAGGACGGAGGGGTTTTCCGGCGGTGGGCTGGCGGTACCGCGGAAAAAGCTGTCGTACAGCGCTCGAAACGCGGCGGCGGACCGGCGGAGAAACGGCGATTCCGGGGCCGGCGGTGCGTCCGGCGTCTCCGGCAGCGCGGCGCGGAGCCTGCCGCATAGGGGCAGAACGATGAGCGCAGCAATGGCGGCCTCGTAGAAAACGGCGGCGGGGAAGTCGGCCCGGAAGACCACGGCGCACACCAGCACCGTGAGGCAGAAGGCCGGCAGAGCGGCCAGGCGGGGCCGGCGGCGGCAGAGAGAGGCCGCTGCGGCGCCTCCGCCGTAGGCGGCGGTGAGGAGCAAATACGGGCCTGTGGCGGAGAGGTCCAGCAGCACGCCCACCGCCGCGCCGACGGAGAGCGCCTCAGCAGGCGCGGTATCCAGAGCGGCCCATACCACCAGGGCGGCCCCCAGCACCCGGCCCAGGGACACGGCGCCCAGCAGGGAGACGGGCTGCAGCGCCACCGCCGCCGCAGCCAGCACCAGCCATCGGGCGCGCCTGTCCGGCTGCTGCCAGAGCGAGCGCCATACCCATGCCGCGCCGGAGAGCACGGCGGCGGAAACCAGGCAGAGCATCCACTGCTCGGCAGTGCGATGCAGCAGATAGATGGACTGGACCAACAGCATCATGAAGGCGGCCACGGCGGGGCGGAACAGCGGGCGGCGGTACAGCCCGGTGTCAAAAAAGGCGGTATTGGCGGCGAAGATCAGCACGGCGGCGGCAAAATGGCGCAGGCCGGATTGAAAATCAAAAAACAAAAGAGAACCGGCACCGGCGCCAACCAGGCAGAAAAGCCCCGGCAGTCCTGCACCGGCGGCGGCCACCAGCGCCAGGGAAAAGGGGGCATATACGTCGGAGAGCCGTCCGGCGGTCAGCAGAAAGGACAGCACTGCCTGCGTTGCGGGCACGGCCAGGGGCTTGAGCCGCCACAGTCCCTTGGGCGGAAAACGTTTCATGGGCAATTTCCTCCTCATACCAGCCCCGGAATGGTGTTTTTCCCATTGTAGCGCCGCACCGTGGGGAAAACTGTCGGGGAATAGGAGAAAAAAAGGGGGCGGGAATTTTTTCAAATCCCCGCCCCCTATAGGAAGCTTATTCAGTTTTCCGCGAAATATGTGCGGGCGTCGTCGATGTCCCGGAGGATCTGGAGCTTCAGCGCGTCCAGCGACGGAAACCGCTGCTCCGGGCGCAGCCGGCGGCAGAAGTCCAGGCGTATGGTCTCGCCGTAGAGGTCGCCATCGTAGTCCAGCAGGAAGGTCTCCACGGATACCGGGCCGCCGTCGCTGACGGTAGGCCGGACGCCCACGTTGGTGACGCCGGGGCAGCTTGTGCCGCCGGGCAGCGTCACGCGGGTGATATAGACCCCGCGGCTCGGCAGAAGCACCGAGGGCGGCAGAATGAAATTGACAGTGGGCACGCCGATGGTGCGGCCGATGCGCCGCCCGTGGGTGACGGTCTGACTCAGGCAGTGAGGGTGGCCCAGAAAGGCCGCCGCCCGCTCCACCTCCCCGGCCTCCACCAGAGTGCGGATGTAGGTGGAGCTGACGGTGAGGCCGTCGTATTCCACCTTGGGGATGATGTCACAGCCCAGCCCCAGCTCCGCGCAGCGCTGGGCCAGCCGCTCCGGGGTGCCCTCATTCTTGTAGCCGAAGTGATAGTCGTGGCCCGCCACCAGATGGACGGCGCCGTGTTCCGCTATAAGAGAGGTGATGAAGTCCTGCCAGCTCATGGTCATCATGGCCCGGTCAAAGGGCGCCATGATGACCTGATCGATGCCATAGAGGCGGCGGATCAGGTCGCAGCGGTCGGCCGGGGAGTTGATCAGGGGCACGGGGCGGCCGGTGACCACCTCCTTGGGCGGCCGGTCAAAGGTGAACACGGCGGGGGTGGCCCCCAGCTCTTCGGCCCGCCGGGCGGTGCGCCGCAGCAGGGCACCGTGGCCCCGGTGTACGCCGTCGAAAAAGCCCAGGGCGATGACGGTTGGTTGTTGGTTCAAGGCGATTCACGCTCCGAAAAAGTTTTTGATAGAGGTCATGGTGCCACCCTCCAGGCGGCTCAGGCACAGAAACGTGCCGTCCAGACCGTAGACCCGATAGATGCCCGACCGCAGCTCCTCCCGGATGCGGAGGGGGTTGCCGCAGCGACACAGGAAATCCTGGCGCGGGTGGGTGATGTGATAGGCGGGATAGTCCCGGAACAGGGAGTCGGTGGGGCGCAGCAGCGCTTCGCGGCGCTCCTGCACCTCCTCCATGGTGTGGCTCTCCGCCAGGGTAAACCCGGCGGCACGTGTGCGGCGCAGGGAGAACATGCACCCGCCGCAGCCCAGGGCCGCGCCGATGTCGTGGCACAATGTGCGGACGTAGGTGCCCTTGGAGCAGTGGATCCGCAGGACAAAATCGGTGGGGGAGACCTGCTCTACCAGCTCCAGGGCGTGGATGGTCACGCTCCGGGCCGTGCGCTCGATCTCCTTGCCGCTGCGGGCCAGCTCGTAGAGCTTCTTGCCCCCGATCTTTACGGCGCTGTACATGGGAGGCACTTGACGGAGCTCCCCGGTGAATTGGAGCAGCAGACTGCGCAGGTCGTCCGCTGTCGCGGTGACGGGGGCCTGGGTAAGCACCTGCCCCTCGGTGTCCTGGGTGTCGGTGACAAGGCCCAGCCGCAGACCGGCCACGTACTCCTTCTCACCGTTTTCGGCGAAGCTGACGGCGCGGGTGGCCTGGCCCACGAACACCGGCAGCACGCCGGTGGCCATGGGGTCCAACGTCCCGGCGTGGCCCACTTTTTTCGTTTTCAGGATGCCCCGCAGCTTGGCGCACACGTCCATGGAGGTCCAGCCGGCGGGCTTGTCCATGATAATGATGCCGTCCGCCATTTACGCCTCCGCCACGTGGGCCACGGCCTCCAGAATGGCGGCCTTGGCCTGGTCCATGGTGCCCTCCACGGTGGCGCCTGCGGCGGCCCGGTGTCCGCCGCCGCCCAGTGCGGCGCAGGCTGCGCAGGCGTCCACCCGCGCGCCGGAGCGCACAGAGATCTTCACGGTGCCCGGCTTCAGCTCCCGCAGGGTGATGCCGCAGTCGGTGCCCTCCACCAGGGCGGCCAGGGAGGATAGCTCCTCGACGTCCGCCTCCGTGGCGTTATACGCTTGCCGCATAGCCAGGGGGATCTGCATGACCACCACGCGGTCGTTGTCGAACAGCTCCATGTCCGCCACCATGCGGCTCTCCATGGCCAGACGCACCTTGCTCTTGGTGCGGAACAGCGCCTTGTTGACGGCGGATACGTCCACCAGCTCCATCAGCTCCGCCGCGATGCGGTGGGTGTTGGCGGTGGTGTTGGCATACTGGAAGCAGCCGCAGTCGGTGGCGATGGCCACGTACAGCGGCAGGGCGATGGCGGGGGTCAGGGGCGTCAGTTCCCGGATGACGGCGCAGACGATCTCCCCGGCGGCGGCTGCGGAAGCGTCCAGGCAGGTGCGCTGGGCGTAGCCGCTGTTGCTGGGGTGGTGGTCGATGCACAGCTCCACGGAGTTGACATAACGCATCGCATTCTCCGGCAGCAGGCCGGGGGCGGCCACGTCCACCGCCACCACGTGGGCCGGTGTAAAGCCCTCGCCTGCCCGGTAGGGCGCGGCGTAGGGGGCGTAAGTGGCGGTGATCTCCGGGTTGTAAAGGAGGTACGCCTCCTTGCCCAGATCCCGCAGCGCCTGACAGAGCGCGGCGGCGGAGCCGACGGTGTCCCCGTCCGGCCGCACATGGGTCAGGATGAGGACGCGGTCCAGCGTTTTCAGAAAAGCAGCGGTTTCGGTAATAGTCATATATAGCCTCGCAGAGTTCGCGTCTGCAGACGCGAAAATATAAAATCATTTTTTGCCGCGGCGTGTACGTGGCAAAAAATACTTCTCGGCCTGCAAACGTGCGAGCGTCTCACGCAAGCGAGTGCGCTGCAGCAGGCCGCAAACCCACCCTCGTGGAAAATCCGCAGATTTTCCACGAAATCATTTGTCCTCGGGGAGAATGATATCCTCGTTGGCGGGGTTGGCGGGCTTGACGTTGTTCAGCATCTCCAGAATGTGGGCGCCGTGGGCAATGGAGTCGTCTGCAAAAAACTGGAGCTCCGGGGTGTAGCGCAGCCCAAGGCGGCTGCCCAGCTCCCGGCGGAGATATCCGGCGGCGGACTTGAGGCCCCGCATCAGGTCCTTTTCGTCGGTGCGGTCCAGGGCGCTGATATAGACGCGGGCGTAGCGCAGGTCGCTGGTGGTGTCCACATGGGTGACGGTGAGCATGGCGTCGCTGACGCGGGGGTCCTTGACGGTGCGCAGCAGCTGCGAAAGCTCCTGCTGGATCTGGGCGTTGATGCGGCCGATACGGTTGGAAGCCATAGTTGTTGCTCCTTTCTGGGGTAAGGTAAAAAGCAAGGGCGAGCATACACGCCCGCCCTTGCAAGGGTTAAGCATCGCAGATTTCGCGCTCTGCGCGAAGATATTGAATCATTTTTCGCCGCGGCGTGTACGTGGCGAAAAATACCTCTCGGCCTGCAAACGTGCGAGCGTCTCACGGAAGCGAGCGCGCTGCAGCAGGCCGCAAATCCTTCTCGCCCAAAAACCGCAGTTTTTGGGCGAAACTCATTGGGGGATCTCCTCCATGGTGAAGGCCTCGACAATGTCGCCCTCCTTGATGTCGTTGAACTTCTCAATAGAGAGACCGCACTCGTAGCCGGCCACGACCTCGCGGACGGAGTCCTTGAACCGCTGGAGGGAGGCCAGGGTGCCCTCGTGAATGACGATGCCGTCCCGGACCAGGCGGATCTGGCAGTCCTTGCGCTGGAGCTTGCCGTCCTGCACGTAGCAGCCGGCCACGGTACCCACGCCGGAGACCTTGTAGGTCTGGCGGACCTCCGCGTGGCCCAGCAGGACCTCCCGGAACTTGGGGGCCAGCATGCCCTTCATGGCGGCCTCGATCTCGTTGATGGCGTCGTAGATCACGCGGTACATCCGCATGTCCACGTTGGCGCGGGCCGCGCTGTCGCGTGCGGCGTTGTCCGGGCGGACGTTGAAGCCCACGATGATGGCCTGGGACGTGGCAGCCAGCATCACGTCGGACTCGTTGATGGCGCCCACGCCGCCGTGGATCACGCGGACCCGGACCTCGTCGTTGCTCAGCTTCTCCAGAGAGGACTTCACGGCCTCCACGCTGCCCTGGACGTCGGCCTTGACGATCAGGTTCAGGTTCTTCATCTCGCCGGCCTGGATCTGGCTGAACAGATCCTCCAGAGAGACCTTGGTGACGGGGGCGTTGGCCTTGGCCTTGGCCTCGGCCTTGCGCTGCTCCACCAGCTCGCGGGCCAGCTTCTCATCGGCCACGGCGTTGAAGGTGGCGCCGGCGGAGGGCGCCTCGCTGAGGCCGGTGATCTCAACGGGCACGGAGGGTCCGGCGGAGGTGATGCGCTGGCCCTTGTCGTTGATCATGGCGCGGACACGGCCCACGCCGGTGCCGGCGATGATGAGGTCGCCCTGCTTCAGCGTGCCGTTTTGCACCAGCAGCGTGGCTACAGGGCCGCGGCCCTTGTCCAGACGGGCCTCAATGACGGTGCCCTGGGCGGCGCGGTTGGGGTTGGCCTTCAGCTCGCCCACCTCGGCGGTCAGGGTCAGCATCTCCAGCAGGTTGTCGATGCCCATGCCGGTCTTGGCGGAGATGGGGCACACGATGGTGTCGCCGCCCCACTCCTCGCACACCAGGCCGTATTCGGTGAGCTGCTGCTTGATGCGCTCCGGGTTGGCCTGGGGCTTATCCATCTTATTGATGGCCACGATGATGGGGATCTCGGCGGCCTTGGCGTGGTTGATGGACTCAATGGTCTGGGGCATGATGCCGTCCTCGGCGGCTACCACCAGAATGGCAATATCGGTGACCATGGCGCCGCGGGCGCGCATGGAGGTAAAGGCCTCGTGGCCGGGGGTATCCAGGAATGTGATGGGCTTGCCGTTCACCTGTACCTGGTAGGCGCCGATGTGCTGGGTGATGCCGCCGGCCTCGCCGGAGGCCACGTGAGCGTTGCGGATATAGTCCAGCAGGCTGGTCTTGCCGTGGTCCACGTGGCCCATGACCACCACCACGGGGGCGCGGGGCACCAGATCCTCCTCGGCGTCCTGGTGGTCGTCGATCAGCTTCTCCTCGATGGTGACCACGACCTCCTTCTCCACCTTGCAGCCCATCTCTTCGGCGATGATGGCGGCGGTGTCGAAGTCGATCATCTGGCTCAGGGAGGCCATAACGCCGTTCTTCATCAGGCATTTGACCACCTCGGTGCCGGTCTTCTTCATGCGGCTGGCCAGCTCACCCACGCTGATCTCGTCGGGGATCTGTACGGTGACGGGGGTCTTCTTGATGATCTCCAGCTGGAGCCGGCGCATGCGGTCGGCCTCCTCCTGGCGGCGCTTGTTGGCGCCGAAGCTCCCCTGCTGGCGCTGCTTGTTGTTGCGGAACTTCTCCTTGCCCTGGACCTGCTGGTCCCGGCGCTTGTTGTTGCCGCCGGGACGGGCGTTGCGGCCCTCGGCCATGTCCTGCAGCTTCTCGTCGTACTTGTCCAGATTCACGTTGGCGGCCTTGCGGGTGTCCACCACCTTGGTCTGGGGCACGCGGGAGGCGGGCTTGGCGCTCTCCGGCTTCTTCTCCTTCTCCGGCTTGGCGGCGGGCGAGCTCTGCTTGGCGGGGGTCTTCTCACCCGCCTTGGGGGAGGCGGCAGCGGCAGCAGGCTGCTTGGCGGCCTCGGCGGCCTTTTTCTTCTCCTCGTCAGCCTTGATGGCGTCGGCGAAGATCGCCTGGATGCCGGAGACCTGGTTATGCTGGGTCAGATATTCAAAGATGAGGGACAGCTCCCGGTCGCCCAGCACCTGCATGTGATTTTTGGGAGTCTCCGCGTATTTGGTCAGGATCTCCGTGACCTGCTTGGTGGGGATGCCGAAATCCTTCGCCACCTCATGCACCCTGTACTTGTTACCTACGATAGCCAAATAGTGCCACCTCCATGATTGTGATAGGAACGTGCGAAAGCCGCACGGAATTTACGTTTTGCGTTTTTCAGCGCTTTTTGCCACGGCGGAGATTCTTCTCGTGCCGGGCCTGCTCCTGCCGGCGCTCCATGGCCCGCCGAGCCTTTACCGCCAGCTGCTCCGCCGCCGCGCCGTATGCCTCGCCGTCCAGCTGGGCCAGCTTTTTCACCACGGCCTCGGCAAAGCCAATATCGGTGATGGCCGCCATGGCCACGCTGGTGCGGCCCAGGCAGCGGCCCAGGGACTCCTTGTCGGCGGGGACGGTCAGCAGCACCGTGCTGCCGGCCTCGGCGAAGGACGATGCCCGCCGCGCCGAGGAGGGCGCCGCGTCGGAGGCCAGCAGGATGACGCGGGCCTTTTTAGCCCTTGCGGCCGCGCCCACCGGCTCCTCGCCGATCTCCACCCGGCCGGCCTTTTTGGCCAGGCCGATCATCGAAAGGACCTTCTCCATCTCAGACCTCCTGGGCCATCTGGGCCTCCAGGGCGTCGTACACCGCGTCCGGGATCTCCAGGGCAAAGGCCCGCTCCAGCGCGCGGGACTTGCGGGCCTTTTTCAGGCACGCCATGTCCGGGCACACGTAGGCGCCCCGGCCGGATTTTTTGCCGGTGGCGTCCAGCACGATCTGGCCCTCCGGCGTCCGCACCACGCGCAGGAGCGCCTTTTTGTCCTTCATGGTGCGGCAGCCGACGCACTGGCGCTGGGGGATCTTCTTCACTTTCTGCATACCGCACCTCCTTCTCGATTACTCCGCCTCGCGGTAGGATTCGGGCTTGATGTCGATCTTATATCCGGTGAGCCGGGCGGCCAGGCGGGCGTTCTGGCCCTCCTTGCCGATGGCCAGGGACAGCTGATCGTCCGGCACGGTGACGCGGCAGCTCTTGCCCTCGTCGGCCAGGGCGACGTTCACCACGTCGGCCGGGGCCAGCGCCGCGGCGATGAACTGGGCGGGATCCTCGGACCAGCGGATGATGTCGATCTTCTCACCCCGCAGCTCGTCGACAATGGCGTTGACGCGCTGGCCGCGGGGGCCGATGCAGGCGCCGATGGGGTCCACGTTCTCGTCCTCGGACCAGACGGCCATCTTGGTGCGGTTGCCGGCCTCGCGGGCGATGCTGCGGATCTCCACAGTGCCGTCGTAGATCTCCGGCACCTCCAGCTCAAAGAGACGCTTGACCAGGCCGGGGTGGGTGCGGGAGATGAGCACCTGGGGACCGCGGGTGGTGCGCCGGACCTCCACCAGGTAGACCTTCACCAGCTGGCCCTCCCGCAGCTCCTCACCGGGCACCTGCTCGTTGAGGGTCAGCACGGCCTCAGTGGACTCGCTGCCCGTGCCGATGCGCAGCATCACGTTGCCGCTGCGCTGGTCGATGCGGGTGACGGTGCCGGTGAGGATCTCGTGCTGCTTGGAGTTGAACTCGTCGTAGATCATGCCGTGCTCAGCCTCCCGCAGGCCCTGGATGATGACCTGCTTGCCGATGCCGGCGGCGATACGGCCGAAATCCACGTTGGTCACGGGGATGTTCACCACGTCGCCCACCTGATGCTTGGCGGACAGGGACCTGGCCTCCGCCAGAGACATCTGGGTGCCGGCGTTTTCGACCTCCTCCACGACCTCCTTCTGCACGTACATCCGCAGATCGCGCTTGACCTCGTCCACGTCCACGATCACGTTCTCCACGCCCTCGTGGTCCCGCTTATAGGCGGTGGTCAGCGCCTGGATGATCTTGCCCATCATGAAGTTCTGGGGGATGCCCCGCTCCTTTTCCAGCATGGCCAGGGCGGCAAAGATCTCGTCACATTTCATTTTCGTATCTCCTTATCCTGTTTTCAGTCAAAACTCAATGCGCAGGCGGACCATGGCGATCTCGCTCTTCTCAAAGCGCAGGGGCGACTGGGCGCCCACGTCCAGCAGCACGGCCCCATCCTCGTAGCCCGCCAGCTTTCCGGCGAACTCCTTACGGCCGTCCCGGTTCTTATAGGTCTTCACCAGCACGGGGCTGCCCATGAACTGCTCAAAGTCCGAGGGACGCTTGAGCTGCCGCTCGGCCCCGGCGGAGGACACCTCGAACATATAGCTGCCCTCGATGGGGTCCGCCTCGTCCAGCAGGTCGCTGACCTTGCGACTCACGGCCTCGCAGTCCAGAATATCCACGCCGCCGTCCTTGTCCAGATAGATCCGCAGATACCACTGGCCTGCCTCCCGGACATACTCCACGTCCCACAGGCGGCAGCCGTTCTCCTCTGCCACGGGGGCGGCCAGCTCCGCCACCAGCTCGGTTACTTTTTTCACGGTCGTCCTCGCTTCCCGGCAAATTTTAAGCGTTGAAATTTGCCCAACAAAAAGAGCGGACGTCACGTCCACTCTGTCAAACATACTACCCTACTTGGTGGACTATACCACATTTAATATGGAATTGCAAGTGTTTTTCCGAGGGAAATGGGGCGAAAAGGTAATAAATTTCAAAAAATCAGGCCGATGAGACGTCCCATCGGCCCGTATTTTCATTTTTTCAGCGCGCGGACGGCGCAGCAGCACAGGAACACCGCCAGGTTCACCGCCACCACGGTGGCGCCCACCGGGGTGCTGACCAGGTAGGAGAGGGTGAGTCCCGCACAGAAGGACCCCACGCTGATGATCCCGGCGCAGATCACCACGCCCCGGAAGCTCTTGCGGATGCGCATGGCGCTGAGAGCGGGGAAGATCACCAGGCTGGAGATCAGCATGGCGCCCATCATGCGCATGCCCAGCACGATGGTCAGCGCCGTCAGCACCGAGAGGAGGGTGTTGTAAAGCCCCACCTTCACGCCGGTGGCGCGGGAGAAGCTCTCGTCAAAGGTGATGGCGAACAGCTTGTGGTAGAAAACCACGAACAGCACCAGCACCGCCGCGCTCAGGGCCACGCTCAGGGCCACGTCGGTGCGGTCCATGGCCAGGATGGAGCCGAACATATAGCTGTCCACGTCGGTGGTCATGCCGGTGGTGACCGACGTGACGATCACGCCTACTGCCAATGCCGAGGCGCTGGTGACGGCGATGGCGGCGTCGGCCCCCATGGGGCTGTTTTCCGTCATCCGCAGCAGCAGCACCGCCGCTACGATCACCACGGGGATGGACACGGGCAGGGGTGCCCAGCCGCAGGCCAGGGCGATGGAGAGCGCGCCGAAGGACACGTGGCTCAGCCCGTCGCCGATCATGGAGTAGCGCTTGAGCACCAGCGGCACGCCCAGCAGCGCCGCGCACAGGGACACCAGGATGCCCACCACGAAGGCGCGGACGATGAAGGGGTACATGAACATCTGCAGCAACAGCTTCACAGCCGCTCACCTCCGAACCGCTTGCCCAGGGGCGAGGCCAGGTACTCTGCCGGCGTGCCGCAGAACCACTGCTTCTGCCCGGCGTGGAGGATCTTGGTGGCGTATTTCAACGCGCTGCGAATGTCGTGGGTCACCATGACGATGGCGATGCCCTCCTGGGCGTGGAGATAGTCCAGCGTCCGATAGAGGTCCAGGGCCGCGGCGGGGTCCAGCCCCGTCACCGGCTCGTCCAGCACCAGCAGCTCCCCGGCGGCACACAGGGCGCGGGAGAGCAGCACCCGCTGCTGCTGCCCGCCGGACAGCTCCCGGTAGCACCGGTCCTTCAGCTCCAGGATGCCCAGCTTGCCCATGTTCATCAGGGCCGCGCTCTTCTCGGCGGGGGTGTGGAACAGCCGCACGCCGCTCCGGCTGAGAAAGCCGCTGAGCACCACCTCGTACACCGTGGCGGGGAAGTCCTTCTGGGCCTTCGTTTGCTGGGGCAGATACCCGATGGCTCCCCGGCGCAGGGATTCATCCCACGTGATGGTGCCGGACAGGGGCTTCAGCAGGCCCAGCAGACTCTTGAGCAGCGTGGACTTGCCGCTGCCGTTTTCGCCTACGATGCACAGGTAGTCGCCGCTTTTCACCTGGAAGGTCAGCCCCTTCCAGATGGCCTGGCCCTCGTAGCCCAGGGATACGTCCCGGCAGTCGATCCAGATTTTATTCTTGTTTTTCTCGTTCATTGCAAGCCCTCCTTCAGGGCGTCCACGTTGTTTCGCATGAGGCTCAGATACGTCTCGCCGGCCTCGAAATCGGCCCGGCTGACGGTTTGGCAGGACTGAAAGGTCAGCACCCTGGCCCCGGTGGCGTCGGCGATGGCCTGGGCGATCTTCCGGCTGCTCAGCTCGATGGTGTAAACCGCCGGAATATCCTCCGCCTCCACCTTGTCAATAAGATATTTCAGCGTGGCCAGGCTTGGCTCGGTGTCGCCGGAGCAGCCGTGAAAGGCCGCCCGATAGTCCAGGCCGTAGGTGCGGCAGAAGTACAGCAGGGGGAACCGGTCGCCGAACACCAGCGTGGTGCGCCGCGCGCCGTCCACTGCCTGCCGGAAGTCCGCGTCCAGCTGCGCCAGCTCCGGGAGATAGCCGTCCAACCGGGACTGATAGGCCTGGGCGTGGGCCGGGTCGGCCTCCGCCAGCGCCGCGCCGATGACCCGGCACAGCTCCATGGCGATGACGGGGGAGGTCCAGATGTGCTCGTCGTACTCGATCTCGTCGGAGTCGTCCTCCCCCCGGACCTGCATGCCCTCCTGGATCTCCTCGGCCAGCAGGTCCACGTGGTCCATCATGGCCAGTACCGTGCCGATATGTTCCCCGGCGGCGTCCAGCAGGTCCTCCACCCACTCCTCGCTCTCTCCGCCGTTATAGATGAACACGTCGGCCTCGGACAGGCGGATAGCGTCCAGGGGCGTGGGCTCGAAGCTGTGGACCTCCCGCCCGGCGGCCACCAGCAGCGTCACGTCCACGTCGTCGCCGCCGATCTGACGGACGAAATCGTAGTAGGGGAACAGGGTGCACACCACCCGCAGCCTGCCGCTGCTTTGGGGCCGCTCTGCCGCGCAGCCCGCCAGGGAGAGGGCCAGCACCAGCGCCAGCACGGCGCAAACGATGCGCCTTTTCATGAGCGCTCCTCCCCGGCGCAGTCCTCGCACAGGCCGTAGAACAGGGTGCGGCGGGGGTTGATGACGAAGTGGTGCTCCTCCATCAGGTGGCGGTACAGCTCCCCCAGGTGGGAGCAGTCCAGATGCTCGATCCGGCCGCACCGCTCGCACTTGAGCAAGAAGCAGTCCCGCCCGGCGTGGTGGGACCGGCAGAACTGATACCGGGCGCCCTGGTCGGTGACCACCTTGTGCACCAGTCCCTGCTGCTCCAGCCGCTCCAGGTGGCGGTATACGGTGGTCAGCCCCACCCGGCTGCCCTGGGCGTGGAGCGATTCGGTCAGCTCCATGGCGCTGGCGCCGTCGGCGCAGCTTTCGATACACTGCAGCACCTCCCGCTGCTGGCGGGTCATATAGGTGACGGACATGGGGATCCCTCCAAATCAAAAATGAAAACCGTTTTCAAATTATACCGTGTTTTGCCGAATTGTCAACCGTGAATGAAAAAAATCCGCCGGAGATCGTTCTCCGGCGGCGGGAAGGCGTTCAATTCAGTTGTTGATTTCCGTTTTGAGCATCAGGCGGATGGCGCCGGGGATATTGCGGATCTCCACCACGGGGGCGCTGGGGGCGTACTCGCCGTCCAGGGACCAGGGCAGGTCCTCCGCCGTCTCCACCGTCACCGATTTGACGTGGCGCATGATGACGCCAGGGTAGTCGTAATCCATGGAGGTCATCGCCACGATGAGGTTTTGCAGGTCCAGCGCCGTCTTGGGCGAGCGCAGGAGCAGGACCTCAAAGAGACCGTCATCCATTTTCACCAGGTTGGCGTTCAGCTTGACCAGGCCACCCAGGGAGGTGGAGTTGCACACGGCGCCGAAGATAAAGTCGCCGTCGAACACCTCGCCGTCGGCGGTGACGCGGCAGCGGTAGGGCCGCAGGGAATCCAGGTCGCCCAGCCCCTCCAGAATATAGGCGAAGTGGCCCAGGGCGTTCTTGGTGGCCTGGGGCGCGGAGTAGGACGAGCGGGTAAAGGCGCCGAAGGAGGCCACATAGGCAAAATAGCGGTCGTTGTGGGAGCCGATGTCCAAGGGGAAGGGGACGCCCTCCACCACGGCGGCGGCCGCCTGCTCCGTCACGGAGGGAATGTGGAGGCTGGCGGCAAAGTCGTTGGTGCTGCCGTTTGGCAGATAGCCCACCGGGGGGCGGTTTTCCAGGGGCATCAGGCCGGAGATGGTTTCGTTCAGCGTGCCATCGCCGCCGGAGCAGACCACCAGATCGTACTGCCCGCCCAGCTCACGCGCCACGGCTGTAGCGTCGCCGGAGCCCTCGGTCATGTGGATGTGGACCAGATAGCCCGCCTTGGAGAAGGCGGCCGCCGCGTCGAACAGAGGGGCGCGGGACTTGGTCCGGCCGGAACGGGGATTGACAATGAAAAGCAGCTTTTTCATGACGAAAGGACGACCTCAACTTGCAGCGTTTTATCTTCCCGGAACGGAAGTGCTGTTTATTATACTATGGCACCATGGAAAATTCAACCGTTAAATCTGTGGGGCAGAAGAGCGAAAAAGCAGTTGCAAATGGGAGAATAATTGGGTATCATAAATAATGCAGTAGAATCGGGGAAAATGGGAGGGAGCGTTTTGAAGGAACGAAAGAAATATTTTCGCCTTGGGTTGACGCTGTTTCTGACAGCCTGTGCCATCCTGGTTTTTTATGACACCTTTTACAAGGGGCAGATGCTGCAGGGCTTTCTGACCAAGCTGGTGTCCATCCTGGCGCCGGTGGTGTACGGCTTCGTCATGGCCTATCTGCTTGCGCCCATCGTCAACTGGCTGGAGCAGTTCCTCACCGGCGGGGCCAACCGGGCGCTGAAGGGGAAGAAAAAAGCGATCCCCAGTCAATGGCTGCGGGCCTTGAGCATATTCCTGGCGTGGCTGTTCGTGCTGTTTCTGCTGTATCTGATGATGGCGATCCTCATCCCCCAGTTGGTGGACAGCATCACCATGCTCATCAACAACGCCGAGAGCTATTACACTAAAGTCTACGAATGGGTCAACGGCGTTCTGAACGGCGATTCCGAGGTGAGCTCCTGGGTCCGTGACATGATTGACCGCTACTATGACAACGCCCTGGATCTTCTGGAAAAGAATATCCTGCCCTGGGCCCAGTCCCTGCTGACCGGCCTCACCGGCGGCATCTGGAGCGGCATCTGGGGCGTGGTGATGTTCCTGAAGAACTTCATCATCGGCATCATCGTTTCGGTGTACATGCTGGCCATGAAGGAGCGCAGCGCCGCACGCTGCGCCAAGCTGGTGTACGGCACGTTCCGGGAGGATCAGGCGCAGCTGATCATCCGTGCCACCCGGAAGACGGACAAAATCTTCTCCGGCTTCGTCCGGGGCAAGCTGCTGGATTCCCTGATCATCGGTATCCTGTGCTTTATCCTCTGCTCCATCCTGGGGATGCCCTATACCCCGCTGGTCAGCGTCATCGTGGGCGTTACCAACGTGATCCCCTTTTTCGGTCCGGTTCTGGGCGCCATTCCCAGTGCTTTCCTGATCCTGCTGGTCAGTCCACTCAAGTGCTTCTACTTCATCGTCCTTGTCATCATTCTGCAGGCGTTTGACGGCTACCTTCTGGGTCCCAAGATCCTGGGCGGCTCCACCGGCATGTCCAGCTTCTGGGTGGTGGTGGCCATCCTGGTGGGCGGCGGCTTCGGTGGCTTGCCGGGCATGTTCCTGGGCGTGCCCATCTGCGCCTGCCTGCAGGTGCTGGTCCGGTACGTGATCGACCAGCGGCTGAGCAGGCGGAATATGCCCCTGGCGTCCGAAAACTACGTGCAGCGGGATAAAAAAGCGACGCAGGAAGAAACATCAGAGAATACAAAGAATACATAGAAAAGGAATCCGCCTGAGGGCGGATTTCCTTTCGAAAGGAGCAGCTATGACGCCGGAACTGAGAGAAAAACTGATCCAGCTGGGAAACACCGGCAACCCGTTTGACAGCCACAACGGCATCCGCGTGGCCGACGTGGGGGACGGCACCGCCACGGTAGAGGTGGTACTGCAGCCGGAGAACCTGAATTCCTGGGGCAGTCCCCACGGCGGGCTGCTCTTTACCATGGCGGATGTTGCCTGCGGCCTGGCCGCCAGCAGCCTGCGGCAGGAGGTCATGGTCACTGTCAACGCCGGCATGGACTTTATCGCCGCGGCGGCCGGCCACGGCGTGATCCGGGCCGAAGGCCGCGTTCTGCACTGCGGCGGGAAGATGTGCTTTTGCGCCGCGGAGGTGTACGACGAGCAAAACACGCTGCTGTGCCGTGTGAACGCCACCATGTACTTCGTCGGGAAAAAGCTGGAGCTGTAACAGGCGGGGAGGACTCTATGAGAGCGTGGTTTCTGCGCTATCGAAAACATCTTATCTGGCTGCTGGCCGTCACGGTCTTTCTGGCGGCGTATTTTCTGCTGCGCCGCAGCCGTCCGCTGATGAACGCCCTGGCCGACCATGTGACCACCCCCTTCAAATGGGCCATGGCCCATCTGTGCGGCTTTACGGAGGTCTCCGTGGCGGAGGTGTTCTACCTGACGGCAGCGGCGGCGGCCATCTTTTACGCGGCCCATTTCCTCCGCGTGCTGATTACGCGTGGCCGTAAGGGGGACACCGTCTGCCGCTTCGTGCTGACGGTGGTGTGCGTGGGTGTGACGTTTTACGCCGGCTTCTGCCTGCTGTGGGGCGTCAACTACCATACGGACAGCTTCCAGGACCGTTCCGGTATCGTGGCCCGACAGGGCACCGTAGACGAGCTGCGGCAGCTGACGGAGCGGTTCGCAGGCGAGCTGGCCGAGGCGGCGGACGACGTGCCGCGGGATGAAGAAGGGGCTTTCGACGGGGACCGCGGTGCCATTTTGCGCGATGCCCCCTCCGTGATGGCGGACGCCTTCGACACATTTCCCGCTCTGCGGATGGACGATGTGACACCCAAGGCCTTCGCCAACTCCCTGGCCATGACGGCCATGGATTTCACCGGCTTCTACTTCCCTTACACGGGGGAGGCCAACCTCAATATGGACTGTCCCGCCGCCTTTTTGCCCGCCACGGCCATTCACGAGATGGCTCACCAACGGCAGATCGCCTCGGAGCAGGAGTGCAACTTCGTGGCCATCGCCGTATCCGCCATGAGCGACGACCCGGCATACCGGTATTCCGGCTTGCTGATGGGCTACGTCCACCTGGCCAACGCCCTGTACGGCGCCGACCGGGAGGCCTACCGGGGGATTGCCGCCACCCTGCCGGACGCAGTCCGGGCGGATCTGCGGGCCAACAACGAATACTGGGACGCCCACCACACCGGCTTCACCGACGCCAGCCAGAAGGTGTACGACTCCTTCATCAAGTCCAACGGCGATCCCAACGGCGTCAGGAGCTACGGCATGGTGGTGGATATGCTGCTGGCGTATTACGGATAAAGGAAATGAATAAAACGACTGCCCACCCCGTCCGGGGTGGGCAGTTCAGCTTGTCAAATAGCATCGCAGATTTCGCGCCGCGAACGGCGCGAAGAAAATCAACTGTATTTTGCCGCGGCGTTAAGTGAGCGCCCAAATCTGTGATTTGGCTGCGCGAACTTATGCATGCGAGCGAAGCGAGTCGTAGTACGTGGCAAAATACACCGCTCAGCCCACGCAGTGTGCGAGCGACCCCCGCAAGCGATAAGTAAGCCCCCAAATCTTTTGATTTGGCTGGGCGAACTTATGCGTTAGCTGTGCGCGGAGTGGGCTGCAAGCTCCTATCATTCAAAATGGCGCAGCCATTTTGAATGAATTACATTAAGCCGGGGATGTTCAGCCCGCCGGTGAAAGCGTTCATGGAGCTGCTCATGGCCTCCTCCGCCTGGCGCAGGGCCTCGTTGACAGCGGAGAGGATCAGATCCTGCAGCATCTCCATATCCTCGCCGTCCACGGCCTCCGGCTTGATGACCAGATCCGTCAGCTCCTTCTTGCCGTTCACCGTGGCCTGCACCACACCGCCGCCCACCGAGGAGGTAAAGCTGCGGTTCTCCACCTCTTCCTGGGCCTTGGCCATCTCCTGCTGCATCTTCATCAGCTTCTGCTGCATCTGCTGTTGCTGGCGCATCATGCCGGACCCGCCGGAAAAACCGCCTCTTGCGCTGTATCCCTTTGCCATGATCGTAACTCCTTTATCTGATGATTATTAGAAAAACTATTTGATCTTGAAATGATCCAGCTCACTGCCGCTGCGCGCCAGCTCATCCAGCGGATCCGCAACGGGCGCCTCCCAGGGCGGGGGATCGTCCGCCGGGGCGGGCACGGCCTGGGGCGTCTCCGCTTTCGCGGGCACGGGATCCGCGGCCGGGGCCTGTCCCACCGTCAACTCCACCCGGACGCTGCCGCCTGCGGCGGCGGAGGTAACCTCCTGCAGTACCGTCAGCACGGTGGCATTATCCAGGGAGCTTCGGACGAAATCGTTGCTGCAGTACACCGTCAGCACGCCGCCGCGCAGGGAGCCTTTGGCCATGTTGAGAAACACACGGTGGTTCACCGGCAGTCGGGCCTTGTACTGGTTGAGAAGCTGCTCCCACACGGCGCTGCTGCCGGTGACGGCGGCGGGCTGTGTCTTGACGGGAGCGGGCACGGGGTCGGTACGGACCGGACGCGTCTCCTCCGGTGGCTCGTCGGGCAGAGGCGGCTGCTCCTCCCGCCGGGGAGCGGGGTGCTGGACCGGGGGTTGCGCGGCGCGGCGTTGGGGGGCGGGGGCAGGAACGTCGCCGCGCTCCAGCCGCTGTTCCAGATGGGCGACACGCTCCGTCAGGGCGGAGAGGTCGCCGCTGAGGGTCTCGTCGCACAGCTTCAGCAGGCACAGCTCCGCGTCCGTTCGGGGGTGGAAGCTGTCCGGCAGGGCGGCGCAGCACTCTTGCAGCGTGGCCGTCAGGTAGAGGAAACGGCGCATGGGCTGATCCTTGCCCAGCTCCGAGAGGGTCTTGCGGTCGTAGAGACCGGTCAGCAGATCGGCGCCGCCGTCGGGGGCGGCCTTGAGGATGGTCAGATCCCGGCCCAGATCGCCAAGCTCGCCCAACGTGGCGGCCACGTCCTTGCCGCCGCGGTAGAGCGTATCAAAGAGCGTCAGCACGCCGGCAGTGTTCCGGCTAAGGACCAGGCGCATCAGCTCCATGGTCTGTACGCTGCCGGCAAGACCCAGCACGTCCAGCACGGCGGCGGCGTTCAGCGTGCCCTCCGCCACGCGGCACTGGTCCAGCAGGCTCAGGGCGTCCCGCAGGGCGCCGTTGGCCATGCGGGAGAGGATCTCCGCGCCGTCGGCCGTCAGATCGATGCTCTCCGTCCTGGCGACGGTCAGAAGCTGGCGCTCCATGTCGCGGGGCAGGATGCGCTTGAAGGAGAAGCGCTGGCACCGGGAGAGGATAGTGGCGGGCACCTTGTGCAGCTCCGTAGTGGCCAGAATGAACAGCAGATGCTCCGGCGGTTCCTCCAGGATCTTCAGCAGGGCGTTGAAGGCCGCGGTGGACAGCATGTGCACCTCGTCAATGATATAGACCCGGCGGCGTAGCACGGAGGGGGTGTAGACTGCCTCCTCCCGCAGGGCGCGGACCTGGTCCACGCCGTTGTTGCTGGCGGCGTCCAGCTCCGTCACGTCCAGGGCACGGCCCTCGTCGATGCTGCGGCAGGCCTCGCACTGGCAGCAGGGCGCGCCGTCCACAGGGTGGAGGCAGTTGACGGCCTTGGCCAGGATCCGGGCGCAGGTGGTCTTTCCGGTGCCGCGTGTGCCGGTGAAGAGATAGGCGTGGGCGGTGCGGCCCTCGGCCACCTGCCGCCGCAGAGTTTCGGTAATGTGGGCCTGGCCCACCACCTCGTCAAAGGTCCTGGGCCGCCATTTGCGGTACAGCGCCTGATACATCCCCGGCACACCTCCCAAAGAAAGATGAGAAAGCATCGCAGATTTCGCGCCCGCAGGCGCGAAGATATCAAATCATTTTTCTGACGACATGCGCGTCAGAAAAATACATCTCGGTCTGCAAACGTGCGAGCGAAGCGAGTGCGCTGCAGCAGACCGCAAACCAACTCATCCCGAAAACCAGCGAAGCGTTTTCGGGATGAAGAAAATGCTCCTCCGCAGGCAGCCGCAGAGCCGGCGCCCTCGCGGCACATGGATGGTCCCTCTTAATGCTGCTCGGTTCCCCGCCTGACATGATTCGTGGGTATCCATTGCGCGAGACCGGCTCCGCAGCTGCACGCGGAGGAGCTGTCGTGCGACTATTCTACTACAAAAAAACGCCGTTGGCAACACCAAATTGTGCGGAGGAGCTTACCTCTGCCGGGAGCGAAAATAATCCCGCGTCAGCTTGCCCACCACCGGGCTGAGCAATATCACGCCCATCAGGTTGGGAATGGCCATGAGGCCGTTGAGCGTGTCGGCGATGCCCCAAGCCAGATCCAGCTTGATGACGGCGCCCACCACCACGAACAGGACGAAGAAAATCTGGAAGATGCGAATGGACCTGGGCCCGGCCAGGAACTCCCAGCACCGCACGCCGTAGAGGCCCCAGCTGAGGATGGTGGACAGGGCGAACAGGCTCAAACACACGGCTACCACCACGGCGGGCAGCGGACCGCCGAACACGCTCTGGAAGCCGTTGATGGTCAGCTGCGCCCCAATGTCGGTGCCGTAGGGGATATTCTCCACACCGTTGCCCAGCAGCACTACCAGTGCCGTGATGGTGCAGACCACGATGGTATCCATAAACACCTCGAAGATGCCGTACAGGCCCTGCTTGACGGGGTGATCCACGTCGGCGGCGGCGTGGGCCATGGGAGCCGAGCCGAGGCCTGCCTCGTTGGAGAAGATGCCCCGGCCTACGCCCTTCTGGATGACGGTGCGGATCCCCACGCCGGCCAGGCCGCCGGCCACGGCGGCAGGACGAAAGGCACCCCGGAGGATGGCGGCAAAGGCCGCGGGAATAGCGGTGATATTCAGCGCGATCACGGTGAGGGCAGCCAGCAGATAGACGATAGCCATGGCGGGCACCAGTGCCGCACACACGTCGGCCACACGGCTGACGCCGCCCAGCAGCACCACCGCGATGATGACGGCGCAGATGAGGCCCACCGCCAGAGCGATCATTTTCTGCTGATGCTCGTCAGTGACGGTGAACTCTCTGACGGCAGAATTGACGGTGGAGGCGATGGTGTTTACCTGGGCCATATTGCCGATGCCGAAGCAGGCCACGCCGCCCAGCAGGGCGAATATGGAGGCCAGAGCGCGCCAGCGTTTCCCCAGACCGTTCTTGATATAGTACATGGGGCCGCCCACCCATTCACCCTTTGCATTTCGCTCCCGATACCGGATGGCCAGCGTCACCTCGGAGAATTTGGTGCACATGCCCAGCAGGGCGGAGCACCACATCCAGAACACAGCGCCTGGGCCGCCGATGGCGATGGCGCCGGACACGCCGGCGATGTTGCCGGTGCCCAGGGAGGCGGCCAGGGCCGTACACATGGCCTTAAAGGGGGAGACGGCGCCTGCGGAGACCTGTTTTTTCTCAAAGGCCTTGCCGATGGTGTTCTTGATGGCGTAGCCAAAGTGGGTGAACTGGGGGAACCGCGTCATGATCGACAGCAGCGCTCCGGCGGCCAGGATCAGCACCATGGCCGGCGCGCCCCACACGATGTTGTTCAGCCATTCGTTGGCTGTTTTGACCCAGTTGACAATTCCTTCCATACTGTCCTCCTGCCTGCAAGATTGTCACAACAAAAGAGAATACAGGAAACCGCCCGCAATTGCAAGGGTGCCGGGAAAGTTTTCCGTTTTGTAAACTTTTCCCTGCGCCGATACAAAAACCTTGTTTTTTTCGGGAATCATATTATAATAATCCAGTTAGAGAATATTTTGACGCGCCGCGTCGCGGCGCGCAGGAAAAGAAGGTATTTGCGTTATGACAAAAATCGACATCGTCTCCGGCTTCCTGGGCGCGGGGAAAACCACTCTTATCAAGAAGATGCTCTCCGAGGCCTATCAGGGGGAGAAGATCGTACTCATCGAGAATGAGTTCGGCGAGATCAGCATCGACGGTGGCTTCCTGAAGGACTCCGGCGTGGAGATCAGCGAGATGTCCTCCGGCTGCATCTGCTGTTCTCTGGTGGGCGACTTTGCCACCGCCCTGAAGGACGTGCAGCAGCAGTTCCACCCCGACCGAATCCTTATCGAGCCCTCCGGCGTTGGCAAGCTCAGCGACGTGATCGTAGCTGTGGAGAACACCGTCAAGGACGTGCCCGACATGAAGCTCAACAGCTTCGTCACCGTGGCCGACGCCGGCAAGGTGAAGGTCTACATGAAGAACTTCGGCGAGTTCTATAACAACCAGATCGAGTCCGCCGGCACCGTTATCCTCTCCCGCACCCAGAAGCTGAGCCAGGAGAAGCTGGAGGCCGCCGTGGCCCTGCTGCGGGAGAAGAATCCCACCGCCGCCATCCTGACCACCCCCTGGGATGAGCTGGACGGCAAGACCGTGCTTGCCGCCGTGGAAAAGGTCTCCCTGGCCGACGAAATGCTGGAAAAGATGCGCGCCGAGCACGAAGCCGATGAGGCGGAGCATGAGCACGAGCATCATCATCA
>DGHJ01000037.1 GCA_002392625.1 Oscillospiraceae bacterium UBA3851
ACACGGCAGACGATGACGGTGACGTTGTCCTTGCCGCCGTGCTCCAGGGCGGCGTCCACCAGCTTCCGGGTGCACTCCGCCGCGGACTCGGCGCGGGTCATGATGTCGTCGATCTCCAGGTTGGTCAGCATGTCCGTCAATCCGTCGCTGCACAGGAGATACTGGTCGCCGTACCGGAGCTCACCCTTGGCAATATGGGGCTCCAGCAGGAAATTTTCAGGGTCTATTCCAAGATGCTGGGTCAGCGGGGTCTTTTTCCGGCCCTCCCGCCGCTCAACATGATCTTCCGAAAGTTGCAGAAATTCGCCGTCACGCAGGCGATAGGCGCGGCTGTCTCCCAGGTTGCAGCAATAGACGTGGTCGTGGGAGAAATACAGGGCCACCAGGGTAGCCCCCATCCGCTCGGTGCACAGCTCATTGGCGCGGGAGAGCACCGCATTGTTCAGCCGTTCACACGTCGCCTCCAGGAAGCGGCGCTCCGGGTAAAAATAGTCCTTCAGGCGGCGGACGTTTCGTTTCATCTCGTCAGCCGCAGCAAAGGACGCCGCTTCGCCGAAGTTCTCACCGCCCATACCGTCAAAAACCGCCACGCAGAGCTCCTTGCGCAGCAGATGATACATGACGACAGGGTGCTTCAAACCGTTGTTGGCCTCCGGCAGGCAGCGTCCGTCAAAGAAAAAATTGTCCTCATTGTTCCCGCGGACTCTGCCGGTATTGCAGAGGCACGCGGCTTCGATCAACACAGCCATGTTCTCTTCCCCTTTCCCAGGAAAAACCCGCATCGGGCAACGCCCGGTCATCCCGATGCGGGTCTTTCAAGGAATGCAATTCAAAGTAAATCAGATCTCAATTATATCGCTTTCTCTTCGGAGCTGGTAGACGTCCTCCTCGATGATCCGCACGACCTCCTGATAGGTCTGGTTGACGTCCGATGCGGCATCGTCCAGTACGGTCGCCATGCGCCTGAAGTATTGCTCCAGATGATCCACGGTGTTCAGCACGCGATTGTATTCAGACGCCAGCGACGGATCACCGTAATCCCTGGCACGCCGCACAGCTTCCCGGAGATGCTGAGTCGTTCTTCTCTCCTCATGGACCTGTGACACGTGGTCCCGCAATAACCGCGCGTCATAATAGAATTCGCTTGCCACGTTTGATCTCGTTGTTACAGCAGAGGTGCGATGGTGATGGCAGCCTCCACCGTATTCTTCAGCGTCTCTGCGGCCTCGCCCACGGTGGTGGCAACCTGATTGCCATAGTCGGTCATCTGATCGACGGTCGTCTGAATCATCGCTCTGACCTCGGTCAGCTCGGCCTTGGTCTTCTGGGCAGCCGTGACATGCTCGTTGATGTCGTTCAGCCAGAGCTGATAGCTGCTGTCGCCCTCGTCAATGACCTGATCCAGATTCTTTCTGTGACGGTCATAGGCCTGGATCACATTTTCGATCTCGCCGATCTTGATGTCGATCTTATCGAGGCAGCCCTGAAAGTCCGAAACTGAACCCTTGAAAGAGATATCACCAGAATTAGCCATTAGTCTTTTCCTCCTTATTCATCAATCCGCCGCACGATCAGACACCCAGGAACTTGCCCGCTGCCTTGATCGCTCCGCTAATGGCGTTGTTCATGCCCGTAAACTGGCTCACAACGCTGGACACCATGTCATAGATCTTGTTCATACCCTGGAAGATCTTCTTCGTGACGTTCATCAGGTTATAGCTCAGACCGACGAACTCATCGATCAGCGTACCGTCGGCAAAGGTCTTGATCTCTTCGATGGTCCGGGCTGCGTCCTCCATGACGCGGTTATATTCCTCGTTCGTCTGCATGACCGCGTCGCGCCAGGCAATAGCGGCCTCGCTGCTTTTAAGGTTAATAGTTGACATTTTCACACCTCTTCTTACAAATTTTTCGAGAATGATTTATTTCATCCGCTTGCGGTACGGATAGAAACCTGTTGGGATCACGGCTGCATCTGCTGCAGGTATTGCAGCGAGCTGCGCAGCTTTTTCGCGCGCTGGATGGCCATATCCGTGACTTCAAGATAGGCCTTCAGCGGCTCGCCGTGGAAGCAGCTGCGGATGGTGTCCTTCTCTTGCTCCAGCTGCGTGATCAGGCTGTTGCAGTACATGATGCTGTCGTTATACGCGCGGGTCTGTTGGGGGTCCATTGTTGCGTCCTCCTTAAATGAGATAGAGCTGCATGCCGTCCCGAATGTTGTACTCCCGCAGGGTGCGCCGGGGGTTGAGCAGGATGTCCGGGTCCTTCAGGGACAGGATCTCCACCCCGGAGATCTCGTACTTGCCGTTGGTCATGTCGTTGCAGGCCTGGGAGATGACCTGGATCAGCTCCCCCACCGGCACGTCCAGGGGGACGAACGCATCGTAAAACACGTTGACCGACGGCGCGTGGATGGCCACCAGAACCTTGTCCATTTTCCTTCCCCTCCCTTACACGATGTCGCTCTCATCGGGATCGCCCGTGGAGGTGATCAGCTCTCCGCAGGGCATGATCATGGGATGACATTCGTTGTGGTACTTCATGATGAACCGGTCGTAACGGGGGTTCACCTTCTCCATCCGCCTGTATTCATTGGTGATCGGCGTACACCAGGCGGAATTGAATCTGCCGCCGAAGAGCATGGCGAAGTCCTCCTTCATGAAGCTGCGGATCAGCGGCCTGGAGGTCATGCTCTCATCCTCCGGGTAGAAGCAGCCGAAGAAATAGACGTTGTAGCCCTTGATCTGCTCGAAGAGCGCGGTATACTCGGCGACCTGCTCCTTCGTCATCTCCAGCTGAACAAAGTCCGGCAGACTCTCAAACAGGACAAACAGCGGCTTGGAGTGCTGGCGGATATACCGGGCGGCCTTTTTGGTGCGGCCCCGGTCCGTGGCGGGAATGCCGTTCTGCTCACAGTAGGCGTTGCGGTGCATCACCTTGGTGTTGGAGATGTTCTCGATGATCTTTGCGTCCAGCTTGACCATATCCTCCACCGTGCAATCCAGCATGGAGAAGTGGCCGTTGAACAGGGCATGGAAGCCCTCCTCGGCTTTTTTGTTGAAGATCGTTCCCGCCCGGCGGCGCATGACGATCACGTCCGCCTCCTCTCGGAGGAATGCCGTCAGCAGATTGATGAGCACCGGACGGATGCCGATGGGGTTGCCGAAATACAGCGCCGCCGTGTAGAGCTGCTGCAGCGGCATGGCAACCTCCTGCATGGTCTTCATGGACAGGCCCAGGGGGATCCGATCCGTCTTCATTCCGGCGCACAGCGTCTCGTACTCCATGACGCCCTCCAGCACGGGGAGCTTCTTGACCATATCCGTTCTGTTGTAGAGCTTGCTGAGCTCCTCCATGCGCTCCTTGAGGCGGGCGTTCTGCACGCTGTCCTCCTCCATGCAGTTGGGCACGGCCACGTGGAACTCCAGGGGCCGGTCCTCCACCACGCAGACGCCGCGGCCGGGCAGCTGAGGCGGCAGCATGGTGCCGCGGACGTTCAGCACGTCGTTATAGTCGAACTTGTCCTGCGGCTGGAGAATAAGCCGGTAGTCCAGCTCCTGGCGGATCTTTGCGGTGGCCTCGGTAATGTGGTTGACGGACAGAATGAAACGGATGCCGTAGTTGGCAGCCTCGCGCAGATAATCGGGAAACGCCAGGTTGATCTCCTGGAATTTCCGGAAAGACGTCATATTCATCCAGCTGTCGAAGATAACCAGAACCAGCGGCAGCCTGGCGAGCTTCCGATAGGCGTCGAAGCTGAACACCTCGGCCTCGGCAAACAGCTTCTTGCGCTCGGCCACCAGCTCCTTGACCAGGCCCAGCAGGCGCTCCAGGTCGTTCTCGTTCTCCTCCGTGAGGTATGCGCCGCAATGAGGAGCCTTGCTGAAGGCGCCCATGGCGCCGGCAGACAGGTCCATGATGTAGAAGTTCACGTCCTCCGGGGAATACCGGGTCGTGAGAGAATACAGCAGCGTTCGCAGCAGCGTGCTCTTGCCGCTGCCGCTGCCGCCCACCAGCAGCATGTGGTGGAAGGACTGGAGATTCATCTCCATGGGGAACTGGGTCTGATGCTCCGGATCGTCCACCGTGCCCAGGACGGCGGAGATGTACTCCGTCTTCTCCGGCTCCGGCAGGCTGTGGAGCTCCAGCTTGGCGGGCAGCGGCTCCATCCACATGCTGCGGATCTGGATATTCTCCCGCTTGGCCAGGTCGGACAGGTACTGGACGATGGCCACGATCTGCTTGCGCTCGGCCTTCTTCCTGACCACCTTGGGCTTGGCGCTGAGCACCGTCTGGCCCACGGTATCGATGAAGTCCACGGAGTTGTCCTCCTCCTTGGCCACCTCGTCCTGAGGGACGTAGCCGGCGCCGCACCAGGCGGACTGGCCCAGGGCAAAATACTCGTTGTAGCCCACCTGCAGGTAGAACCGGCCGGTGTGCTTCAGCTCGGCGGCCTCCGGCCGCTTCAGCATCTCCATGCTGTCGCCCCGGTCCTGCACCTTCAGGCAGACGCGGAACTTGGTATTGCTCCAGATCTGGTCGTTGACCACGCCGCCGGGCTTCTGGGTGGCCAGGATCAGGTGGACGCCCAGGCTTCGGCCGATGCGGGCCGTACTGATCAGCTCGTCCATGAACTCCGGCTGCTGCTTTTTCAGCTCGGCAAACTCATCGGAGATGATGAACAGATGGGGCATGGGCTCGGAGACCCGGCCGGCACGGTAGAGCTTCTGGTAGTCGTAGATGTCCATGGTGCCCTCGTTGGTCTCGCTCTTGGCCTTTTTGAACACGGCCTGCCGGCGCTTGAGCTCGCTGTTGATGCTCATCAGCGAGCGCTGGATGGCGGCGCCGTCCAGGTTGGTGATGGTGCCCACCAGATGGGGCAGGTGGATGCCCTTGCTCTTGTCCTCAAAGGCGTCGGCCAGACCGCCGCCCTTGTAGTCGATGAGGATGAAGGCCACCTCCTCCGGGCTGAAGTTGACGGCCATGGACAGGATGTAGGTGATGATGAACTCCGATTTGCCGGAGCCGGTCATGCCGGCCACCAGGCCGTGGGGGCCCTGGCGCTTTTCGTGCAGGTCCAGGGTGAACAGGTTGCCGTCCGTCCCCACGCCCACGGGCACGGCCAGGGAGGCCACCGGGTTGTTGTCCGCCCAGCGGGCCATGGGGTTCAGGTGCTCCACCCGGCCGGCCCGGTACATCTCCAGGAAGGTGACCATGGGGGGCAGCATGAAGGACTTTTCGTTGGTCTGCAGCAGATAGCGGGACAGCTTGTCCATGCTCGCCGCCACCTCCGGCAGCCCGGCGGCGTCCATCTTGAAGGGCAGGTCCTCGATCTCCGGGTGGAAGAAGTCCACCAGCACCTCGCCGGAGCGCAGGTCAATGAGCTTCTGGCACTCCTTGGGCGCGTCGTCAAAGCCCGTGACCAGGGAGATGCCCATATATTCCTCCTTCTGCAGGAGGTTCTTGAACAGCTCGATGCGGTCGAAGATCTCCTTGTCCAGCACGAAGGCGATGATGGCGGGGCACTTTTTCAGCTCGGTCTTCAGATCGCCGGACTTCTTGTCCTCCAGATCGCTGATGAGGCCGCTCATGTATTTGGCCACCACCTGGGCGTCCGCCGGCGTGCCCGCCAGGAAGCGGATGCTCCGGTCGTCGTTCCAGAAGTGGCGGAGGTAGCGGGTGAACTGCAGCTTGGCCACGTCCTCCGGCGTGCCGAAGACGGCGATCTTCACCTCGTCATAGGCGTGGGTGACGGCAAAGTAGGCGATCAGGTTGCGGACCATCCGCAGCACCTTGCCGTGCTCGCCACGGATGCCCACGATCTTGTTCTCACGGAAGGAGAGAGTGATGGGCGCGCCGTGGAGGACGGTGGGCTTTTCCGCCAGCTGGTACATCTCCTCCATCAGGTGGTCCGGCTCCATCTCAAAGCGCCTGGGAGGGTACCGCAGCTCAGCCGTCATAGGCTGCTCGCCGCTGCCAATGCGGGCCACCAGGAAGTCGTCGTCAATGCGGCGGCGCTCCCACAGGCGCTGGGCGTCGTCCGGGAAGGCCAGGGTGGCTCGCAGGTCCGGGAAGATGTCGTCCAGATAGTCGCTCTCGTAGCGCAGCTCCTTCTGGATCTCCTCCTCCTTCACCTTGAGGTATTCCCGATACCGCTCGTTGCGCTTGGCCTCGTACTCCTTCCGGTCCTTCTCCGTGAAGCCCTGGGTCAGGGCGGGAAAGACCAGACTGGTCAGGGCGGACACGTAGTTGCCGGTCAGGAGGGCCTGGCCGCCGGTGACTGCCATGCTGCCCATGCGCAGGGACAGGGGGACCTTGTTCCCCGACATCTGGTTGGGCGGCATCTCCAGCTCGATGGGGGGCACCTCCAGCTTGTATTTCTTCCGGGGCTTGCGGTCGAACAGGGTCGCGCTGGGCACCTTGTCCAGCGGCGCCGTGGAGAAGATCTCATACTCCCGCTGGTCGATGCGCCGGACCTTGGGGGACGTGATGGTCATCCGGCCGCTGACGTTGTTGACGGCGAAATAGTCGCAGCCCACGATGATGAAGACGCCCATGATGTAGATGACGTCGCCCATCTTCAGCCGGGCGTGGTCCACGCCCATGCCGTTGACGTAGACACCGTTTTTGCTGTCGTTGTCCGTGACGGTCCACTGACGTCCGTCCCAGCGGAAGACGGCGTGGAGCTTGGAGATGAACCGATTGCGGCACCACATGTCGCAGGACTCGTGGCGGCCAAGGGTGATCTCCGTGGTGCGCTCAAAGTAATAGGGCAGGAAGATATTGGCCGTGCCGTCGTCCTCCTCCGCGTAGAGGGAGAAGATCCGATCCCCCATCAGGGCGGAGATGAGGTATCCCCTGGTCAGCTGCATCTTTTTGCACCGGCCCGTCTCGGTGAGGAACTCCACCCCGCTGCCCGCGGTGACGATCCACCGGTCGTTCACGGCGGTGATGGAAAACAGCTCCTCCACCCCGGCAAACGTGAACTTGCCCTCCATTTTGGGGGGCAGCCACAGGTCCCACATCCGGCCCTTCTCCTCCAGCAGGACCACCCGCATGGGGAATTTTTCCCGCTCCAGGATCTCATCCGGCTGGAATACGCTCATCGGGCTCTCATCGCGGCCCATCGTCCGGTCCTGATTAAACGACATTCGCCTCGTCTCCCTTGCTTTGAGTTATAAAGACCCTAATTTACTATATAACAACATAGTAACTATAGCACATCCCCCCATTTGATGCAACGAAAAAAACAGAAAAAATGACACAGGTTACAAAAAAGCGGCGCGATGACAAAAGGGCGTGCTGCAAAATGCACATTCC
>DGHJ01000036.1 GCA_002392625.1 Oscillospiraceae bacterium UBA3851
CAGACTTTTTTGACAGTCTGACAGCAAGCCCTCCGGCTCAGCCGGAGGGCTTGCTGTTTCAACTACCGTAAAGGGAAAATACTTTTCAGACGACGGCCTGGGTGCGCTTCTTTCCGGCGGCGCGGGCGATGAGCCAGACGACAGACGCGCCCAGGAAAATGGCGATGAGATACAGCAGCAAAAACACGGCGAAGGGCGTGCGCTGCTGGATCGCGTCGAACACCGGCAGGGAGCTGACGAAGTAGGGGCTGATGTAGAACATGTTGTACGTCTCGCCGCCCAGGACGCCGGAATGATAGACGGCCAGATTCAGCCCCTCGGCCACGAGGACGAAGACCAGAAAGACGCCGAGGCCCCGCAGCAGGCTCCAGAGGGTGGCCCGGACCTCGCCGGTGAGGAGCAGGTACAGCGACACCACCAGACTGCCCAGGTGGAGATACATGGTGTGGATATCCACCAGCACCGTGGAGACGAAGCAGGACTCCGGGTAGACGGCCGTGGCGACGCTGCCCAGGATGGTGAAAAAGGCCATGTACGAGAGCAGAGCGTCCCGGAGGGGGCCTTTTTTCAAAAAGGCGCCCAGCAGGGAGGCGAAGATGGGCGTGGTGCACAGCTGGAAGGGAAAGGCGTACCACTGGTAATCCCACGTGCCGGTCTGGGTAGCCGGGTCGAAGCTGTAGGACCAGATGATCTGCTTGACCGCCTCCAGCACGAAAGCGCCGACGCCGTAGACCAGCAGGACGGTTTTCAGCGTTTTCTCCCGGTCGGGATGCTTCCGGACGGTCAGCAGGACCAGTACCAGAGCGGTGACGGCCAGACAGAGGAGATGGAACAGGCCGTAGCTGGTGGGCCGGGGCATCTCAAACTGGAGGGCCAGGAGGATCCTCTCAAAAAATGACATGGGTTCTTTGCTCTTTTCCGCCGCCGTATTTGACCCGTGGCCGGGGACGCGGCATGAACACCACTATACCACATCATGGCGAGATATCAACCGTTTTGGCGGAATTATCCGTTTTGCATAAAAAGGTCGGGATGACGGCGGGGCCCTTGGGCACAAACCGCCAAAAAGCCATTGTATTTCCCGGCGATTTGTGGCACAATGAGGGGAGAAAGAAAGCGTCGAGTGATCGACGGAGAGGGGATAGTCAGATGAAGATCCTGTTTGTGACCAGTGAGTGCGCGCCCTTCAGCAAGTCCGGCGGGCTGGCGGACGTGGCCTTTTCCCTGCCTCCGGCACTGAAGGCCGCCGGGGACGAGATCGCCATCATCACGCCGCTGTACCGCTGCGTGAAGGAGAGCTTCATGGACCAGCTGACGTTCGTGGCCAGCCCCACGGTGATCCTGGGGGACTGGGAGACCAAGTGCGGCCTCTACCGGGGCAGCCGGGGCGGCGTGACCGTGTGGTTCGTGGCCTACGACGATTTCTTCGACCGGCCCAGGCTCTACGGCTATGACGACGACGGCCGGCGCTTCGCCTTTTTCAGCCGCGCCGTCATCGACCTGCTGCCCTACTACGATTTCCGGCCGGAGATCCTCCACTGCAACGACTGGGAGACGGCCCCGGCGGTACTGTACCTGAAGAACGACCAGGCCTGGCGCCAGGACCTGCGGGGCATCAAGTCCGTCTACACCATCCACAACATCGCCTACCAGGGCCAGTTCGGCGCATCGGAGCTGGAGCGCACCTTTGCTCTGCCCGGCGGCTGGTATCAGGGCGGACTGGGCTACGAGTACCAGGGGCGCCACGACATCAACCTGATGAAGGGCGCCATCCTCATGGCCGACGCCGTGTCCACCGTCTCCGCCACCTACGCCCGCGAGCTGCACCAACCGGACTTCGGCCACGGGCTGGAGAAGGTCATGGACATGGTGGAGCGCAAGACCTACGGCATCCTCAACGGCATCGACATGGACCACTACGACCCGGCTATCGATCCCCGGATCCCCTGCCGCTTCACCGTGGAGGACCCCGCCGGCAAGGCCGTTTGCAAGGCTGCCATCCAGGAGAAGTTCGGCCTGGCCAGGGAGCCGGCCTGGCCCCTGCTGTGTTCCGTGGCCAGGCTGGTGGAGCAAAAGGGCATCGAGCTGATCCGCGAGATATTGCCGGAGCTTATGAAGATGGGCGTGCAGCTCATCGTGTTCGGCCAGGGCGAGCAGCAGTACATCGACTATTTCAACTGGGCCAAAGAGCAGTGGCCGGGGCAGCTGGGCTTTTCCAGCGACTACTCCGAGCTGGTGGCCAGCCAGGTGTTTGCCGGGGCGGACATGTATCTGATGCCCTCCCGGTTCGAGCCCTGCGGCCTGAGCCAGATGATGGCCATGCGCTACGGCACCGTGCCCATCGTCCACGAGACCGGCGGCCTGAAGGACTCCGTGCGGCCCTACAGCGACTTTGACGGCATCGGCGACGGCTTCTCCTTCGCCAACTACCAGCCCAAGGCGTTGTATCTGGCCATCCAGGAGGCGGTGAAGCTCTACTTCGGCGACGAGGAGACCTTCCGCAAGCTGCGCAGGCGCTGCATGACCAAGGACTTCTCCTGGACCAAGAGCGCCCAGGCCTATCAGCGGATGTACAGCGATATCGCCGACGAGGGCACCGGCGGCGCGGAGCTGGCCTTTGACCAGGCCTTCGCCTATCTCAAGCCCATCTACGAGGCGCTGTATGAGGACTATCTGGCCCGCCACGGCGCCCAGCTGCCTGACGACTACCGCCGTATCGCCCAGATCCAGATCCTGGGCCGGGGCGCCGGGTTCTTCTACCTGGAGCTGCGCAAGGACGGCATCCGGGTGGAGCCCACCACCTATCACGACGCCGAGGTGTTCCTGGCCACCAGCTTCGACAATCTGGTGGGCATGACCGACGGCACCGTGTCCGCCGACCGGCTGTTTATGAACGGCCAGCTCCGGGTGCTGGGCAACATCGCCAAGGGCGCCGAGCTGCGCCACATGCTGCGGCCCCTGAGCCGGAGCAAGGGGGAGACGAAGTAAAGGCTAAGGGGAGAACGGATTGCCACGGCCTCGTCGGCAGAAACTGCGCATCCATCGCCGCGCCGCAAGCGTCACGGCTCTTCCGCTCCGTTCTGTCTCCTCTCCCCACCGCAAACACTTCGTTGGTTTGCGGCGGGGGCTCCGATTTTTCGCCGCCCTCGCAATGACAAAGGTTAACCGCCGCCCGGAGTGGGCGGCGGTTTTGACGTATAGGGGGATAATGGGGGGAATACGGATTGCACCCCAGCTAACGCATAAGTCCGTGCGGAGGCTGGCACCGCGGCCCCGCTGGGGCCGCGCAATGACAAAGGGGAAGGGCAACGGAACGCTTATTCGCCGGGATCGGAGCGGACCACCTTGCCGATATTCCACAGGTGGGCGGCGCTCCGGGCGGCTTCCAGACGCTGCTCCGGCGTCTTATAGGCGATGGAGGCGGTCTGGGCGCCGCAGTCCAGGCACATGACGGACCAGCACCAGCCGTTTTCCTCCTCCAGGAGTCCCGGACCCCGGCAGACGGGGCAGTCCTGCAGCTCGATCTCTTCGTGGATATCCATAGCATTTCCTCCTGTAAAGCCGGTTGTGTCCTCCTGCCCATTGCAATGAGCATCGGGCGAATGATTCTTAGAATCATTCGCTGCCAAACGACAGGTTTGGCGGCGAAATCAATCGAATCTTCGATTGATTTCGTCATCCGATGATTATTATAGCGGAATCCGCGCCATATTGCAAGGCACAAAAAAGAGGGATAAAAACGCTTGACAGAAAAATAACAATGTCGTATACTCTTTTTATGAACGTGTTCATTTTGCGGAGGGGCTATGCCGAAGATCATTGAAAACGTGAGAGAGCGGGCCGTGGCGGAGGCCAGAGCCATATTGACGGGGGAGGGCTACGGCGCCATGACCATGCGCCGGGTGGCCGACGCCCTGGGCATCGCCCCGGCCACCATCTACCACTACTTCCCCTCCAAGGAGCATCTGGCCGCCGGGGCCATGCTGGAGGACTGGCAGAGCCTGATAGGGGCCTTTGAGGCGGGGCAGGCGGGGCGGTCCGCCGACGGGACGGTGCGCAGCCTCTTTGAGCTGGTGCGGTCCTTTTCCGATCGGTACGCCCGGTCCTGGAACCAGTACGGGGGCGACGACGCCTCGCCCATCCGCCGGCGCTATCACACCGTGCTGGTGGACCAGCTGGCCGGCTACATCCGCCGCAGCCTGACAGAGCGGCAGGAGAGGGCCGAGCCGTGGCTGGCCGCCTTCCTGGCCGAGCTGGTGCTGCGCATGGGGTCCGACGGCGGCTGCACGTGGCAGGAGATCGAGCCGGCCGTCCGCAAGCTGCTGGGCTGACGGCCCGGCGCGGCAAAACGTAATCTTCAGCGCAAGCGCGCTGTCAATCAGGAGGTAATCTATATGAGCAGCTTTGAAAACCTGCGCGTCGTTGACAACTTCTACCAGACGTCCCTGTATTTCCCCATGCCCACGGTGGTCATCAGCACCCTGTGCGAGGACGGGTCCACCACCCTGGGTCCCTACTCCCTGTGCCAGCCCTACTACGTGGCGGGCAAGGACTACTACGCCATGCTGCTGTGCTGCCGCAACTCCTCCAACACGGCGCAGAACATCCTGCGAAGCGGCAAGTGCGCCATCAACTTCGTGGACGACAAGCCCGCCACCTTCAAGGAGTGCGTCAAGCTCTCCTGGCCCGGCGACAAGCCGGAGGACAAGATGCCCAAGTGCAACTTCCGCCTGGAGAAGAGCCAGATCGAGGAGGAGACCGGCGAGAAGCGCCCCATGGTGCTGACCGACGCCATCCAGGCCATCGAGTGCACCTGGGTCCGGGAGCTGGACCACGCACAGGACGATCAGCCCGGCGTGCTGGACGGCTACGAGCCGCCCTATCACGACTTCAACGGCATCACCTCCAAGTTCGGCGCCCACTTCATCCTGCGGGTGGACCGCATCCTCATGAAGAAGAAGTACTCCGACGCCATCATCAACGGCGTCCGCGCCCAGGACTTCCCGCCCCTGCCGGTGGACTACGGCTACCGGGACAGCAAGAACTTCTGGTTCCACCGCAAGCGCCGCATGCGCGCCGAGCTGCTGCCCATCCGCAAGGCGTCCCTGGAGTCCGTGCGCTACGCCGCCGACCGGGTGGACGACAAGATCAAGTTCACCGACGACGCCCTGGAGACCATCCTCAACGTGCCCCGCGTGTTCCTGCCGGTGGTGCTCAAGGGCTGCGTGTCCTGGGCCAGGGAGAACGGCGTGGAGCTCATCACCGCCGAGCACATGAAGATCATCAACGACAAGCGATCCAAGGAAAAGAACAAATAAAGATAAAAGGAGAGATCACCATGAAAGTAGTACTGGCAGGCGCCTTCGGCAACCTGGGCGCGGAGATCCTGAAGGAGCTGTGCAAGGCGGGACACGAGGTGGTGGCCGCCGACCTGAAGGAGCGCCCCATCGAGGGCACCGAGGGCAAATACACCTTCCGCAGCATCGACGCCACCAATCCGGAGACCCTCAAGGGCCTGTGCGACGGGGCCGAGGTGGTCATCACCACCATGGGCCTCACCGGGGCCTCCACCCGCTTCACCTCCTACGACATCGACCAGCGGGGCAACCTGAACCTCTATGACGAGGCCAAGCGTGCCGGCGTGAAGAAGTTCAACTACATCTCCGTCATCTCCTGCGACGAGCCCGGCGCCGAGGAGGTGCCCATGCTCCACGCCAAGTATCTGGTGGAGCAGGAGCTGAAGAAGCAGCCCATGGACTGGATCATCTACCGTCCCACCGGCTACTTCTACGACATCTGCAAGGTCTTCAAGCCCTACGTGGACAAGGGCGAGATGCAGCTTCTGAAGGGCTACGGCAAGGTGAAGGCCAACGTGGTGGACTGCCCCGATTTCGCGCAGTTCATCGTGGAGCACATGTGCGACACCAACGTCACCTACAACGTGGGCGGCAAGGAGACCTACACCTACGAGGAGATGGCAAAAATGTGCTTTGACGCGGCGGGCAAGCCCCTGAAGATCAAGTGGGCGCCCATCTGGCTGTTCGGCATCCTGGCCAACCTGCCCAAGATCAAAAAGGCCGGCAAGCACGACATCATCCTCTTCTCC
>DGHJ01000141.1:0-4664 GCA_002392625.1 Oscillospiraceae bacterium UBA3851
TGAGCCGCGTGGCCTATCGCGAGGGCTACCCGGAAATCGGCGAATACTGGCGCCGCGCGGCGTTCGAGGAGGCCGAACACGACGCGAAATTCGCCGAACTGCTCGGCGAGGTCGTCACGGACAGCACCAAGAAGAATCTGGAAATGCGCGTGGACGCCGAGAACGGCGCCACCATGGGCAAGACCGATCTTGCCAAGCTGTGCAAGAAGTACAACCTGGACGCCCTCCACGACACCATCCATGAGATGGCTCGCGACGAGGCGAGACACGGAAAGGCTTTCAAGGGCCTGCTGGAGCGGTACTTCAAGTAAGCACAAACCATTTTAGAGAGGAAGAAAAACCATGGAGGAAAAGAATATGCCCAGCGTAGGCGGGCATACCACCATGCTGGTTTTCGGTTTCATTTTTGGCGTTCTTTGGGGCCTGCTGGCCCTTTCGCCGTACAAACAGATGCGCGCGGCGATCAACGAGGGCGACAGTGAAACGGCCTGGGCCAACGCGAAAAAGGTCAAGCTGTTCTTCTTTATCGGCCTCGGCCTCAACGTCCTGCTTCTGATCTTCAATATCCTCGGCAACAGATAACAGTGGGAACGCGGTCCGCCGGGAGCCGGGGCAATCGTTCATCCTTCTTTTCGGGAGTGTGGCCAACATGAGAAAAACGCTGATCGCGCTGCTGCTGGCGCTGTCTTTGCTGTCCCTGGCGGGGTGCGGAAAGACGCGGATCGTCCACTGCGACCGCTGCGGCAAGGAGATCACTGTGCCGGAAAGCTCCAACATGACGGAGGAGTGGATCATCCTCTGCACGGACTGCTCAAAAGAGGTGGAGCCCACGGTGCAGCCCCGCTCATAACGCGGGAGCAGTGAGACGGTCAACCAAGTTAATACCCCTTGCAGGACCGGCGGAGATGCAATCCGCCGGTCCTGCTCTATTGGGGCTTGCGCTTCGGTGATTTAGCGTGCTATAATACAGAGGATGAAACCGGCGGCGCGCCGCCGGAATAATAAGGAGGATATACCTATGGATATTATGGCGAAGATCGACGAGCTGGTCCAGAAGCTTAAGGCCGACGACGGCCTGGCCAAGCGGTTTTTCAAGGAGCCCATCAAGACCCTGGAGGAGCTGCTGGGCGTGGATCTGCCCGACGAGCAGGTCAAGGCCATGATCGAGGGGATCAAGGCCAAGCTCAACCGCGAAGAGGTGGGCGAAAAGGCGGAAAACCTGGCCGGCAAGGTGGAGGGCCTGGCGGACAAGGTAGGCGACAAGGTGGAGGACGTGGTCGACAAGCTGGGCCTGGACGATCTGGCGGACAAGGTGGGCGACAAGCTGAGCGACCTGTTCGGCAAAAAGTAAAATAGCTCTTTACACGGGCTGTCGATTCGTGTAAAATAAAGAGCAGAAATCACCCGGCTTTACCGGGAATTTGTGGAAAGAGGTGTACCTCATGGGTAAATTCGTTGTTAAATCCACCAAAACCGGCTTTGTGTTCAATCTGAAGGCCGGCAACGGCGAGGTCATCGCCGTCAGCGAAGTGTACAACACCGAGGCTTCCTGCATGAACGGTATCGAGAGCGTCCGCAAGAACGCCGTGGCCGCCAAGCTGGAGGATCAGACCGTCGAGGGTTACGAGACCGTCACCAACCCCAAGTTTGAGGTCTATGTGGATAAGGCCGGCGAGTTCCGTTTCCGCCTGAAGGCCCGCAACGGTGAGATCGTCGCCGTGGGCGAGGGCTACAAGGCCAAGGCTTCCTGCCTCAACGGCATCGACAGCATCCGCCGCAACGCGCCGGACGCCGAGATCGTCAAGCTGGAGGACTGAGACCCGTATGACAAGCAGAGGAGCTTTGGCTCCTCTGCTTTTTTGCGCCCGCCCGATATGGACAATAAGACGGAAATATGGTATAATACTTCATCTATACTCCATCTATTATAATGCGGGATCCCCGCGAAAGGAGAGAATTCCCATGAATGCTCAACTGCAGAACATCCTGTCCAAGGTGGATCATACCCTGCTGGCCCAGAGTGCCACCTGGGAGCAGATCCGCGCCATCTGCGACGACGGCGTCCGCTACGGCTGCGCCAGCGTATGTATCCCCGCCTCCTACGTCAAGCAGGCCGCCGAATACGTGGACGGCAGGATCCCTGTGTGCACGGTGATCGGCTTCCCCAACGGCTACGACACCACCGCCGCCAAGTGCTTCGAGGCCGCCGACGCCGTGGCAAACGGCGCCTCCGAGGTGGACATGGTCATCAACGTGGGCTGGGTCAAGGACCGCCGCTATGACGACGTGCTGGCCGAGATCAAGGCCGTCAAGGAGGCCTGCCGCGGCCGGCTGCTGAAGGTGATCATCGAGACCTGCCTGCTGACCGATGAGGAGAAGATCGAGATGTGCCGCGTGGTCAGCGAGTCCGGCGCCGATTATATCAAGACCTCCACCGGCTTCGGAGGCGGCGGCGCCACCCGCGAGGACGTGGCCCTGATGCGCGACCACGTGGCGCCCCATGTGAAGATCAAGGCCTCCGGCGGCATCGCCGACCTGCACGACGCGGAGGATTTCATCGCCCTGGGCGCATCCCGCCTGGGCACCAGCCGGATCGTCAAGGCGGTCAAGGCCATGAACGAATAAAGGAGGAAACGGATATGACCCCCCACAACAACGCACCCAAGGGCGCCTTCGCCAAAACCGTGCTGATGCCCGGCGATCCCCTGCGCGCCAAGTTCATCGCAGAGAACTTCCTGGAAAACCCCGTCCTGGTGAACAACGTCCGCGGCGTCCAGGGCTACACCGGCACCTATAAGGGCGTGCCGGTCTCCGTGATGGCCAGCGGCATGGGCATGCCCTCCATCGGCATCTACGCCTACGAGCTCTACACCCAGTACGACGTGGAGAACATCATCCGTGTAGGCTCCGCCGGGGCCATGCGGGAGGACATGGAGCTGGGCAGCGTCATGGCCGGCATGGGCGCGTGCACCAACTCAAACTTCGCCGACCAGTACGAGCTGGGCGGCACCTTCGCCCCCATCTGCGACTTCGATCTGCTGATGGCCGCCGTGGAGTCCGCAAAGGAGCTGGGCGTGAAGATGCCCGTGGGCAACCTCTACTCCAGCGACACCTTCTACGACGCCGCCGGCCGGAACGCCAAGTTCCGCAAGATGGGCATCATGGCCGTGGAGATGGAGGCCGCCGCCCTGTACTGCACCGCCGCCTACACCGGCAAGCGGGCCCTGGCCATCTGCTCCATCTCCGACAACCTGATCACCGGCATCGAGCTGCCCCCGGAGGACCGCCAGAACACCTTCACCAACATGATGAGGATCGGCCTGGAGATCGCCGTGAAGATGGCGAACCGGTAAAAAATGAAAAAAACTCTTGCGTTGAGCAAAACAGGCTGATATAATGCGTGTGTATGTGCGGAGACGCCCAACACCGTATTTCCCGCCGCAAGGCGCGAAAATAATATTTATGAAAGGTAGAAGATTGCAAATGAAAAAGATTCTTGCGCTGATCCTCGCCCTGGTCATGGCTCTGGCCCTGGTCGCCTGCGGCGGCGGCAGCAACACCCCCTCCAACCCCGACAACCCTGAGAACCCCGGCACCACCGACACCAAGATCAAGGTCGGTATGGTTACCGACGTGGGCGGCGTGAACGACAAGTCCTTCAACCAGACTTCCTGGGAGGGCCTGGAGGCCCTGGCCAAGGAGGATCCCTCCTTCGAGGTCAATTACCTGGAGAGCAAGACCGACGCTGACTATCAGACCAACATCAACACCTTCATCGACGAGGGTTATGACCTGATCATCTGCGTGGGCTACATGCTGGCTGACGCCACCAAGGCTGCTGCCCAGGCCAATCCCAATCAGAAGTTCGCCATCATCGACGACTCCACCTGCGCTGATCTGCCCAACGTTGCCTGCCTGATGTTCGCTCAGGAGCAGGCTTCCTACCTGGTTGGCCTGGTCGCCGGCTCCGTCACCGAGAGCAAGACCGTCGGCTACGTCCAGGGCATGGTGTCCGATTCCATGAACCTGTTCGGCATCGGCTACATCACCGGCGTGCTGGAGGCTTGCCCCGACGCCACCGTCCTGCAGTACAATGCCAACAGCTTTGGTGACTCCGCCGGCGGCGCTACCGCTGCCAAGGACATGATCACCAAGGGCGCTGACGTTATCTACCACGCTGCCGGCGGCACCGGCATGGGCGTTATCGAGGCCTGCAACGAGGAAGGCATCTGGGCCATCGGCGTTGATACCGACCAGTCCATCCTGGCTCCCGACCACGTGATCACCTCCGCCATGAAGCGCGTCGACGTCGCTTCTCAGGACATCTCCAAGGCTGTCAAGGACGGCAAGTTCGAAGCTGGCGTCCATCTGTACGACCTGTCCAACGGCGGTGTGGACCTGGCTCCCACCCGCGATCATATCCCCGCTGACGTCCTGGCCACCGTCGAGGCTGCCAAGGAAGCCATCATCAAGGGCGAGAAGACCGTTCCCACCAGCACTGCTGACTGCCCCGCTTTCACCCTGGGCTAAGCCGCTGAACGGCTGCGAATGAGCTGAAAAAGGACCGCCGACACCGTGTCGGCGGTCCTTTTACCTTTTATGAGATTGCCAAAAAACGGTTATGCCGTTTTTTGGCAAACAGACTGTCAAAAAAGTCCGTAAAG
>DGHJ01000141.1:4807-14223 GCA_002392625.1 Oscillospiraceae bacterium UBA3851
CGGAAAACGCCTCAGCTTGTCAAAGAAGCGGCAAAGCCGCTTCTTTGACAAGCTGACTGCCAAAAAACGGCTATGCCGTTTTTTGGCAAAGGGCTTGCAGCCTACTGCGCGCACTCATTGTCCGCTTCTGGCGGACAATTCGCACACTTCGCAGTCTGAGAGGTGTAATTTCTGACGCACATGTCGTCAGAAATTACGATTAAATATCTTCGCGCCGTCCGCGGCGCGAAATCTGCAATGCTTTTATGCAAAACAGCAGTCCCCGCATGGCGCGGGGACTGCTGTTGTCTATACCACGTATGCCTTGGCGGCACCCAGGTCGCGGGCCAGTTGGGCGTATTTTTCCGCATAGTCCGCCTCGGCGGTGAATTCGCCCAGCAGCTTCTGATACTTTTCCCGCACGCCGAAGGGACGGTAGCGGATGATCTTATAGTTGCAGCCGTCGCCGATGTGCCGGGCCACGTAGCGGACCGTGGCCTCGTTCTCCTGGTCCCGGTCCGGGAAAATGACGGTGCGCACCTCGTAGAGCTTGCCCACCCGGAGGAGATAATCCAGGTTCTTCAGCACCGTGTCACGGGGATAGGAGATCAGCTGGTCGCTCCAGGCCGGGTCAACCGCCTTTACGTCCAGCATCACGCCCTGTGAGACGGCCAGGACGCGGGGGTCCCGCTCAAAATCAAAGGAGCCGTTGGAGTCGATGAGGCAGGTCTTGCCCAGCTTGCCCACCTCCGTAAAGAGGTCGATGAGGAAGTCGTTTTGCAGCGTGCACTCGCCGCCGGAGGTTGTGACGCCGCCGATATAGGGGGCGGCGCGGCGGATCTCGCCCATTACGTCCTCCACCGTCATCCACCGGACCTTGGGGGAGGCGTCGTGGGGGCAGAGGCGGATGCAGGCGTCGCACTGGACGCAGCGGCCGCTGTCCCACCGGACCTGGCCCTGGGCGTCCAGCGTCAGCGCCCCGGCGGGACACTTTTCCACGCAGACGCCGCAGTGACGGCACAGGTGGATCGTCTCCGGGTTGTGGCAGAACAGGCAGTTGAAGGGGCAGCCCTGGAAGAAGACGGAGGTGCGGTTGCCCGGCCCGTCCACGTTGGAAAACGGGATGATCTTGTTAACAGGCGCTCTCTTCATGGTGCTGCACCCGCCGATCCAGAGCGTGGCCGCCGTCCTGGGCGCCCATGCCGTAGAGCGTGACCTGGTTGAGGGACTGCTTCTTCTGGCGCAGCTTCTCGATCTCGCTTTTCTTGACCAGGTAGCCGGTGACGCGGACCACGTCGTTGTTCTCCAGGTAGCCGGAGAAGTAGCGCAGGCCGTTTGCCAGCGAGCCCTTGATAATGGACAGGATGGCGTCGGGGGTTTTCAGATACGTCTCCTCGAACTTGAAGATGTCGCCGGTGCCGGTGGGGAAGTAGGGGTGGAACTTCTCGTTGACCTCCAGCTGCTCCAGCATGGTGGGCTCCACGCCGATGGGGATGCGGGTGCCGGGGGAGTCGTCCATGCCGTCGGTATCGATGCCCACCTGGGCGTGGAGGCGGTAGTGGTGGTCAAAGGCGTCGCAGTAGGGGGCCACGTGTTCACTGACCCGCTTTTCGATGGCGTCCATGATGCGGACACCCAGCTGAGTGGCCGCCTCGTTCATGCCGAAGCCCTTCTTCTTGTCCTCGATGCCCAGCAGGTGGTTGCAGCACTCCGCCAGACCCACCACGCCGAACATGCCGATGAAGTTCTCCCGCTTCACGAAGCCCTCGGTGACCAGAAAGTTGGTCTTGAAGAAGCTGGACTCCTCCACGATGAACTTGACCCGCTTGTCCATGTACTCCAGCTGCAGGTCGATGTACCTGGGCAGCTCCCGCTCCAGGAAATCCTCCGGGCTTTTGGCGTCCAGAGAGCACTCGTACAGGCGCATCCGGGGCAGGGTGTAGCCGCCGCCGCCGATGGAAAGGCCGTTGTAGCAGGAGGCGATGGCGTAGCGCTCGCCCCACTCGCCCACAAACATGCGGTGGTTGGCAAAGGAGGGCTTGGCGGTCTTCAGCATGCAGCGGACGCAGGCCAGGGCAAAGTCGTCGCTGGTCCGCTCCGGGTCATAGCGCAGCGTCAGGTTGGGCACGGCCAGCTGCATCTCCTCGGTCAACTCCAGCAGGAGGCGGCCGGTGACCGTGTCCTCCGGGCCGATGTCGGCGTGGACGAAGGAGTCAGTCTGCACCCGGTCGATGTTCCGCAGGAACAGGCGCAGCACCTTCTTGGCGTAATCGCGGTCCTCTTTTACCACGAAGGGCTCCAGCAGCTTGTCCAGGTCGCCCAGATAGACCGGATAGGTGGTGATGGAGGGGACGTGGCAGTAGAAGATCTCCAGCACGTTCACGGCCTCCAGCAGGTCCGTGGGGGGGTCCAGCTCCAGGAACCGGCAGCCCTTTTGGAACAGCAACTCGTAGTCCGGGCAGATATAGCGGGGGCGGAAGGGCATAACGCCCTCGTTCAGGTCGCACAGCGCGCCCTTTTTCTTGGCAGCGTAGTATGCGTCCGAATAGCGCAGGGTGTCATCGGTGCTCTCGCCCAGACGGGCCAGGCCCACCAGCTCCTGCCGATAGGTGAGGGTGGGATCCTGAATGATATGTAAAGCGTCAGACATGGTGAAACCTCCCATAGGTGTATTCTCCGGGGAGCGAAAAATGCCGATCCTCAGACAGATTATATTTTAGTGGAAATCCGCCCGGCTGTCAACCGCGGCGGCCGCGGCGGCGGTGAAAAAATGACAGGTTTCGGGGAAAAGATGAAAAAAGCAGTTGACCATTGGCAACGAATTTTTTATAATAAATTAGTATAGGTCCGAGGAAGTATATCAGCCGAGCATCGGCTTTGCTTCGGTATCAAAAGCTCAAGAAGGGGGCGATCCATTTGGCAAAACAGTACGTGGACATGAAGACCCCCGTCATCGAGATGCGCAACATCGTGAAGAAATTCGGCGATTTTGTGGCCAATGACGGCATCAACCTCACCGTCCACAAAGGCGAGATCCACGCGATCCTGGGCGAAAACGGCGCCGGCAAATCCACCCTGATGAACCAGCTCTACGGCCTGCTTAAGCCCACCTCCGGCGATATCCTGGTCAATGGGAAGAAAATCGACATGAACAACCCCCGTGACGCCATCGACGCCGGCATCGGCATGGTGCATCAGCACTTCATGCTGGTGCAGCCCTTCACCGTCACGGAGAACATCGTCCTGGGCACCGAGCCGCTGAAGGGCATTGCCCTGGACATGGTCACCGCCCGCAAGAACGTGGTGGAGATCTCCGAGCGCTACGGCCTGTCCATCGACCCGGACGCCAAGATCGAGGACATCTCCGTGGGCATGCAGCAGCGTGTGGAGATCCTGAAGGCCCTCTATCGCGGCGCCGACATCCTGATCCTGGACGAGCCTACCTCCTCGCTGACACCGCAGGAGATCGTGGAGCTGATCGAGATCATGCACAACCTGGTCAAGGACGGCAAGAGCATCATCCTTATCACCCACAAGCTCAAGGAGATCAAGGAGTCCGCCGACTTCTGCACCATCATCCGCCTGGGCAAGTACATCGGCACGGTGGACGTGGAGGACGTGACGGAGAACGATCTGGCCAGCATGATGGTGGGCCGCAAGGTCACCTTCAAGGTGGACAAGCCGGAGCAGAAGCCCGGCGAGGTGGTGCTGGACGTGAAGGACCTGCACTGCCTGGACTACCGCGGCGTGGAGATCGTCAAGGGCCTGAACCTGCAGGTGCGCCGGGGCGAGATCGTTGGCATCGCCGGCATCGACGGCAACGGCCAGACCGAGCTGGTGGAGGTCATCACCGGCCTGCGCAAGGGCACCGCCGGCCAGGTGATCGTCAACGGCGCGGACGTATTCAACAAGCCGCCCCGCTTCGGCTTCGACCACGGCGTGTCCTCCATCCCCGCCGACCGGCAGAAGCACGGCCTGGTGCTGGACTTCTCCATCGAGGACAACCTGATCTTGCAGAACTACGGCGAGGAGCCGTACTCCCGCAAGGGCATTCTGCAGCGCGACGCCATCTTCCAGCACGCCACCAAGTCCATTGAGGACTTCGATATCCGCCCCCGCAACAGCGAAAAGCGCGCCGCGGGCACCCTCTCCGGCGGCAACCAGCAGAAGGTGATCATCGCCCGCGAGGTGCTCAACGACAAGGACCTGCTCATCGCCGTCAATCCCACCCGAGGCCTGGACGTGGGCGCCATCGAGTACGTGCACAAGTACATCGTCGATCAGCGCAACAAGGGCAAGGCTGTGCTGCTGGTGTCCTTCGAGCTGGACGAGATCATGAGTCTTTCCGATATCATCGACGTGATTTTCGATGGCCAGATCGTGGCCTCTATCCCCGGCGCACAGGCCGACGAGAACGAGCTGGGCCTGATGATGGCAGGAGGAGGGAAGAAGAATGACTAAGAAGAAAACGTTTCTGGACGTGGTGTCCACCAACCGCTTCATCCACACGCTGCTGGCCACCATCCTGGGCTTCCTGTTCGGAGCCATCTTCCTAGCGATCATGGGTCTGTCCGTGGGCCAGGCCTACGGACGTCTGATCACCAGCGTCACCAGCCTGAGGGGCTTCTCCTACGTGATCGTCTACGCCATCCCCTACATCATGACGGGCTTGTCCGTGGCCTTCTCCTTCAAAACCGGCGTGTTCAACATCGGCTGCGAGGGCCAGTTCGTGGTGGGCTCCATGGCCGCCGCCGTGGTCGGCATCCTGCTGGGCAACCTGCCCGGCATCGTGCTGATCCCCCTGTGCTTCCTGGCGGCCATGGCAGCCGGCGCCCTGTGGGGTATCGTTGTGGGCGTGCTGAAGACCAAGTGGGGCATCAACGAAGTGCTGAGCATGATTATGTTCAACTGGATCGCCTTCTACCTCTCCAACTTCATCGCCGGCATCCCCGCCATCCACAGCGACGGCTCCGCCGAGGCTACCAAGAACATCTCCGAGCATGCCAGCACCCTGCTGTCCGCGGACCTGATCGGCCGCCTGGGCCTGGCCCCCACCGCCAACTGGGGCATTCTGGTGGCCATCGCCATGACGGTGGTGATCTGGGTTATCATCGAGAAGACCACCCTGGGCTATGAGCTAAAGGCCGTGGGCGCCAACCGCTTCTCCGCGGAGTACGGCGGCATCAACGTCAACCGCTCCATCCTGACGGCGCTGGCCATCTCCGGCGCCATGGCGGGCCTGGGCGGCGCGCTGCAGCTCATGGGCATGGGCAACCGCATCAGCGTGTTCTCCAGCCAGGAGGGCTTCGGCTTCGCCGGCATCGTGGTGGCGCTGATGGGCTGCTCCAATCCCTTCGGCGTGCTGGCGGCCGGTATCTTCTACGGCGCTCTGACCTACGGCGGCAGCAAGCTGAACCTGGTGGGCGCCCCCACCCAGCTCATCAACGTCATCGTGGGCACGGTGGTGTTCTTCATCGCCATCTCCGTGATCTTTGAGAACCTGAAGCGCATCAAGACCCGCGCCCAGCGCAATGCCGAGGCCGCGGCCATCAAGAGGGCAGAGGAGAAGGAGGAGCAGAAATGACAGACATTATCAACAATCTGGGTATCATCCTCTACGCCACGCTGATCTATACGACGCCGCTGCTCTATGCCGCACTGGGCTCCTGCTTCTCCGAGGTGTCCGGCGTGGTCAACATCGGTATCGAGGGCATGATGACCGCCGGTGCCTTCACCGGCACCGTGGTGGCCTATTTCACCGGCAGCCCTTGGATCGGCTTCCTGTGCGGCGGCCTGGCGGGCGCTCTCTTCGGCACGCTCCACGCCCTTGCCACCGTCAAGCTAGGCGCTGACCAGACCATCGCCGGCACGGCCATCAACATGCTGGGCCCCGGCATCGTGATCATGATCGCCAAGGTCATGTTCAACTCCACGGATACCATTCCGCTGGAGGCCAGCATGAAGATCCCCCGTCTGTTCCGCGGCGTGTTCGACACCACCACGGTGTTCGGCCGCTTTATGGACAACGTGTTCGCCAACTTCGCCTCCACCTACCTGGTGTTTGTGGCGGTGCTGATCGTGTGGTTCGTGTTCTACAAGACCCGCTTCGGCCTGCGGCTGCGGGCCTGCGGTGAGCACCCCCAGGCCTGCGAGACGCTGGGCATCAACGTCATCGCCATGCGTTTTTTGTGCGTGTGCATCTCCGGTTTCCTGTCCGGCTTGGGCGGCGCCTGCGTCACCATGGCCATCTCCACCCAGTTCCGCCCCATATCCATCGTTGGCCAGGGCTTTATCGCCATCGCGGCCGTCATCTTCGGCAAGTTCCGCCCCCACGGCGCGCTGCTGGGCTGCCTGCTGTTCGGCTTCTGCTCCGGCCTGAAGGTGGTGCTGGGCGGCTCCTCCGGCATCGACATGCAGCTGCTGTCCATGATCCCCTACGTGGTCACGGTCATCGTGCTGATCCTGTTCGTGGGCAAGTCCCACGTGCCGTCCGCCAACGGCAAGCCCTACATCAAATCCAAATAACGCCTTTATCAAAAAGGAAGGGATGCGCGGCAGGCGCATCCCTTCCTTTTTGCGTCAAAAGAGAAACTGCCCCACCGCCAGCGCCAGTGCGGCGGAGACGGCGGCCTGGACCGCCTTGCCCAGCAGGTGGGGACGCAGGGACAGGTCCGTGTCCCGGAGCACGGCGGCGGTCTGGCCGTGGACGCTGAGGCCGCCCCACCCCAGCAGGGCGGCGGCCATCACGAAGCCCGCCCGGTCCGGCGGCAGGGAGAGGATGCCGCCGGTGAGCTCCACCGCGCCGATCAGCAGGGGGTGGCGCAGGCCGGTCACGGCGTTCAGCAGCCGCAGCGCGGCGATGAAAAACACCACGAAGGCGCAAACAGTCACCATGGCGAGCGCTCCGTCGGTGACGGCCCGGACCAGGGCGGCGGGGAAGGAAGGCACCGGGGCGCTGAGCCGGAACGGCTCGCTCTTTTCCCGCCGGCCGCGGCGGAGCTGGGCCACCGCCACGGCGGAGAGCACGTGGATGGCGTAGAGACACAGCCCGATCCGAACGCTGCCGAAGCAGCCCATCCCGGCCACGCCCAGCACGAAGGCGGGACCGCAGTTGTTGCAGAAGGTCAGCAGGTGCTCCGCCTCGGCCCGGTCCACGGACCCGCCGCGGTACAGCTCCGCCACGGTGCGGCCGCCCACCGGGTAGCCCCCCAGCAGCCCCATGAGAAATGCCACGGAGCCGGCGCCGGAGCAGCCCAGCAGAGGCGCTGTCACCGGGGAGAGAAGCCGCCCCAGCTCCTGGGCCAGGCCCAGGGAGGTAAAGCAGGACACCGCCACGAAAAAGGGAAACAGGGCCGGCACCACCGACCGGGCGCAAAGGGTCAGGCCGTCCCGCACCGCCTGGGCCGTCACCTGGTTGTTCCACAGAAAGCAGACCATCAGCATTAGAAGCCCGCCGGCCAAAACAAATCGTCGCATCTCATCACTCCTCCCGGACACTGTATGCCCGTCCATCGCCGCCCATGCCGGACAGGCAAGTTTTTTCACCGGCGTGCATAGAGTGGGAGCTGAAAGGACGTGGTGTCTTGGAACAGCGGAACAGGTGGAGGGCGGCGGGCGTCAGCGCCGTGGAGCGGCTGGATCTGCCGGGCGCCATCGCCGGCTTGCCCGCCGTGGAGCTGACGGGCAACCGGGAGTTTTATATGGAGCGGCACCGGGGCGTGCTCAGCTACAGCACGGAGCTGGTGGAGATCAACGGCGGCGAGATGGTGATCCGGGTCAGCGGAGCCGGATTGCAGCTGCTGGCCATGACGGGGGAGGAGCTGCGCATCGGCGGCCGGATCGACAAGGTGGAGCTGGTGGGATAATGTATAAGAGGATCGCCAATTTCATACAGGGCAGCGTGCTGCTGCAGGTGGAGAGCGCCTACCCGGAGCGGATCGTGAACCTGTGCTCCGCCCACGAGATTCCCTTTTGGGACGTGCGGTGGGAAAACGCCATCCGCTTCACCGTGCGCACCACCCGGCAGGGGGAGCGCCGCCTGCGGGAGGCCGCGGCCCATACCGACGCGTCCGTTCTCCGCCTCGATCAGGAGGGTGCGCCGGTGCTGGCCTGGCGGCTGCGGCGGCGCTACACCCTGCTGGCCGGCGCGGCGGCGCTGCTGGCCCTGCTGGTGGCCAGCCATTTTTTTATCTGGGACTTTGAGGTCACCGGCAACGAAACGGTGAGCGAGGAGGCGATCCTCCGGGCACTGGAAAAGCAGGGCGTCACCGTGGGCTGCCCCGGTCTGGCGGTGGATCAGGAGACGCTGCGCAACCACGTGCTGCTGGAGCTGCACGACCTTTCGTGGCTGGCGGTAAACGTGAAGGGCTGCGTGGCCCATGTGCAGGTGGTGGAGCGCCACCGACCGCCCGACATCGTGCAGGAGAAGAAGCCCACCAACGTGGTGGCGGCGCAGGACGGCCTGGTGACAAAGGTGGAGGCCCTGGACGGCCACGCGGAGGTGATGCGGGGCAGCACGGTGACGCGGGGCCAGCTGCTGATCTCCGGCGTGTCCGACGGCGGCAGCTACGGGATGCGGCTGGTCCACGGCATGGGGAACGTCTGGGCCCGCACCTGGTACGAGGAGTCCACGCTGGTGCCGCTGCGGACGCAGCTCCTTGGCACGGAGGGGAAAACCGTCACCCGGATCGCCCTGGATTTCGGCAAAAGGCGCATAAAAATCTACGGAAAGGGTAGCGTAACGCCATGGGATTGTGATAAAATAACCACGTATAGCCCGTGGACGCTGCCGGGAGGCCTGCGGCTGCCGGTCACGCTGGTGACGGAGCGCTGGACGGTCCGGGACGCGGCAGAGGGCGAGCGCGCTCTGGAGCTGGCCCGGCAGGAGGGCGAGGCGCTGCTGCTGCACCGGCTGACGGAGCAGCTGGGGGCGGACGGCACGGTTACGGAGACCCGCTTCGCCACGGCCCGGCAGGGGGACTGCCTGCTGGTGACCGTGAAGGCCGAGTGCCTGGAGCAGATCGGCGTCAGCGTGCCGCTGGATGCACCATAGAGAAAAAGGAGGCGCTACATGGAACAGCGCATCGGAATTGAGAGAATGGAGGAGGCTGTCAATCTCTTTGGCTCCTTCGATGAAAATATCCGCCTGCTGGAATCGGAGTTCCACGTGGGCATCGTCAACCGGGGCGGCGAGATCGTCATCTCCGGTGAGCCGGAGGACGTGATGTACGCCCACAAGGCCGTGGAGGCCCTGCTGACGCTGACGGGCAAGGGGGAGACCATCTCCCCCCAGCACGTGCGCTACGTCATCGGCCTGGTGCGGTCGGGCCAGGCGGAGCGGATCAACGAGCTGACACAGGACGTGATCTGCATCACGTCCAAGGGCCGTCCCGTCAAGCCCAAGACCATCGGTCAGAAGCAGTACGTGGACGAGATCA
>DGHJ01000138.1 GCA_002392625.1 Oscillospiraceae bacterium UBA3851
CTGGCAGACAGGCGAGTGCCCAAATCTCTGATTTGGCTGCGCGAACTGATGCATGCGAGCAAAGCGGGTCGTAGTACGTGGCAAAATCACCGCTCAGCCTACGAAGTGTACGCATTGTCCGCCCATGGCGGACAATGCGTACACTTCGTAGGCGTCAAGCACTTTGTCAAAAAGTGTCTGTTGCAAAATAGCCCTTATCTGTCATTGCGAGGCCCCAACGGGGCCGTGGCAATCCGTATCCCCCGTCCCCCGTCATTGCGAGCCGGTGACCGACGTCACCGCCGTGGCAATCCGTCCCCCCGTCATTGCGAGGCCCCAGCGGCACCGTGACGGGGCCGGAATCCGCCAAAGCCTTCCCCTTGAGGGGAAGGTGCCGAGCGTCAGCGAGGCGGATGAGGTGTCGCCGCCGCCCCCGCAGCGCCGGATGAGGCGTCACAACATCAAACGAGGAGAGGCACGTCGCCTCTCCTCGTTCCGCATTTTATGTACCGCGTCAGCTCCTGGGGTTGTTCTCGTTCAGCGCGGCGCGGGCCTCGGCCAGCTCGTCGGCGGGCACGGTCTTGCCCAGCACGGCGGCCTCCCACTTGTCGCCCCACCACCAGTAGCGGGTGGCCAGGCGGCCCATATCGCCCACGTTCTCCACCCGGCCCTGGCTGTCCAGCACCATGCCGTCCTTCCAGATCACCTTCTCCGGGTGGTCGGTGAGCATGACGTACTCCACGGCGTAGATGTTCACGGTGCTGTCGTCGGTCTCGTCCACGTAGGAGCGCAGGTACTCCAGCCGGGTGATCTCCCAGCCGGTGAAGGGCTGGCCGTTGTCCAGAGCGTCCTGGCGAATGGCCTCAATGGCCTGGCCCAGCAGCTGGCCGTAGCGCTCCATGGCCTGCTGGCTGATGACGCTCTCATGATCCCGCATGTGGCGCAGCAGGGTGTAAAGCTCCTCGCCCTCCAGGTAGCACACGCCGAACTGGGAGCTTTTGTGTGCGGTGACGCGCACCAGATTTTCGGTGAGGCCGCAGGTCATCTCCAGCCACATGTCGCCGGCGCTGAAGCCGGAGGACTTGCCCTCCAGGTGCACGGCCTTTGTCCAGTAGCCGTCCTTTCCCGGCTCCAGGCCCGCGGCCGCGCCGTCCTGCGGCGTGCGTTTGTTCCGGGCGGCCTCGCGCAGAGCCTCGGCCAGCTTGAAGCGCGTGACGCGCTTGTCGGCGAACTCGTGATCCACCGGGAAGCCGGTAGCCTCGATGTTGGCGATGAGACTCACCACGTTGATGGTGCCCATCTCCTCGTTTGTCTCCTCCTGCTGCTTTTGCCAGGGCCAGGTGCAGCCCGTCAGTCCCAGTGCCAGCACACATGAGAGCAGCAGCGCCATGATTCGTTTCAAATGATCCACTCCTTTCCGTGCTTGGGTTGATCTCTTGGCCCGTATTGTAGTGCAAAACCTCCGCCGGGTCAATATGTTGTGCCACATTGTCATCAAACCTGGTGCCAATTCGACGCTTCTGTTACCGTTTCGCAACCCCCGGAAGAGGAAAGTTCCCCGTCCGTCATTGCGAAACGTTGCTCCGCTGGGCGTCCGGAGGCAGCTCCCTGCGGTGTCATCGGAATGTTGGGCGTTGCAGGGGCCGGCGTCTTCGACGGCCCTTTTCCCCTGTCATTGCGAGGAGGCCACGTAGGGGCCGACGCGGCAATCCGTCCCCCCGCATCCCCCGCGCCGCTTCGCCCCTCGGAATGGCACCCCCTTTTTCCTGTCATTGCGAGGAGGCCACGTAGGGGCCGACGCGGCAATCCGTCCCCCCGCATCCCCCGTCGCTTCGCCCCTCGGAATGACCCCCTTTCCCCTGTCATTGCGAGGAGGCCACGTAGGGGCCGACGCGGCAATCCGTCCCCCCGCATTCCCCGTCGCTTTGCTCCTCGGAATGACCCCCTTTTTCCTGTCATTGCGAGGCCAGCGCGCACGCTGGCCGTGGCAATCCGTCCCCCCGCATCCCCCGCGGCGATCCGCAGCCCCAACAATACAACGCCCTGCGCCGCGCACGGCGCAGGGGCGTCCTCTTCTCTTTCAATTCCCTTTCATTCCCTTTCGGTATGCGTTATGTCAACCGCCTACGCCTTCACGGCCACGTAGCCGCAGATGCGCAGCGTCTCGGCGTCGATGTACCGCGGCCCGCCGGACCAGCCGTCGGCCACCAGCAGATAGAGTCGGGGCCCGCCCCGCCCGGCCACGGAGACGCGAACGTACCCGTAGGCCACGGCCAGATGAGACCCATAGCAGCGGTGGCCCGTCATAGTCAGCACCAGCAGCCGTCCCCGCGCCAGCTCCCGCGCCATCTGCTCCGGCCGTGCCTGGACGCGCCAGGTCTGCTGTGCGTCCCGGATGCCGCACTGGCGCAGGCAGGCGGCCACGTAAGGCCCCAGCAGCAGGTAGGACGTGCCGCCCAGATGGACCTTCTCCGGGATGTTCCAGTAGGTCAGCCGCCGCCGTCCGATGGCGGCGCACCGGGCGAAGACCTCCGCCGGGTCGTTGCGGGCCATGCCCCGCCGCTTCTGGATGGCGCAGATCACGTTGGTCACGGCGGTGGGGCCGCAGTGCTGGTGAAAGTCCCGCTCCTCCGTCCGGGCGAACTGACCGGTGGTGTGGTAGGCCGCCGCGCCGGCCCAGGGGGTCACCCGCTCCGCCACGGAGCAGGGATAGCCGGTCCGGGCCACCGCGTGGGCCACCGGATCGGCGATGGGTTGGAGCTTCTGCGCCACGCCTCTCACCTTCCTTTTTTGTAATCATACCACACTTTTCCGCCGTTTGCCACCCTCGCCGCGGAAAAAACGCACCTGCGCCAAAAGCGGAGAGGCGCTCTGCCTCCCCGCTTTTGTCTTGTTCTCAAATCCGACTCACGCCGTCAGCAGCGCGCGGATCGCCTCCGCCGTAACGGTCTGCTGCTCCGCCGCGCTGACGGTGGGGACGCCGTCCCCCCGCTGGGGTCCGTAGGACCCGAAGCCGGCGTGGCAGCCGCCCTCGATGACCACCTCGGTGAGATCCTCCGGCAGGTTGGGCCGGTGCTTCTCATACGTCTCCGCGTCCATCACGCCGTCCTCGGTGCCGTACACGCTCAGCACCCGGAGACCGCTGTGGGATAGATCCGCCGTGGCATAGGCGGCCAGCAGGACCACCGCGTCCACGTTCTCCGTGTGCTTGGCGGCGTAGTCCGCCGCCATGACGCCGCCCAGGGAGTGTCCCCCCACGGCCCAGACGTCCACCTCCGGGAATTCCGCCGGGATGCCGTCTGCCGCGGCGCCGTTCAGCACCGCCAGATTCAGCGGCATCTTCAGCAGCACGCAGAGGACGCCCTCCTGGGCCAGCTTTTCCATCAGCGGCGCGTAGGCGGTGTATTCCACCTTGCCGCCGGGGTAGAAGATCAGCCCGGCCTCCGGCTCCTCCGGGGCGAACACGATGCGCCCCTTCTCCATGCGCACCGCCACGGCGGGATCAGGGTTTTCCAGCGAGGCCAAAGCCGTCCGGTCGGCACGGTAATAGTCGCTGACGTAGATGACCACGGCCAGCACCAGGGCCAGCAGCACCCCCAGAAGGACCCGCCGGGCGGGATGCCTGCGCCCGCTCATCCCCGCCATCACCGGTCGGTCTTCCCGAAGATGAGGAAGAACAGCACCATGAACACCTCGCCGAACATGCCGATGAGGAAGATCAGGTCAAAGTTGCCGGTGGCCGGACCCAGGGCGGAGAAGGCGAACATCAGGAAGCCCGCCAGAAACAGCGCCGGGTTCTTCCGCTTGATCCACACGGCGATACCGGCGGCGATCAGCGGCACCACGGTGCCGTAGGACAGAACGCGGGTAAACCGCTCCGCCAGGGCCGGGGTGCCCTCGCCGGAGAGGAAGCGGGTGATGCCCGCCACCGAGGAGGGCTCCAGCCTCGTCAGGATGCCGGACACGGCGCCGCACACCATCAGCACCGCCGTCGCGATCCACACGGCGGTTTTCGCCTTTTTGGACCAGCGCAGCGCCTCGGCGCAGATGGGCAGCAGCAGCGGGATGAACAGCCCGTGGAAGACGAACCGCAGCTGGCTCAGGGGCCGCAGCGCGTTTTCCGGCAGCAGCGCGCCCAGGGCCAGCACGGCGGCGTCGTAGCACAGGGCCAGGGACACCAGGGCCATATAGAGCAGGATCGGCTTCTTCCGTTTGCCGAACAGGGCCAGCAGAATGACGCCGAAGATCAGCTCCAGCCCGGCCAGGATCCCCGCCAGCACGGGGCCGTTGGCCAGTAAAAAGTCACGCATAGGGATCTCCTCCTTTTATTTGCAGGAAAACACGTACTTCTCAAAGATCTCCCGCGCCGTCTCCTGACCGAAGAGCTTTTTGAACTGGTCCACCGCCGGTCCGCCGTGGGTGAACAGACCGTCCACGTAGGCGGCGGTCTTCGCCTTCTTTGCAGCCGGATCCACCGCCTCTGCCCGGCCCACGTTGGCCCGGTAGGCGGCAAAATAGGCGGCGGTGATCTCCTCCTTGCGCTCCTTCAGGCTCTTGTCGGAGGCGCCCAGGGAGAAGTCATAGCGGATGCCGTCGTACCACCGCGGCTCCGTTTTATAGGGCGGCAGATCGGCCCAGCGCTCCTTCACCTGCCGGTACTGGAGCGCCGACTCGGCGTCCAGAGGTGCGAGCATGTTGTCGTAGAACTCCTGGAGCAGCGTGCACTTGCCGGCGGCCTTGATGAAGTCGCCGGAGTAGATGGGCACGTCCTTCTCCTCCGCCGTCAGGATAAAGCTCTCCATCTGCATGAGGCCCAGCATGGCGGACATGTCGATGACGCTCATGGACCCCAGCCCCTTGATCTCATAGGAGGAGATGCGGAAGGTCATGCCGGACTTCTTCAGCACGGCGTAAGGTCTCACGTCCCGCTCACGCACGGGATAGTCCCGGCGCAGCTCGTGTAAAATCAGCTCTTTCATTTTCTGACCAGCTTTCCGGCGGCCAGCAGGAAGATCCCCTGGCCCACCAGATTGACGCCCTCGGCGATCCAGTTCATAGACGCCTGGGTGAAATCGCGGGAGGACAGATAGCCCATGCCCAGCATCAGCACGAAGGCGATCCAGAACAGCACGGCGGCGCCGTGCTTCTTCTCCCTGGCCGCCAGCACGCCCAGGCCGCCGTACAGGCCCAGGCTGCCCAAAACCAGCAGCGCCACGAAGATCATGGTGCCGGAGAACACGGCGGGCGCGGCGGCGTAGACGGTGTTTTTCTTCTGAGGCGCGGTCAGCAGGGCCACGATGGCGATGCCGGAGAGCAGGAAGCCCACGGACTGCATGGGGAAAAACGCCTGATTCAGCCGGTCAAAGTCGCACACGTTCAGGGCGTAGAGCAGCTTCCACAGGGCCTTGGTCAGCCCCGCGCAGATGGTCATGACCGTGCCGCCGGCAAACAGGGCGAAGGCGCCCTTGCTCATCCGGTGGTAGAGGCCCCGCTGCAGCACCACGGCTGCGATCAGGAACAGGATCACCGGCACGAAATCCACCAGAGCCAGGGGGACGCTCATTTCGTCTCCTCCTTTTTGTTCAGGTGGTAGATGGGCAGCAGGGGCAGGATGATGGGGGTCTTGTCGGCATACTCGTTGTACGCCTTCAGGTGGCCGTACTGCTTCATCTGCCGCTTCTCCATGCGCTGGGCGCCGTTGAACATGATGTAGACGATGGCGATGTAGGCCACCGCGGCGAAGATCCACTGGCCCACGCCGCGATAGGTGGTGAGGCCGGCCACGAACACGCCGGTCCAGAAGGTGATCTCCCCCAGGTAGTTGGGGCAGCGCACGATTTTGTACAGGCCCCTGGTGGCCACCATCTTGGGGTTGTCCTTTTTCTGGGCGGACTTCTGCCTGTCCGCCAGGGACTCCAGCACAAGGCCGCAGACGGAGACGGCAATGCCGATCAGGGGCACCGCCAGATCGGTGGAGCCGTTGTGCCAGCGGAACAGCATGGGGCTCACCTGCATGACGTACAGGGCGGCGACGAAGATCCAGATGAAGATCATCACGAAGATGGGCATCTTCTTCTCGTCGTTCCTGGCCAGGGACTCCTTGGCCACGTCGGTCTTGCGGAAGGAGGCGTTCTTGAACTCCCGCGCCAGCAGGAAGCCGGAGAGTCGGGCGCCGTAGGCCACGAACAGCAGCATCTGGAGGGCCACCAGCCACAGCGGCGTGGCGGTGGGGTGCAGGAGGTACATGATGAACACGGCGATGCCGCCGCCGGCCACGGCCAGGCCGTAGCCCACGGAGAGGAAGTAGACGAACTTATAAAAGCCGATGGCGCACAGCACGGCGCAGACGATGTAGAGGATACCCAGCAGTCCCCAGCTCATTCAGTTCGCCCCCTTGCCGAAGTAATCCTTGATGTAGGCGGCGAAGCTCTTCTCGCCCACCTTGGTGTCGCCCACCAGGTCGTGGCTCAGGGTCCAGCGGGAGAAGAGGATGATGTCGTGCTTG
>DGHJ01000002.1:0-8278 GCA_002392625.1 Oscillospiraceae bacterium UBA3851
CGCCGGAGGCATAGGCCTCGGAGTGAATATAGCTGATCTCTTTGAGCTTCAGGCTGCCTTCCAGAGACAGGGCGTAGTCCAGATTCCGGCCGATGAAGAACACGTCCTCGTGGTGGGCGCACTCCTGGGCCAGGGTGTGGATCTCCTCCCGGCGCAGCAGGATCTCCTCCATCTGCTCCGGCAGGGCCAAGATGCCCCGGACCATGTCAGTATAGGTCTCGTAGTCCACGGTGCCCATGATGTCGCCGAAATAGACGCCCAGCAGGTTCAAAAGGGCCATCTGGGTGCTGTAGGCCTTGGTGGTGGCCACGGCGATCTCGGGACCGGCCCAGGTGTAGAGCACGTCGTCGCTCTCCCGTGCGATGGACGAGCCCACTACGTTGACGATGGACAGGATGCGGGCGCCCCGCTTTTTGGCCTCCCGCAGGGCGGCCATGGTGTCCAGCGTCTCGCCGGACTGGCTGATGACGATGACCAGATCCCCCTCGCCTACAATGGGGTCGCTGTAGCGGAACTCGGAGGCGAGGCACACCTCCACGGTGCGGCGGAGCATCCGCTCCAGGTTGTACTTGCCCACCATGCCAACGTGGTAGCTGGAGCCGCAGGCCACAATGTAGATCTTGCCGATGGCGCGGATCTGCTCCGGCGTCATGGTCAGGTCGCTGAACACCACCCGGCCGTTCTGGATGCGGGCGGCGGTGGCGTCCCGGATGGCGCGGGGCTGCTCGACGATCTCCTTGAGCATGAAGTGGGCATAGCCGCCCTTCTCCGCCGCGTCGATCTCCCAATCCACGTGGTGATGCTCCTTTTCCACCGGGCGCATCTGCCGGTCATAGATGCGGATGCCGCCGGCGCTGAGGATGGCCAGCTCCCCGTCGTCCATATAGGCGATGTCGCGGGTGTAGCGGATCAGGGCCGTCACGTCGGAGGCGATGAAGTTCTCCCCCTGGCCGTAGCCCAGCAGCAGCGGCGCATCCTTCCGGGCGGCGTACATCCGGTCGGGGTAATCGGCGCAGACGATGCCCAGGGCGTAGGCGCCGTCCACCGCGTTGAGCATGCACATGACCGCCTCAAAGAAGTCGCCGCACTGGTCGTAGTAGTAATCCAGCAGCTGGGCAACCACCTCCGTATCCGTGTCGGACAGGAAGGTATAACCCTTGGCCATGAGCTGATTTTTCAGCTCCATGTAGTTTTCGATGATGCCGTTGTGCACCACCGCGATCCGTCCGCTGCGGCTGACGTGGGGGTGAGCATTGACGTCGTTGGGCTCGCCGTGGGTGGCCCAGCGGGTGTGGCCGATGCCCAGCGTGCCGGGCAAATCGGCGCCCTGATGGGTCAGCTCACTGAGCGTGTTCAGCCGCCCCCGGACCTTTTTCACCCGCAGCTCGCCGTCGCCGCACACGGCGATGCCGGAGGAGTCATACCCCCGGTATTCCAGACGGCGCAGGCCGTCCAACAGGATGGGGGCCGCCGCCTGGTCGCCCACAAATCCTACGATTCCACACATACGCAAAATCCTCCTGATAACAATAAATTTGAATCATATCAAAAGGACAAACTCGCAGATATTTGCCTTTTCTCTCCGGTCGCAGCCTCTCTGTTTTGCGGTCACCCGCATATTTGTCAGCTGCGTCACGCGCCCGGAGCATCACGGGAGAGCTTCCGCCGAAAACCTCGATCCTCTCTCCCCCTCGTCGTCCTGCCCCGGTAAACGGGCAGGCGCTGGCGCTTCGTGACAGGGTCTTCCCTGTGATCCTCCTTTCCTCTCTGCGAATGGTTTCCTCATCATATTTTTCCCCCAAGAGACGCAAACTATGGCAGAAAGGGGGTCATCTGCCTTGATCACCGCGTTATTCCGCACGGTCATCCTGTATCTGCTGCTGATTGTGGGCCTGCGCCTCACCGGCAAGCGCCAGATCGGCGAGCTGGAGCCCATCGAGCTTGTCTTGACCATGCTGCTCAGCGATCTGGCCTCCGTGCCCATGCAGGACTTCGCCATCCCGCTGCTCTACGGCGTGATCCCGATCCTGACGCTGCTGTCCCTGTCCACGCTTTTGAGCTACGCCAGCCTGCGCAGCGTCCGATTGCGGCGGCTCATGTGCGGCGAACCGGCCCTGATCATCGACAACGGCAAGATCCTCCAGACCGCCATGCGCCGCAACCGCCTGACGCTGGACGAGCTGCTGGAGGAGCTGCGGGGCCAGGGCGTCACGGACCCGGCCACCGTCAAGTATGCGGTGCTGGAGACCAGCGGCAAGCTGTCCGTTCTGCTCTACACCCATCAGCAGCCGGCGACGCCGGAGCAGATGGGGAAAAGCGTCAAGGACGACGTGTTCCTGCCCACGATCCTCATCAACGACGGACGGGTCATCGCGGAAAACCTCCGCCGCCTGGGCTATGACGGGAAATGGCTGGAAGAGCAGCTGAAAAAACACCGGGCCGCGTCGCCGTCGGACGTGTTCTGCCTGTCCGTGGACGGCGCAGGCGCCGTGACGTATCTGCCGAAGGAGGGACCGTCATGAGGGCGCTGCGCGTCCCCTGCTTTGTGCTGCTGGTCCTGCTGGCGCTGTCCCTGGCCAACAGCGTCGCCATGGAGCGCCGCTGCGCCCGATGGGACGAGGCGCTGGACGCGGCCCAGCAGGCCGCCTTCCGGGAACAGTGGACGGAGACGGAGGCCCTGCTGGATACGGTGCAGGAGGAGATGTCCTCCTGTGCCGTCTGGCTGCACGTCACCGCCTCCCACAGCACGGCGGACGAGGCGGAGCGGCTGCTGGAGCAGGCCCGGCTCATGTGCCGCCTGCAGGAGGGGCCCCACGTGCATGAGGCGCTGTCCGAGCTGCGGGTCCTGCTGGGCCATGCGGCGGAGAACGAGCGGCTCACCCTGGGCAATATACTGTAAAGTAGTATTCCTTTACTTCTCCTGCAGCAGCTTATTCAGCTCACTCATAAAGGTGTTGATGTCCTTGAATTGGCGATACACGGAGGCAAAGCGGACGTAGGCCACCTCGTCGGCGGTCTTCAGCTTCTCCATGACCTTTTCGCCGATAGTCTCGCTGCTGATCTCCCGCTCCAGGGAGTTCTGGATCTCCTGCTCGATCTCCAGAGTCATGCGCTCCATGTCCGCCACGGAGACGGGCCGCTTTTCGCAGGAGCGCTGGATGCCACGCAGCACCTTGCCCCGGTCAAAGCTCTGGCGGCTGCCGTCCTTCTTGATGACCACCATGGGCAGACTCTCCACCGTCTCATAGGTGGTGAAGCGGCTCTCGCACTTAAGGCACTCTCTGCGGCGGCGGATGCTGCTGCCCTCGTCGGCGGGGCGGGAATCTACCACCTTGCTCTCCTTAAATCCGCAGTAGGGACATCTCATGATCTGTTTCCTCCATTCTCTCTTGTGTATAAGCCACCAGTGTGTATACTTTGTATTCATTATACCATATCATCGCAAGATATGGTAGTCCCATTTGAAAAAAAATCAAAAATCTGTCGGAAAAATCGGCCGTCCCTCCTTGTCAAAGCAGAAAACGGCACGGCGGCTTCCCGCCACCTCGGCCACGCGTGCCAGGCAGAAAAGCGCCGGCAGCGGAAAGGGGCCGTCCTCGGCAAAGGGCAGGGCCAGCTGCCAGCCGCCGCCCCACCGGCGGCACAGACCGCCGCAAACCGGCCAAGGGGGAAACTGATGGCGCGCGGCGGGGATCCACGCCTCCCCGTCCACGGGATAGGCGACGGCGCTGAAAACGCGGCCCGCCGGAGCGGTCAACTCATGGGAAAACAGGCGGCTCATGGCGCCGCCCTCCCACGCGCCCAGCAGGAGATCTCCCCTCTCCCCCCTGGCATACAGGCGGTAGAGTCCGCCCGGCGCCGCCGCCCGGACCGTAAAGCGGGTGTCCCGCCCCTCCTCGGTGATGCGGAGGACGCCCGCCTGACGGCCGGAGATATACAGCGGACAGTCCAACTCGTCCCCCTCCCTTCCGCCGCAGTTCAGACTCCCTATCAGTATGCACCTGCGCAGCCGGCTATGACAAAACCGGCCTGCGTGCCCCCTTGCAGCACACAGACCGGTTTTCACTTTTCGATATCCGCGCCTTATGTCAGCGTGCCCCGGCCCAGGCCGAAGCTCACCGCGATGGCCTCGTCCACCTGCTCCATCACGCCCCGGTCTGCCCGGCCCATCCGTTCCCGCAGGCGCCGTTTGTCCAGCGTGCGCACCTGCTCCAGCAGGATCACGGAGTCCTTGGGCAGGCCGCTGCTGGCGGAACTCACCTCGATATGGGTGGGCAGCTTGGCTTTTCCCATCTGGGAGGTAATGGCCGCCGCGATCACGGTGGGTGAATGGCGGTTTCCGGTGTCGTTCTGCACAATCAGCACCGGGCGCACGCCGCCCTGCTCGCTGCCGACCACCGGGCTGAGATCGGCATAAAAGATATCGCCGCGCTTGACTATCGTATCCACAAAGTTCACACTCCGCCGCCTTGAAGTACCCGTGGTATGTCACCGCTTCACGGGTCACTTTCATTCTCCCACGCAGCCGCGGAATTTATACGCCTCAGTGAAATTCGTTGGTACTGTATTCGCCCCGGTCTATTCTATGCCCGCCGGGTCAAAAGCGCAACATCAGCTCCCGCTCCACCACGCGGCCGTGGCGCCGGTACACGCGGGGCACGCGCTTGCTGACGGCGCACGTCAGCTCATAGGGGATGGTACCTGCCAGGGCTGCCAGCTCGTTGACGCTGCTGTGCTCGCCGAAGATCTCCACCTCGTCGCCCACGTCGACCCGCGGCAGCTCCGTCAGGTCGATCATGCACATATCCATGCAGATCCTGCCCCGCTGGGGCGCCGGTCCGTCCGCCGTCATAAAGGCGCAGCGGTTGGACAGCGCGCGGAACAGGCCGTCGGCGTACCCATAGGGCACCACGCCCATGCGGGTGGTGCGCTCCGTGCGGAACAGCCGGCCGTAGCTGACGGTGGTGTCGGGATCGTAGACCTTGATGGTGCTGATGGTGGTTTTCAGGGTCATCACCGGCCGCAGGCCCAGCTCTGCGGCAAATTCGCCGCAGCCGTAGAGCAGCAGACCGGGACGCACCATATCCAGCCACGTCTCCGGCCAGCGGGCCACGGCGCCGGTGTTGGCGCAATGGCGCAGCGCAAACCGTCTGCCCAGCCGCGTCTCCACCGCATCCACCACACGCCGGAACAGGTCAAACTGCCGGCGGGTGTAATCGGCGCTGTCGTCATCCGGCTCGTCTGACACGGCGAAGTGAGTGAAGATGCCCTCGGCCTCCAGCCCCGGCAGACGGCACGCGTCACAGATGCCCTCCACGCCGGTATCGAAGTGGCGGCCTTCGCAGAGATAGCCCAGGCGCGACATGCCGGTGTCCACCTTGATGTGGACCTTCAGCGTGCCGCCCAGCCGCGACGCTTCGGCGCTGTACTCCAGCGCCTTGGCCCGGCAGGTGACAGACTGGGTGATGCCCAGCTCAATCAGGCGGTCCACCTGCTCCCGCGGCGTGTGGCCCAGGATCAGGATCGGCATGGTAATTCCGTTGTCGCGGAGTTCCATAGCCTCGTCGATGCTGCTGACCGCCAGATAATCCGCGCCCAGCTCCTGCAGCGTGCGGGACACCTGTACGGCCCCGTGACCGTAGGCATCCGCCTTCACCACCCCCAGGAACTTCACGTCCCGCCCTACGCGCTCGCGCAGGGTGCGGTAGTTGTGCTCCAGCGCGTCCAGGTCGATCTCCGCCCAGGTCCTCCTCAGTGTAGATTCCATTGTCTCCCTATCCTTTCCTACGGCTCCGATGGAGCCTCTGTCTCAACTGTAAAGCTGATTACCTTGACAGACAGGCGAAGCTGTCCGCCCACGGAAAACTCGCTGTAGACCGGCAAGAGTGTCTCCCGGTCGAACCAAGTGGTGCACAGCACCTTCTCCCCGTCCGCCCCGGTGGTGTCGAAGGCCAGGCGCAGGCAGTCCCGGTCCTCCAGCGTCTCCCGTCCCTCCTCCAGCACATAGCCCTCCGCCGCGGCACGGAGCAGCCAGGGCAGGCAGTTGGCGGGTGAGATGGCCTCCAGCGTCCCCGCCGACAGCGTCAGATCGTCGTAGGTCAGTGTCAGATCCTCACCTGATACGGTCGCCCGCACCCCCGCCAGCTCCGCCGGCGCGGTGATGACGGTCTCCGCGCCGCCGTGGGCGTCGTAGTCGCAGGTCACCTGATACTGCCGGACCTCGTCCGGCAGGTGGCAGGTGATCTCCGCCGCCAGCTCGGCGCGGGAGACGGCGGCATACTGCTCCTGCAGGGCCGCGCCCTGCTGCGCCTTCCCGCAGCCGCTCAGCAGCAGAAGGCACAGCACCGCAATCCATGTTTTTTTCATCGAAACCTCCTGTCCGGAGGCTTTCCAATCCCCTCAGATCCGGCGCGGCGTCCGCCGCTCCAGCTCCTGCAGCGCCTGCGGGATGTGTTCCAGCAGGTCGGTGGGCGTCATGGCCCGTTCTGTCTTTTCCGCGGCGGTCAGGTCCCCGGCCAGGCCGTGGAGATACACGGCGGCGCAGCAGGCGGCAAAGGGCTCCATGCCCTGCCCCAGCAGAGACACCGCCATGCCGGAGAGCACGTCGCCGCTGCCGCCCTTGGCCATGCCGCTGTTGCCGGTGGGGTTCACCGCCAGCCGCCCGTCCGGCGCGGCGATCACCGTCCGGTGGCCCTTGAGGATCGTGTAGACCCCGTGTTCGGCGGCAAAGGCCGCGGCGGCCTTCTCCCGTCCCGCGCCCAGGTCGCCGATCCGGGCAAACTCCCCCTCGTGGGGCGTCAGCACGGTGACAAGTCCCCGGCGTCGCTTCAATTCATCTATATGTCCCGCCAGGGCGTTTATGCCGTCGGCGTCCAGCACCAGCGGCTGGGGCAGATCCAGCAGCCGGCGGGTCAGCCGGTCCGTCTCGTCGCTCCGGCCCAGGCCGCAGCCAATCAGCACCGCGTCGCAGGGTGCGGCGGCGGCGCGGATGGGCGCCTCGGCGGAAAGCGCCAGCTTCCCCTCCCCCGTGTCCGGCAGAGGGAAGGGCATGGCCTCGTCGGACTTGGCGGCTACCACCGCCCAGGCCCGCTCTGGCACGCCGATATAGACGAGGCCGCTGCCCATGCGCACGGCGGCGCGGCTGGCGAACACCGGCGCGCCGGTGAAGCCCACGCTGCCGCACAGGCAGTACACCTTGCCGAAGGTGCCCTTGTGGCCCAGCGGATCGCGGATGGGCAGGGCGTTTTGGATCGTGGCGGCGGTCAGCTCCATGGCGGCGGCTCCTTTTCCCATATTTTTACTAAATAACAGTATATCACTGTTGTCAACTGTTCAAAACCGTCAAAATCACTCTTGCAACGCCGTTTCAACTGTGCTATAAATAGAAGATGTGATTGCAAATGCGAAGAACGGGAAGTACCGCGACACCTTCACCCGCCAGAGAGGATCGGCCACAGGCTGCAAGCCGGTCCGGGCTGGAGCGCGGCGTTCGCCCCGGAGCAGCCGCGAGGAAATGCGCGGACGGGAAGGCCCACGTTACGGGCCGCAAAAGTGCGCCGCTCACTGGCGGCGAAGCCGGGTGGTACCGCGGAAGGCCGAGCCTTTCGTCCCTGTGTCATGGGGACGGAGGCTCTTTTTGTTTGTCCCCAGCCGAAACTAATCCGAAAGGACAGGAGTGTAAACCGTATGAAGCAGCAGTTGGAACAGCTCCGCGCCGCAGCGCTGGCCGCCATCGCGCAGTCCGGCGGCGTGGAGGATCTGGAGAACGCCAGGGTCCGTTTCCTGGGCAAAAAGGGCGAGCTGACCGCCGTTCTCCGTCAGATGGGCAAGCTCAGCCCGGAGGAGCGCCCGGCCATGGGCCAGCTGGCCAACGAGGTCCGCGCCGCCATGGAGAAGGCCATCGACGAGGCCCGGATCGAGCTGGAGGCCGCCGCCATGGAGCGGAAGCTGAAGAACGAGGCCGTGGACGTCACCGTGCCCGGCGACAAGGTCATTCTGGGCCACAAGCACCCCATGTATATCGCCCTGGACGAGATCAAGGACATCTTCGTGGGCATGGGCTTCACCGTGCTGGACGGGCCGGAGGTGGAGCTGGCGGAGCTGAACTTTGACCGCCTCAACGCCGAGGAGGGCCACCCCTCCCGCGACTGGTCCGACACGTTTTACTTCAAGGAGGACAGCAGCGTGATGCTCCGCTCCCAGACCAGCCCCATGCAGGTCCGGGCCATGGACACCCTGCCCCTGCCCATCCGCATGATCGCCCCCGGCCGCGTCTACC